>JAKADT010000004.1 GCA_021820245.1 Thermoplasmata archaeon | reverse complement strand
ACCGTCTCCTGCCCTTCTCTGTCATTTTTAAGTTGGAATGATATCTCAAGTCCTTTTTCCATAAATTCTACACCAGCTTTTACTTTTAAAACAATGCATTAATGCATAAATAAGGTTTCCCATATTTTTCTAGTTCTTCACATTTTTTTGTTTTGAATGGATTAGTAGTTTATGCGTGAACCTTTTGCGCAGTTTCGCTGGGATATTACCACTTCAAGGATTGCTGGCGGGATCCCTATTGATCTGAATTTATTTCTGCCTGAAGGTGTTTGGTCATTCACGCCGAGTAATCTGACTGTACGAATGCTGGTATGCGTAGAGGAATATGCTTATCCAACTATTTTCACTTCTATTTACCAGTGGCCGGATTCATTCCTGACATATGATTACGAAAGGGTTCAGTTTCATTTCTTGTCTTGTGAAAAGTGAGTTCATATTCCTCCGTTGTAGAAATATTCTTACGATGAAAGAGAAATTCCCTGTTTTAGAAGTATTTCATCTGTAAAAGATCAGAGCTTGTTAATTACAATCGAAATCCTTCTATCTTACGGTGCTATTGTATGTCATGGAATATAGAAAACTTGGAAACACGGGTACACTGATAAGTGAGCTCTGCCTTGGAACAATGACCTTTGGTGGACAGACGAGCGAACCTGAAGCGAAGAAAATTATGGACAGATTTTCTGAAGAGGGTGGAATTTTTTTCGATACTGCAAACGTTTATACCGGAGGTAAATCAGAAGAGATACTGGGTAACTGGCTTTCTGAACATGACAGGGATGATTATGTAATAGCAACCAAGGTAAGATTTCAAAGTGGAAAATCAAAGAATTCAATAGGACTTGGAAGAAAACACATATTGAAATCAGTAGATGAAAGCCTGAAGAGATTGAAAACAGACTACATCGACCTTCTGCAGGTTCATACGTGGGACCCAGTTACTCCCCTGGAGGAGACACTTGCCACTCTTACTGGACTTGTGGATTCTGGTATCGTCAGATATATTGGAGCTAGCAATTTGAGGGCATGGCAGTTTGAAAAAGCTCTCGGTGTGAGCAGAGAACGTGGACTGGAGAAGTTTGTGAGTCTGCAACCTCAATATAATTTGCTTTCCAGGTCAACTGAAAATGAGATCATACCTATGGCAGTAAACGAAGATGTTGCCATACTACCATGGAGCCCGCTTAAGAGCGGTGTGCTCAGCGGAAAGTACACCAGTGATATGCAATCGCCGCCTGAAGGTACGAGACTTGGGGATGCTTACAAATCGGGAAGGAAAACACCATGGGAACTTAACAATAACCAGTTCACATGGAGTGTTGTGACCACTCTTTCCAATGTAGCCAGGAAGGTAGAAAAGACAAATTCGCAGGTGGCACTTAACTGGCTTCTTTCGAAAAAGGGTGTAACCTCCCCAATAATTGGTGTTAGAACCATGGATCATCTTATGGACAACCTTGGCTCCCTTGGGTGGAAATTAACAAAGAGTGAAATGGCAGAACTTGACGAAGCAAGCAGACTGTATGTCACATATCCATATGATCTGTGGTCTGAAAATCAACAGAGGAGTGGTAGAATGAAAGACCTTGAAGAGATTGAATAAACGAAATCTCTAATTTTTTTCTGTGATCAGCAATCAACCTCATTTAAGCATAAGGCGAAATTTATTTCATGCACAGGTCATTATCTTATTATATACATTAACACATATAGAGGGGTATAGAAATATTCAGAGTGATGCTATTTGGTTAAACGAATATCTGATGATGAAAAGAGGAAGATACTTGAAAGCTTCAGATCCGGGATAAAGAAATCTGAAATTTCCAGGACATTTGAGGTTTCAATCTCAACAGTAACCAGAATAATAAACGATTCTCAAAAAAGACCTTCACAGGGCGATAAAATGGAGGATATCCTTGAAAGATCGCAGACCGGTGAGGAAAAACATAAACAACAGACAGATTCCGTTCATAAGACAGGAGTTCATGCAAATGGTACGGAGGAACAACCAGTAGATTCAAATGTTATGACACTTGCCAGAAACCTTTCAGAACTTAACCTGAATATTGATCAGGTTAAGGCAATTATAGATACTGCGGGAAAAATCAGGAAAAATGGGAACAGAATGGAAGCTGTATCTCCCGATGACAATCTGTCATTCCCGCAAGATAACGATTTCGGTGCCATTAATGAATTTATTGAATACTACAACCAGAAACAGGAAATGCGTTCCCAGCTGGAATCAGTCAAATCCGAAAAGGAGAGACATGAAAGGATAAGAAATGATCTTGTTGATGAGATTATTGATCTTGAATCCAAGTTAAGCTCTCTCGCAATCAAGATAGGAAAATCTGAACAGACCATAAGAAGAATGGGTTATCTGCTTGGGGACGCCGAAAATAAGGGGAAGATACTTCAACTGAAACTTGAGGGGATGACCGAAACAGCAGCCATATCAAAAGCATTCGACGACATAGTGAGGAATGACAGGATATCTTATGGAAGCATTTCCCTTTTAAACAAGCTTCCCATGTTCAGGGATCTTACGGAGGAGGAGTCCAGAAAGAAGATACTGCAAATGCTGGATAATTTCCTTCTGAATCACGATGAGGATTCAAATATTACGGGTAAACGCCTTCCCAGGGACGAACTGCTTAAGCTCCGGGAGGACTCATATCTTTTATCCGATCTGATGAAGGAATTTGAGAATATTGCAGAGCAGAAGGATTCAATCGTCACATACATGCAGGCACCAAATATATTCACCATTCTTGCCGAAAAGTTGTCGAAATTCAGGGAATCGGGACCTGATCCAGCTGAGATAATTGTAACAGTTGAAACCATAAACGATAGGATAAAAATTATGGAAGGCAGGGCGGCAAATCAATTAAAAACTGATTCGACATAGATTTATATCATTTCTACAAGTATTTTCTTATCTTGAAAAGTTTCACTTCAAAGTTTCCCATAATGGTATGAACGCCATTTCCAAACCTCAAGACGAGACCGTTCTCGTCCGTGACACTTATGGTTACACCAGTCCTGGCAGCTATTCTCGACAGGAGATGTATTGTCTTCATCTTCTTCAATGGATGTGGCAGGTTTTTTGCAATTTGTTTTGCCTGCTGGTCGTTAACGACGAATACATCAACGTTTCCCCTGGAAATATCGACCCTGGCAAATTCCTCACGGTTTAAATTAACCAAAACTGAACCAGAGTTAAGAAGGTTTGAAACGAGATGAAGCTTGCCCTTACTGTTTTGGCTTTTCATGTACCGGCATCGCCGTTACGTCAAGTTTTCCGTTTATAACCATGTTTGCGTTCATGCCCGGCATCTTTATGCTGATATCCGTGAATACAAACTCTACAGAACCTTTAGCTCCTTCCAGTGCTTTCAAAAAACTCTCAATTAATGATTCTTCTTCCATATTTATACAGTAAACAATGATATAAATAATTATGGAATTAAACAATTTCTGGAAAAATATCAATATAATAATATATAGAATACAATGCAAACCTTTAGACGGTTCAATCCGTTATAACATGGTATGTTTCAAACACTTGACGATTCCAGAGTAAAGAAGATTCACCTAAGGATAACGGCTCTCTCCTCTGGGGGAAGCTTTCTTGACGGTTATGATATTTCAATAATTTCTGTGGCCATTCTCATACTTCAATCTGAATTTTTGCTTTCTACTACAGAGGTAACATTGCTTTTGGGTTCCACCCTTCTGGGAATGGTTCTGGGTGGTGTAACAATTGGTTATCTTACGGATCTGAAGGGAAGAAGGTACATTTATCTCTGGGATATGTTGCTTTTTATAATATTTACCGTCCTTACTGCAGTTTCAACCAGTTATACCCAGCTTCTGGTATTCAGACTTCTGCTTGGAGTTGCCATTGGAGCTGATTACGCAATAAGTCCAACCATAATATCGGAGTTTTCACCTGTCAAACAGAGAGGAAGATTGCTCAGTGTTGCGGGCGCTGCCTGGTTTATAGGGGCATTTGCATCGTATGGCATGGGAACTCTCCTGATACCACTGGGACCTTCTTCATGGAGATACATGTTTCTTATTGGTATCATACCTGCTGTGGTTATACTTGTTCTCAGGCACAGTATACCGGAGTCACCCAGATGGCTTGCCAGTAAGGGTGAAAACAGGATGGCGGTTGAAAACATGAGGCAGATAAATCCAAGCTCAGGGATTACTCAGCTTGAAAGTTCAAAGAGGACAAGGATAGGAGTGCTTTTCGGGAAAAAATACATTGCTGCCACCATTTTCATTTGCGTTTTCTGGTTTGCACTTGATGCAGTCACTTATGCAATCGCTCTTTACGGACCATCCATTCTTTACAGTATGGGAATATCCAGAGACACAGCTTCTGGATATGCTACAATTATAGCTCTTCTTGCCATAATCGGGGCAGTTATAGCCATAATATACATAGAAAAAACCGGCAGAAAGAACCTGACAGCTTTTGGATTCGCCGGTATGGTGGTCACACTTGTTTTATCCGCCCTGGTTTTTGACTATTTTCCGGTTATACTCCTCATAGTCCCGCTATTCGTAATATTCGAGATATCTCAGGAGCTTGGTCCTGGAATCACAAGTTCCATATACCCACAGGAGCTATTTCCAACCGAGATCAGGTCCACCGCCCAGGGATTCGGAACATCCATTAGCAGAATTGGTGCACTCTTTGGAATATTTTCATTTGCATTTGTGAATGATGCATATGGTATAGGTTCTGGATTAATTTTCCTGGCTGCTATTTCTGCGCTTGGCCTTATATTTACAATCTGGCTTGGAAAAGAAACTGCAGGAAAAACGCTTGAAGAGCTGAGCTCTTAAGCTATTTATTCGGATTCTCTGATTAATGAAATGACCAGATCTGGTCTGTCAGATCCAATGGCATCGACACCGGCATTCAGGGAATCAAGTATATGAGTCTTCTCATTCGGAGACCATACGCCGACATATATACCCCCCATGTGACACTTATCAACATATTCCCGGGTAATCCCTTCAAAATAGAGGGATATTGTATCACATCCACACTGCCTTACCATTGTTACAGGATCCAGTGGAAATCCTGCAAGTAGAGATCCACATTTAAGCCCCGGAAATTGCCGTTTCATAATGTACAGTGCTTCATGGAAAAACGAAATTATGAAGCACCTATCCTGCAGATTCCTATTTTCAAGAAACATGGATGATAGGGATTTCACAGTTTCTATAGATTTAAGCTCTATTACAAGAGGAATGCTTACCTGATGAAAAACATCCTCAAGCATTGGTATTGTCTCATTATTAAGCAGTTTCACCTTTTGAATCTCGTTGCCTGTCAATTCATCAACTCTGCTGTTAATGCCTGCAACTCTTCTGAGGTCTGCATCATGGATCACCGCGAGTTTCCCATCCTTTGTCACCTGCACATCGCATTCAACAGCATCTACACCCATGTCCTGAACACTTCTGAAAGCTGACAGCGTGTTTTCCTTGAAGAGTTCTCCTCCGCCTCTGTGTGCAATTACTGAAACCTGCCTGTTCCTGTATTTAAATGGCATTAACACACATATCCACTGGAAATAAAAGGGATTGTATTTGAGATTTGTTTGCATTAATAATATTGTGGAGTTCCTGAAGAAAATATACAAGATTAATGCTGACATACCTTCATCCTGGAATGTCGGATCTTTCCTGGTCATCTTTCCTTCTGTAATGTTAAATCAGATAGAGGCAGAAGCGGACTTTATCCCCTGTGAAAAATAGAAACAAAACGATTTTGATAGGCATCCTTGGAATAATTTAAAAGAGAGTAATTCCCATGAACCATTTTGAGTAAATGCATGAAATGCCGATACTCATAACAAGGTTCATATCATAAGGAAAATTAGAGGGATATTATGTCCGAACAATCCACATCCAGAGGAGAACTGGCAAGAAGCCTCGGTTTCAGGGATCTATTCTTCCTATCATTCGGGGGTATGTCCCCCCTCCTCAGTATACTGACATATGGTGCGTTTGCCATCACTCTTGCCGGTTACGATGCACCTCTTGTTATGGTTATAGGAACTCTGCTTGTGCTGGTGAATGGTCTCTCTGTCACGAGACTTTCGCGGAGGTTTTCCTCTTCAGGAGGGTATTACACCTATGCCTTCCAGGCCCTGTCCGCAAGAATTGGGTTTGACACTGGCTGGATGTACATATTCTATTCGGTTCTATATGGTACCGCTTATGTCATGGGTGCAGTCTACATCCTGCATCTTGTGTTCGGAATTCCGGTCTTTCTTGCACTAGCCATAATAGTGGTTCCTTCGGTTACATTTCTTGTAATTGGTATAAGATTATCTTCCAGTTATGCGCTTTATGCGGTTGCAATTGAAATTTCAATAATGATTGCGATAATAGTTGTATCGTTTGTTGTTACAAAGGGTGCTGCATATTTCCCAAACCCTCAAATATACCCCATTACCCCTGCTGATCTCTTTCTGGGCATACTTTTTGCAATGGGCATACCCACAGGTTATGGATCCATAGCTCCAGTTTCGGGAGAAGTGAAAAATCCAAAGAAGGATGTTGGCAGAAGCGTGGTTACAGTCATACTTACAGGAGGAATACTAGCAACGCTGATGATATATGCATTCGCAAATCTTATTCTTCAGACACATCTTATCATACCGGTCGCTGACAAATTGCCAATAATAAGCATTTTAAGGAACGACTTTAGAGGGTATGGCATTTATTTTTACTATGCGGTTGCCATAGCAACAATAAATGATGCAATACTTGCCTTCCTTTCCTTTGGTTCCGCAGCTTCAAGAACTATTTTCAGAATGGGTGTGGATGGTTCATTTCCAAGATTATTCGGGAAAAAGGATAGAAGAAATACACCACTTATCGCCATAATATTCACCTCCCTTGTCATGATTATGCTTCCACTGATCATTCTGGGCTACGTCTCTTCTGAAACAGGTTTTATCATACTTGGTACCATTTCAGCCCTGGGGGGCCTTTTCATACATATAAGTGCCAACTTTTCCCTCATACGCATTGGATTTAGGAGAGGAAGACGACTCGCCCTGAAGGCAAAAGATGCACTTTTAAAAAGGATCATGGATTATGATGAGTTCATACTTGCAATAACTGGGGCAATTATAAGTTCCATTGTCATGATTTACTCTGCATATTCCGCTGTAAGTGCCTATACAACTATCTTTCTCGTATGGATTGTCATAGGGTTTGTTCTTTCAGAGGTCAAGGGCATCGTTACAAAGGCACCGTATGAACTTGACATATCAAAGGAGGGACAGATAGTGGCACAGAACCTGGAGAATCTCAGTGTGAATGATAAAACAGTAAACACTATTGAAGCAGTTTACAGCCTTGACGATACTGTAAGGGTTGTAATAGATGGCCTTATGTCAAAACACACTCCCTCTGCCGTAATAGTGGATAACGACAAGCATCCTGTTGGAATAGCAAATGTTGTTGATCTTCTCCTCCTTCCAGCGGGGACTGTGGGAATTATGACGATGAGACATGTTCACCTGGAAAAGGTGATATCAGTTGAAGAGAACAGGGACGTTGCAGATGCGTTAAGAATATTGAAAGAGAATAATGTTGATATTCTTGCCATTGTGGACAGTAAGGGAAAATGCATAGGAAGCCTTTCGGACAGGGAAGTATTGCTTGGGTTGGGAACTGTTGCGAATGAAGTTCCGACATGAATTTAAACTTCATATTTCAGCTTTGAAACATTAATGTAAAGGGCCCCTCCCACTTTTGTGTGGTATAATAAATTTGGTTCTTTATCCGATATTGTGACATGAATAAATATAATGACTTTCTTTGGCGTGAGTAAAGTTTCCCCGGACATCTGATAGTTCCGCCTTTTTGGGTTGATGTTTCTGAGAAGTTTAACTTGATGTCGATGTATTAGGTCAAAATGTGTGCCAAATCAACTGAAGCAGCGGAACATACCCCAGAATTCATACAAGTTCACAATTGAAGTACTTTTATATTAAATTGAAAAGTACAGTAAGTCAAAATGCTTCAAAAAATTGAGATTTTAGGGCGTAATGTAAAAATTAATAAAAAAAATTTGGAGATTTATTTAACTGGCGAAGTTCCCAGAAAGACTAAACGAAGCATTTGAATATGGTCCAGCACCAACTTCAAAGGCTACATATATTGTTGTCCCAGAGGTGACATGGTGGAAGTTTATTGTTGTACTTCCACCAGATGCCAAAGATGCTTCCATTGAACTTGATGTAGGTGAGATTGCACCATTTGAAAAGGTGAACGCAGTTGTGCTGAAATATATTTCTGAACTCGATGGGAATGCAGAACCACCAGTCCCAGACCCTGGAAGGATGGTCGGTACGTTTACTGTAAGATTGAAGTATCCACTTGATGTAAAGTTGATGTCAAGAACATTTATTTCATATATTGTCTCGTTCGACATTACTCCAAGGTAAATTGTTCCCAGTATTTCACTTTCACTCAGTTTGTTCGCGTGCCATCCAAAGCCTGCTGAAGCATTTGCACTGGCATAGTTACTTCCAGGCTGTACCACAAATGCGTCAGAAGCCTGCACTCCCGCTCCGTTGACATAACCAGTTATCATCACGTCTGCCACAGCCACTGCTGGTAGGACTGTAGCGACGACTGCCACCATCAATATCATTATTTTTCTATTCATGTTTTCACCTTTTTTTGTTTTCCTGCGCATCTTTTAACTGCGCAATTTGTAATTCCCCCACCAGTATTATAAAGAGTAAGAAAATAAAATATAGAGCAGCAATATAGATAAATAATCCATAGACGTAAGTCTTTAACCACGCCAAGAAATTACCGGTTACTTGACATATTTTTCAATTTTATTTGTCAACAAAAGCACACGGTCTCACTGTCTATACCTAACTTTGCCTACTTATATCACTATACCTGCATAGATATTGCATCACTTTCAGCTTTTGCTAAAAGATTGAGGATAGCAAAAGTAGTGAGAAACTCATTGCGATTAAAGCACCAAGATTGTATGGAAAATCAGGAAAACAGTGTTCTAGTGCTTAATTGACTAAGTTCCCAATAGTATTTCTCAGTTGTGATCCCTTAACCTCTCTTTTCTTCCATATGAACGGTTTTGCTTTACTGTTATGTTCATTTACAAACGCTATTATGGCTTCTGAAAGTGCATCAATACTCCTGAAACTTGCACCTTTAAGTGTTTCTCTTGAAAGTATGGAGAAGAATATCTCCACCATGTTTAACCAGCTTGCCGAAGTTGGCGTATAATGAAATTTAACATTGGGATGTTCTGATAACCACTCATCGCATCTTTTGTGTGTGCAATAGTTATCCAGGATCACATGTATCTCCTTGACCTCCTGATTCTTCGCATTCTTTTCAGGCATATCGCGAAGTACCTCATCCATGAACGCAAGAAAGTCAACTCTCTTCTTTGTCTTTGTAGTCTTTGGATTCACCATGCCTGTCATTACATCCAATGCTGCGAAGAGGTTCAGTGTACCGTTTCTCCTGTACGTTGATTTCAAGGCTTTAACAACCTTCTTGCTACTGGTCTTCACGTAACCTGTTGGTCTTTCCAGAGCCTGCACTCCAGGTTTCTCGTCCACAGATATGACCACTGCATTATCCGGCGGATCCATGTACAGGCCGATAACATCCACAGACTTAGTGGTGAATTCCGGATCCGTGGATACACACCATGATCTGTGTCTCTGTAACTGGATGCCCTCATCCCTGAGTATCTTCCATATGGTATCGTCAGATACGTTAAGCTTCTCAGCTATGAGTGGGCCATTCCATGTTGCGTGACCCAGTGGAGGATCGGTCTCTATGAGCTTCACTATCTGGATCTTGAGATCTTCCGGATATTTCTTTGGCTTTCCGGTTCTCTGTTCATCGTAAAGTCCCTTCAAACCGTTCCTCAGATAACGATCTCTCCACTGTATGACTGTATTGGGTCTCGTGTGAAGTTCAGATGCTATGTCCTTGATCATCTTTCCGGATGAACATGCAAGAATAATGGAAGATCTGAACACAAGTCTTTTCTCTGTCTTCTGTCCTCTACTGAGCTTTTCCAGTGCTTCTCTCTCTTTATCCGGCAATATTATGGCTTCAGCTTTCCTTGGCATAATATGCCATGACAGAGCTGTATATAAATATCGGTGATTTAATCATGTAAGCACTAGCTTGAATTTGTAGTGTTAGAAGGGGTAAACATAGGTTCATAACATCTTCCTGTGAATCGTAGTTTAAAAAATAATGTAAAAAAAATAAAAATAAAATTTAAGTGTACAATTCGACCATATTTAAGAAGGCGCGTTTGAAGGCACGTATGTCATAGAAAGTGACAAGGAGAGTCCACTGTATGTGCCCGCAGGGAGATAGAAACCAATGTAATAAATACCCGAACTAGGGGCGCTGTTAACGTTTATGGTATAATTCCCGGTTGTCGAAAGTGGGAAGCTGTTCGAAGGGTATGTAGGTCCAAACTCAGTCGTCATTAACGAAGAATTGAATGCCACGTAGCTGTTGCTTGGAAAATCAGTTGATGTTATATTTAGATAAACTACCCCTGGAGCATTTAGATCATAATGGAATTCCAGTACATTTATCATTGAAACACTCAGGTTTGACATTCCTTCAAGGTCTATCGTTCCCATTGAAGCGACTCCGTTGGGAGCTTGAATAAAACCAAACACTCCCGTTTGATTTGCAACTGCATAATTCGGTCCCTCCGTCAGGTAAAAGCTATCTTGAACATTTGTGCCAAGCACTGACACACTGCCCGTTATCATCACGTCTGCCACAGCCACTGCTGGTAGGACTGTAGCGACGACTGCCACCATCAATATCATTATTTTTCTATTCATGTTTTCACCTATTTTTCTAGCGCACTTTTAATTACGCTAATATAAAAACAACACTTGATATTATAAAAAGTATGAAAATAAAATATAGAGTGATGATATAGAGCATTAATCCATACGGTAGTTTCAATAAGTTTAATTATCAACTCTCAGCGCTAAATTGGCGCGAACCCATTGTTTTCAATAGGGAAAATGGTTTGAAGGTAAAATTCTGGGATTTTTACAATAATACAAAAAACTTGAAATTAATTGAAATCAAAAAAATAAAATTTTGGAATTTTTAAGCTATCGGTTTTTTACGATACGAATGTCATTTCCATGTTGAAGGCACCAACGCTTGAGGCTGGTCCTGGACCCATAGAGACTGAAACGTATATTGTTGTGCTGCTGTTGACTCCACTGAATGATGCTGTGCTTGGGGATATGCTTGTAAGACTGACTGTCTGTATTGATGCACCATCAGATGATATAAGAGTACCGTTTGAAGCCTGTACGAATGAGCTTGTTGAGAGGTACATGTATGATCCAGCAGGGAAGGATGCATTTGATGTTATGTTGACATAGAATGTTCCGGGTGTTGTGCTTGTAAATCCAACGTTAAGTACATTTGCTTCATATATTGCTTCTCCAGGCATGTATCCAACTGAAAGGACACCTGTGCCGTCATTTCCAGCGACCCAGCCAAGACCGTAGGTCTGGTTGGCCTGAGTATAGTTCGCTCCAGTCGTTACAAAAAACTGATCTGGAACCTGATTACCCAGCCCTTGAACCGAGCCGTTCATCATCACGTCTGCCACAGCCACTGCTGGTAGGACTGTAGCGACGACTGCCACCATCAATATCATTATTTTTCTATTCATGTTTTCACCTATTTTTTTGTTTTCCTGCGCATCTTTTAACTGCGCAATATCTTATATGTGGCATTGACTTAAGCTGCCAGAAGAACGATTACATATCGAAAATAGGGAATAATGGTGCATATTCTTCAAGTATAGGTACAATTCCATCATTTTTCAGGTTATTCCTAGAAATTAGCCATGTGAACTCAAATGATTTTCTCTTATGAGTAAGAAAAATACCGTATAAAAGCTATAATAATCACTCACTGCAGTAATAGGCAGACCAGTAAAAATGTCATAGAATGTCACGCTGTTGCCTGTAGCTTGCAAGTAAATCGGCAATTTTCATGTTTTTGGAAAGAAATATCACCGTATTTTTTTCAATAATATTGCTCAAAATTGAGTAACACAAGAAAAATGTATAAAATAAAAAATAATTAAAAATTTTTAAGTATGGATTGGATGATTTTATTCATCCGTTTAAGAGACGTAGCTCATGGCAATGTTGAATGATCCAACGTCGTTGGCTGGTCCTGCTCCCATGTTGAATGCCACGTATACGGTTGTGCTGTTGTTGACATGTGGGAATTCAAGGGTTGTTGTTCCTTCTATGTGTAGATCCACTGATGAGACATGTCCTGCTGACTCAACCTGGCCAACTCCGAATGTGAACGGGGATGTGCTGAAGTACAGGTATGTGTTGTCAGGGAATGTGTGCTGGGATAAGGATCCTGGGACTGAGACGTTGATATAGAAGTTTCCATATGCTGCGCTTGAGAAGTTTATATCAAGGACATTTATCTCGTATATAGTCTCATTTGACATGAAACCCATGGAGATCATTCCAAGGTCTTCGCTCTCATTCACTGCGCTTGAGGTCCATGTGAACCCTGCTAACGAATGTGCCTGTGCGTAGTTGCTTCCTGGTTGGACCATAAACTGGTCTGGGATCTGATGTCCAACTCCCTGAACCGAACCGGTTATCATCACGTCTGCCACAGCCACTGCTGGTAGGACTGTAGCGACGACTGCCACCATCAATATCATTATTTTTCTATTCATGTTTTCACCTATTTCTTTTTCTGTGCATCTTTTCTATTGCACAAAATATAATCCTATGTGATAATTTAATATAGGAGAAGATTGGATATCAATTTGCAATATGAATAGAAAATACATTTTTCTGATAACATCGTAAATGCAGTATTTAACGGGGTTTTAGCGCTGCGGATCATGATCTATTCGTGCACTATGACCGGCCAAACCATTATTTAAAATGTGAAAGATTTTGAGTAATGTCGATAATGGAGGATATACCCAATAGATTTGGAATGTACTTATTACCGTAACTCTTAACATCTCTTGAATGGAGTCAATGGCAGATTTGTCCCTGCACCTGTGTTTGAGCTATTTCACCTAACATTTTGATGTTAAATTCCCTTTTCGCAGGATAGGAAAAGAAAGCAGACGTAATCTTATTCTCACTCCCAGGACACTGTTTTGTGAGCTGGTAGACAGAAAGGAATGAAGCCTGAAAGCATTCTCTTAGTAAGTGCTAGTGCAATCTAATCAGATAGCTTAGCATGAAGACCAGAGAGCCCTAGTATCAATGTGAATCCAACATCACGAAGATGCTCAAATTCATCCTTGAAGTGTGGGGATTCATGGGAGAGGATGGCACCTTTCCTGATATAGATCGATAAATCTGAAGTCAATGAATTTACATAGAAGCTAAAATCAAACATCCTTTAGATTTGCTTAATTGAGGTTCAAACATGAAACAATACTGTGTAAGGAGCATGGTTGTTTTTCAAAATGATCGGGTGAACTTTAAATGGCTTTATGTTTTTAAGACGTGTTTACCCTCATTTTGGGTTCCAGATTGTAAAAAGAGCGTACCCATACCATTCAACCACCCTAGTGTATGCCTATCAAATACCTAAAATCTTGGTGGGATAACCCAATAAGGCTAATTAATTCTCACTAACCCATTACATCTTTTTCCAGATACAATCCACGAGCTGAGAATTGAATGGTAATGTTTCAACAGTTAAAGAATTACACATAATTTGAGAAAAATTTGGATATTCCAGATCTACTGATAAAGATCAAATCACGTGAATGAAATTAACTCAATATACTATTTTGGAAATGAATGACTTCCTAAGAAATGTATTTAAAAATTAAAAAAATAAATTGTGTGGGAATTGAATTCCCGATTGTTTTTAAGATACGAAGCTCATTGCTATGTTGAATGATCCCATATCGTTAGCTGGTCCAGCTCCAAGTACAAATGCAACGTAAAGTGTTGTGCTGTTGTTTACATTGTTAAATGCAAGGTCCTGGGTTCCTGCTGCGTGTAGATCAACTGCAGACATGTTTCCTGTTGAAGTAACTCCACCTGTCACGAATGTGAATGGTGCGTTGCTGACATACATGTATGAGTCCGCTGCAAAGGTGTTATTTGAGAAAGACCCGGGGATTGAAACGTTCATGTAGAAGTTTCCGTATGCTGCACTTGTGAAGTTTATGTCAAGGACATTTATCTCGTATATTGTTTCGTTAGACATGTATCCAAGTGTAAGGTTTCCAAGATCTTCGCTCTCGTTAACTGCGCTGCCTGTCCAGGTAAAGCCAGTTATGTTATGCGCTGCCGCATAATTGCTTCCCGGCTGCAGATAGAACTGGTCGGGTATCTGGTGTCCGACGCCCTGCACCGAACCGGTTATCATCACGTCTGCCACAGCCACTGCTGGTAGGACTGTAGCGACGACTGCCACCATCAATATCATTATTTTTCTATTCATGTTTTCACCTATTTTTTGTTTTCCTGCGCATCTTTTAACTGCGCAAATTGTCATATACTGAACTGACTTAAGCTGTAAGAAGAAGGAATAGGGATAAAAACTATGAAGTATCGATCTGTATTTCCTTGAAATTCACCCAGCATTTGCTGTAAAGATAGGAGATAAAGAAAATCGTAATGGCTTCAAATAATGCTTATGTAATTTCTGGAATCTTAGGATTTAAGACATGGATGAAAACGCAATTCTCACTGGGGATTGCTGGATCAATTACAATACGATTATCCGGGAAACGCTGAATATCTCATAGGGATTAACTCCCAGAGCATACTGTCGATGAACTTTTTGGCTTGATTTTTAACGTACTGAACCAGTGAATTCCAGCCTGCACGGTTAGTTCAGGGATGTCAAGATGGTAAAGTTACGTTTACTATGAGTGATTCAGTGCAGTGTGAAACTCAAACCACAAACGTTCAGGACTAAATGCCTGTGGATCAGTCACCGACATATATGATACTTGACCCCTGGTACTGTATATTGAAATCAACCTTCCTGAGTTGCAGGGCACTAGCAATTCTCTCGTGTAGTTCAGGTGCCGCAAAAAACATGAGAAATCCACCACCCCCGGCACCAATAAGTTTTCCACCTGTGGCCCCCAGCTTAATAGCCTGAACGTAACATTCGTCGATGAAGTCCCATGATATCCCCGAAGCAAGTTCTTTCTTTAAGATCCAGTTTTTATGCATGACTGGACCCGCTGCATTGTAGTCATTGACCGAAAGTCTTGCGTACAGATTATGGGCAAGATCCCTCATGGTGTCATAATTGCTGATCATCTGGTCAACAGTTGCCTTCTGGCTATTATGGATTGTTGCTGAACTTCTCTCCTTGCCAGTATACAGGAGAAGGAGATTTGAATCAAGTTTCATTCTGGTCTCCTCGTTCGATATGAGAGGTTTCACCTCGACGCTATCATCTCTGTTGAACACTATCATGTTGAGGCCACCATAAGCTGCAGCATATTGATCCTGCTTTCCTCCTGGTTCTCCGAGTATCTCCCTTTCTATCTTAACTGCCTCCCTTGCCAGCTGACCTGCCGATGCCAGTTCACCTTTATAGGCATGCAGAGCGTTGAGCAGACCAACGAGAAATGTGCTGCTGGAACCCAGACCGGTTCCCTGTGATGGTATATCTGAGATTGAGACCACCTCTATCCCGCCGTCAATGTTGAGGAGCCTGAGCGCCTCCCTCACAGATGGATGTCTGATCTGATCCACACTGTCAACAATCTCTGTATGGGAATAGCTTATCCTTATCTTATGATCAAATTTCTTGTTAACAATAACATAGATGTATTTGTCTATTGCAGCAGACACCACTGAACCTGGACCATGCCTGATATAATACTCGGGCAGATCTGTACCTCCGCCTGCAAATGTTATGCGCAGTGGAGTCCGGGTCATGATCATTCTCTGTTTCATCTGTAAAACTCTGAAATTATCCTGATGCCTTCTTCCAGTGTCGTCTTTGCCCTGAAACCCAGAACTTTCTCAGATTTAGTGGTGTCGGCAAGCGTCTCCATGACATAATTTTTAACAGGCATTTCAATATATTTTGCCTTAACACTGGTGCCCAGGTGCCGATTAAGCATGGCAAGCATCTCGTTAAGTGAATAGTTCTTACCGTAACCAACGTTGAAAACTTCGCATCCTTTGATCCTTGATGCAAGAAGAAGTGACTCAACCAGGTCTTCCACGTAAATAAAATCTCTGCGCTGTTCACCATCACCATATATGACGGGTTCCTGTTTATCCCTTATGTTCCAGAGAAACTGTGTGACAAGATTTGCATATCCACCCTTTGCCTTCTCATATTTTCCATATATGGAGAAAAATCTCATTGCGGCCACATTGACACCAAAGAGATCATTGTAAAGTTTCGAGAGTCTTTCAGTGTATATCCTTGCCTCAGTATAGAAATCCGTGACACCTGGAACTATATCCTCCCTGTGTGGGGGTTTCACTCCGTTGTAGATGGATGACGTTGATGAATAGACAAGGTTAACGCTGTTCTCCTTGCAGTATTCCAGTACGGAAATCATGCCGCTCACAACTTCCGATACAAGCTGTGGATCATTCCTGTACATGGGTGATGCAGATGGAAATCCAAGATGGAATACCATGTCACTCTGGAGTTTGTATTTTCCAATGTTTTTTACATCATCCCTGATGACCTTAATCTGTTTACTGTCCATCAGGTCCTTGAGGTTGCCTTCGGACCCGGTGTGCAAATTGTCAATAACAGTGACCTCGTTGTCCACCGCAAGCGTCCTTACAAGATTTGTACCTATGAATCCTGCGCCGCCTGTGACTATTATCTCTTTGTTCTTAATTATGTTCTGCATCAATACCGTCACTTGATAGCATATTGAGTATAAAATTAATCCTCTGGATGTGTGATGAATTTTCACACATGCTTCAACCCCTGAAGAATTATATACAACGGTTCAATCTTGAGAGAAATGACAGAGGGAACCACAAATAAGGATTTTTCCAAAAGCGTTCTCCTGCAATACGCAAGTTCCGGTTCCCTCACCATTGCCGGTTCCCTCTTCTACATCTATGCAATGAGGATCTTCTCGCCTCTACAGGTTGGATCACTGACCCTGCTTGTTGCAATACTTGTCATATTCCCCACCATATTCTCACTGGGTGTGCAGTACGGAATGCAGCACTACATATCATACGAACTTGGTAGAAAGAGTACACAGGGTGCAGCATCCATAATAAGCAAGTTCCTTAAGGTCGGAATAGGTCTATTCTTTATTGCGACGCTTGCTGTTGCCGGCATATCCCCTGAGCTATCCCAGATATTCTTCCATTCACCATCGTATACAAGAATAATTGAGCTGCTTTCCCCGGATATAGGAATAATGGTCCTTTTCAACATACTTGGAGGAATGCTTCTCGGCCTGCAGAAGTACCAGACCTACGGGAAGATAACAATAGTCAGCTATACCCTTGCATATGGATCAGCAGCAGTTCTGACTTTCATGTTCCGATCCCTCATCTATGTCCCTGCCGGGTGGATGATCGGATATTCAATAGGGATATCTGCAATGCTTTACAGAATTCTTGTTTTCAAGGGGAAGGAGCAATCCATCAACGTTAAAACAGGTGATATTTTCAGGTATTCAGCTCCCCTTTTCTTCTCATCCATAATTAGCATCAGCGCATCCTATGTGGATCGTTTTGTTGTTGCATTTTTCCTCAACCTGGGAAGCCTTGGAATTTACAACCTTGCACTTCTGGTTGTCTCATCGGTTGGAATATTTATAGGACCTATAAACAACATCACTCTTTCAAAGTTCTCACAGTTCTATGCGGAAAGCGGAAGCAATTCAGTCAGGGGAAGCGTGAGGATTACCAATGATATTGTATCTCTGCTTTACGTACCAGCAACCCTTGGAATCATAGCTTTATCCACTCCAATTATAAACCTGATTGCGGATAATAGCTATCTTACCAGTGCCATCCCCATGGATATCATACTGACTGTATCAGCTGTTCTGGTATCGGTCAATGTTCTCAACCAGGGTCTTTTCAGTGTGAGAGTGACCAGGATATTCATTTATTCATCCACGCTTTCGCTTCTGTCAAATGTTGTTCTCTCTTATATCCTGATACCGAGATTCTCAATAATTGGTGCGTCCATAGGATACTCGTCGATAATGGTTGTTTCCTTCGTCATTATCCTCTACGCATCCATCAAGAGCCACATATTCAGCCTGAATTTTTATACCCTTTTCAAGATCTGGGGGTCGGCAATCGTAATGGCAGTGCTGGTGCATTATCTTGCAATATTAAGCGGAGACCGGATGCTGTTCCTGCCATTTTACATACTTGCAGGAATCGGAACATACCTGTTTCTAATTAAGATCACACATGCGCTCAATGGGGAGCACAGGGAGATTCTTTCAAGATTCTTTCCAAAAGTTTACAACAGGTTCAGATTCATGTTCAACTGATCCATTTCTTTTCGCAAAAATGGAGTGTGCTTGCCTGGGAATGAAAATTCAGGCAGCAATAACGTCCTCAACTATCTGGGATATTATGTGACCTATTGCAATATGAACCTCCTGGATTATGGGTGTGGTTTCGCTTGGGACCTTAATTGTGTAATCTGCTATCCTGTCAATCTCCCCTTTTCTGGACCCGGTGAAACCTATTGTAAGTGCACCAAGTTCTTTTGCCTTTGAAAGTCCCCTCACAACGTTCCTGGAGCTTCCGCTGGTGGATATTCCTATGACTGCATCTTCTGCCTTTGCAAACGCCTCAACCTGCCTTTCGAAGACATAATCGTATGAGTAATCATTGGCAATTGCGGTCAGTGCGGAAGTGTTGGTGGTGAGTGCTATTGCTGGAAGGGAACGTCTTTCCTTGAAATACCTGCCCAGCAGTTCAGCAGCAATGTGCTGGGCATCTGCAGCACTTCCACCATTTCCCATCAGTATGAGTTTTCCGCCATTTTTTATCCTTTCCGCGATCTCGTTTCCAACCCTGTATATAATTTCAATATCCATTGAGGAGCGTGTCCTTGATCCGGCCTCGAGATAGTTTTCAATTTCAAATTTATCCATGTCCATATTATGATAAAGCATCCTAATAATATTTTCATGTTGCGATGAGACTCTGGATCTGATCAGACTCCCCTATTGTGTTCTTCTTCCTCCCTAAGGAATTCTGCATAATCTGGATCGTCCATCTCCAGTACAAAAGATCCTCTGTAATCACAGTCAAGACACGTCCATGAACCGGAGATCATGAGGAAGTCGCCTATTACATTGTCTGATTTGCATTGTGGGCAGACCCTGTGCATATCATGTCATGAAAATACTCCCATATAACATTGACTCTGTTTGAGAGATCAGTGACCACACCGGAACAATTCTTAAAGTATGGTTTGTATATGGGTGCACGAAGAAAAGCATTGACAGGTTTGGAATAATAATCTTAATTGCTACAATTTTGAATGGAGTGGTGTACTCCTACATAGCCATAATGAAATACATGGCGATGAACGCTGGAGTTTACGATCTCGGAGTGAGTTCCCAGCTTCTTTACTATGTATTTCATGAGAGTGTCCGGTACAGCCTTACACATATCACATTCAACAAGCTTATCTATCTTCCACTTTCCGTAATCTACCTTATATATCCACATCCACAGACTGTCCTTGTAATCCAGGCGTTCGTGGTATCCCTGGGAGCTTATCCTGTTTATCTTATCGCCAACCTGAAGCTCAAAGACAGAGGTTCTGCGTTCATGATCGGGATGACATACCTGCTATTTTATCCACTTTACGGTCCACTGTGGTTTGATTTTCACTTCATGGCACTCTTCCCTACCCCTTTCCTGTTTTCTTTCTATTTCTACCTTAAGGGAGAAAAAAAGAAAACGGTTGCATTTGCCCTGATTGCATCAGTAACTGACCTACTCGCTCCAGTCATAATTGGAATGTTTGGACTGTATGCACTGATCCATGATAGACCTTTTACAAAACGTATAGACATAAGAGGAACAGGCTTTCTCATTATTCTGTCCTCAGCCTTGATATTTATAGCTGCCAATTTATACATTGGGCCTCAATATGCCGTTTCATTTGCAAACAATTCAGTATTCTCATCCACTTTTGCCTTCACACATACTTCCAGGACCTATGAAGCCACGTATTTTTTATGGATTATGCTTCCGGTGCTTTTTATATGTATACTGGCCCCTGATCTCCTTTTCCTCATAATACCATTTGCAGCTCTTGTCTTCGCAAATTCCTATTTCCCATTTGTCGACACAATGTTTTACCAGTACACTGCCCTTGTCTCTGCGCAGATATTCCTGGCCTTCATATTCGGTATAGAGAGGTTTGGAAAAAAAATGGGAAAACATGGCATAACGGTGAAACGTTTGGCGGCGGCTGTCCTGATTTTCAACATCCTTCTTGCCATGATGTTCACGCCCCTTGGCAATTCAGTAACAAACAACCTTGACAACCAGCACCTTGAATATGCACTTACAGGAAACAGAGGAAATTACGAAACAATTGATGAAATCACATATCATCAATATGATTCGGGTGTATTGAAAATGGCATCCTTTGTTCCACTATACTCCTCCATAGTCATACAGGACAACATGCCTCAGTTGACGTCCGGTTATCACTGGGTCCTTCCCGATTTTATAAAAGAACTGAATAACCCACAGTTCGCCATAACAGACCCTTACAGCCCGGCATTTTATAACACATACTTTACGCTTAACACCAACCATACCATGCTCAACGAGATAAACAGGATATTTATCCCGGATAAATATGGAATAGTGGCTGAAGACTATGGCGAGATCCTCCTGGAAAATGGTTACAGAGGAAATGTCAGGCAGTTCATACCCCTTGAATACAGTGCTGGGCCAAGCTATTACAAATCGGGAATAATTGGCGCCGCAGACAGTAACACAACCATTGGTTTCAATGCACCCTTCATTGCACCAGGAGAATATCTGGTGGAATTTTCAGGCATAAATGAAAATGTAACCAATGTGAATGTCTCATACTCATATGACAACTTTAATGGAACAGTGAAAATGGGAACTGTGCCCTTGCCTGTTTCCACAAATGGAAATGCTTCCATAATCCTCAATCCAGCATTTTATATGATGAATCTGCAGTTCTTCATTTCCTACGGCGGAAACAGCCATAGCAATGTGGTTATGAAACTGTTGCAGGAAAAACCGGGTTAGTTTGATTCATTCGTTTTTAAACTGCCTGAAAAGTGTTCTCGGACTGAAACTCCTCACCAGCGTAATGAGGTCAGCGAACGAAGTTTCCCTGATTGCAATTGCCATAAGGAAATACACCCCGATTGCCGCAATTCCAAGGGGTCCCAGTATGATTATATCCTTTGGATTTATAAAATGGACTACAAACATTATGAACGCAGCCTGGATGAGGGCAGGGATGATGTGCCGTACAACCCTGAAATTGTATCCTGTCTTCTCAAGTTTTGATACTGATATACGGTAAAGCACCGTATCTATTATGGTGATTATGGTTGTGGCGACAGCCGCTCCAAGTGCACCCAGTGAGAAGTATGTCAAGCCGAATATTGATGGTGGGACCAGAAGAAGAATAAGAGTTATGTTTCCCAGAACAGACAGGAAATCTATGATAGCAATCCTCCCAGTTTTCTGCCTGGACATGATTGCAGAAGAGTAGGGTGTGTTTATTGCTGAAAAATATGCCCTTATGGAAAGCACAGCAAGTATTGCGCTGTACGCTATGTAAGCCTGGTTGAATATATTCATAACATACTGTGCAAGTATGGCCATGTCCACAACAAGAGGCAGAATGAAGAGCGATATGAGTCTCTCAAATTCCTTGATTGTCCGGGCGTGTTCCTCTTTCTGATGTTCCTGGGTTATTCTTACAAGCATTGGAAGGAAGAAGATGGACAGGGATGCACTCAGTGATGAAACTACAAGTGCTATATTCTGGGAAGAGTAGAATGCACCTGTTGCAGTGGCATGCCAGTAGAACTCTATGATTACCTTATCTATATTGCCATTAACTGTACCCACTACTGAAACCAAAGCCAGTGGTAGGGCAAGTGCAGTATAAGTCTTCATCATCTTCCTTGTGGGCCTGGCTATTTTCCAAGGTCTTCCCATGATGAATGAGCTGAGGAAATAGACAGCGTATGAAAAGCTGTAAGCAGATGAGACAAGTACAGCCGGAAAATAGCCGGTATTGGAAAGGATGCTGTATCTTATGGTGAGACCAAGTACTATGAAGACAGAGTTCCTCAATATAGCCTCTATAACAGGTGGGATTGCTATTCTGGTTGATTTCAGGTTGGCGATAAAGAATGTTTTTGTGAAACCTATAAAATTTGAAAAGAAGAAGTATGGAATGAGGGAGAGAATGATCCAGAACTCAATGGGGGACTGAAAACCCCTGTGCAACACATGTGTCCAGATAATGAGGGAACCCAGTACAATGGCAATGAACAGGAAACCGAGAAAGAGTTTAATGGTGAGAAAAGTCCCGTTACATACCTCAATATCCTCACCCTGTGAGAGTTTTATGTTGTGCGCTGTTGAATACCCCAGATCACCCAGAAGGGATAGAATTCCTACAAAACCGATACCGAATGAGACAAATCCCCACTCAGTTGTCCCCACGAAACGGGTTATGAAAAAAAGTCCCACTAACCCAAGTACTGCACCAATAACATTCTGGATCATCAATACAGGGGATCTTCTGGCAAACAATTCAGGAGGCAGATCGTCATAGCCTAAATAATCTTATTCCTTCAGGTACATATTTATTCACCATGAGTACAGTCACATGGCGGAAAGTTTCTTTAATGTGTTATTGAGATTTTCTTCAGAAACTATCCCGATGAGTGTGTCAACCACCTTTCCTTTGTAAAAAAAGAGGAACGTGGGTACATTGAACACATTGAATAACTTGAGGACCGTCTGCGCACTGTCGACTCTGGCCCTTGCACTCTTTACACTGCCCCTGTATTGTTCTGTAACATTTTCAAATATGGTTTTCATTACAGCACATGGTACACAGAGTTCCTTCCAGAACTCAACCACGATCTTCTCATTCGACATTATTGCCTTTGCAAAATCCGCATCTGTCAGATCAATAATCCGCCATGCTGGAGAATTATGGTTCTCATCCATATTTTCAGATGTATCTTTCTTTGAATCCCTGGCATCTGGTGACAACCTACTCATCCGCCTATGAACAGCTGAACATGTTCTTTCAGTTCAAAGAAATGGATGGAAAGGTCAGAACTGATGACCGCAGTTGGGACAGAACTTTGCATTTGAAGGGACCTGTTCACCACATGAGGGACAGTTCTTGATGGATGCAGGGAGATTATCATCAGTCTCAGCGTCCACGTATTTTGGTTCGCTCTTCTTTTTCTTCCCTGATTCTTCATTGTAGAGAATATTGATGTTTGCTCCGGGAGTTTTAGCCCTGGCCATCTCTATCTCCCTTTTTTTCTCGTCCTCCTTTTCCCTCTCAGATTTTTCAGATGAACGGCGTTTGGCCTCTGATGCCCACTGCTGTATAGACCTGGCCCAAGCATCAGGCTCCTCAACAACAAAATCGGCACTCTGTGTTGAGTTATCTCTTTCATAGGTAACTGTAAGAATCCTCCTGGCCCAGAATTTCAGCTTTGGTTCGGAACCGGCAGCATCTTTCAGTTCGGTGAGCTTTAACTCCATATCTATATGTGGTGGTATGGCCCTGAAAAGCTTCTTTTTTCCTTTTCTTTCGTATATGACTCTGCTATTGCTGAGATAAAGCGTTCCATCTGAAACCTTGATGGAATGATCGACAAGTGTGGCGTCGCTTTTCATAATTTCATGCTCATCGCTGTTATAAATTGGCATTTTATAACCATATGCTGTATCAATATAAATTTTTCACTAAAACCAATTATGATCATTTTTCTTACAGATTTATCGAATAATGCTCTTTGAAATATGCTTCTGACCATCGGGGAGCAATATCTCGGAAAGTTTTATGTGTCAAACTTCATTCAGGATTTATATTGAAGAATCTCATCACTTCACGTTTCGTAAACAGGCAAGAGCGTCATTTTGTCAGAGTGGATTCTTTTTCTTCCGGAAGACTCTTCATGCTTGCTGCGGGATCTTCCCTTACCGTGGCCCCTTTTTACCTTAACATGAGTTTCGGATATACACAACTGTTTGCAATCTTTGCTGAATTCATTATTTCCCTTTTTGCATTCATTCTAATACTGTTTGCCCTGTCCGGATGGTATGTTCCAGACTTTTCACATGGGCTAGCAATTTACGTGTTCTCCATCACTGCCGAGATTGTTTCATTCCTGCTGGTTCCATGGTCATCTATGATGTATCTGGTGATTATAATTGCATGCAACGCTGTATCACTGGCCGTCATAGTAAGCCAGTTCATGGGGTATGCAGAACGGATACACCTCAGATCGTTCGTAATCGGCACCATAGCCGCATCCCTGGTAATCCTCATTATAATGATGATGAGCGTCGCACAGTTCCCGACCGATGAATCTGTTTTTGACTACTATTCCGCCCAGTTATTTCTTAAGGGAATTGATCCTTACATAAAGGGGACATTGTATGGGATCCTTCCAGTGCTTGGTTTCACGGTGGACAGGACAACCCCCATTTCAACGGGTGGATTTGTGCAGTCACTCGGTTACCCCGCCCTTTCATTTATATCATACATTCCCGCGGTGCTTTTCCACATAAAGGAGGGTTTCATACAGGTCCCACTTTTCATACTGCCATTTCTTCTTCTTTCCTATAATTTCATGAAAAAAGGTTACTCCAACTATATACCGTTCGTTGCTCTATCCATATTTTCCACAATGCAGTTCTTTTATGAAGGTCTTACCGTGGGAAATAGCATATTCTGGGTTTCAATGTTAATGGCATCATTCATAATGGAGCAAAAACCGCTGGTTTCTGGAACATTTATCGGTATTTCCGCATCCTTCAAACAGTTCCCTCTTATTGTCCTGCCCTTTTTCGCCATATACATGATGAGGACTCATGGTACCCGAAGTTTAAGTAAGTGGTTTTTGGCATTTGCTGCATCTTTCATGCTTATCAATGCATATTTTATATATCTAAATCCAGTTGCATTCTTTACCTCCATTATCTCGCCTGAGACTTCACTGATCATAGGTGTTGGATCCGGTATTTCCCAACTGTCTTTTGCAGGGTACTTTTCAATATCCAGGTCATTTTTCTTCCTGATGATGGTATATATTTCCCTATTTTCAGTTATTGCCTACTGGATATACTTCAACCGGCTGAAATATTGTCTCTTTGTGATTCCGGTTATAATATTCCTCTTCAACTACAGGCTCCTTGTTCAGTATATCATGTTCTGGCCCCTGATATCCCTTCTCGTTATTCCCAGTATAATGAGGGAAAGGGAGAGCGTTGATGGATTATCTGGACTTGTTAAACCCATGGGGAAGAAAGTTGCCAGCCTGTCGAGAACCAGAACGTTCAGGAATATTGCCCTGGCATCAGTAGTTCTTATCATAATTCCCACCGCGGCATTTCTCGAAGTTTCCCATGGTGATAGCCATTTCAGCATAAATTCAGTTCATGTTGAAAGTTTTACAGGCAAGAATTCCAGCATTGTGGATGAAATGATTGTAAATCTCACATACAATGGAAATGGAGATACAAGTGTACCTGTTCTTTTCAGGATAATTCCTTCTGGCCCCATGAGCAATATCAATAATATGCTGTGGTATGACGTGAACAGTTCCCAGACAATAGATATCCACCAGACTGAAACTTTCTTTATTGTTCCATATAATTCAACACAGTTTCTAAGGGATGGTCAGGAATTTCGGATTATAGCCTTTTTTGGTAATATCATGGGCGAGAAGACGGTATTCTCGTGAGCATGGATATAATTTTTCTGTCCCGAGGCAAATCTCATGATTTTACCCAGAAGATTTGAGACTTATTTCAAACAGCTAATATATGAATTCGGTATGAAGACATGATTTGAATGGAATGGAAAAATCATGATTACACCCGAACCCGGGAAATGAGAGAAAAATATATCCCTTTTGAAAATGTAGACAGATTCATAGGACTTAATCCCAGAGATAGTCTGCTGGATATCGGCGCAGGAGATGGATTTTATGCACTTTCCTTTGCGAAGGAGGTAACTCGTGGATCTGTTACAGCCATGGATCTCAATGAGGAATCTGTCAGCGAAATTAAGAACACTCTGGAAGCAAATGCCATTAAGAATCTGGTTGTTTTACAGACTGATGTCTGTACGGTTTCCGACTACAGTAGATATACAAAGATTCTTTTCTCCAACGTTTTTCACGACCTTAAATGCAGGGATAAGATACTGAATAACATGGTAAGCACATTCATAGATAAGACCCAGATCATATTCATTGAATTCAAGAAGGAATCCACCATTGGCCCACCAGCGGAAATCAAGATAGGACAGGATGAGTTGAAAAGCATCATGAAGAAGCATGGATTTTCTTTTGTTAAGGGTGAGGATCTCACGGAACATTACATGCACATGTATACAATCTGAAATTTTATTCCATCCTCTGATGAAAGGCCAACAGAAGATATCAGCGACTGAATAGTCACTCGCTCTGTTCGTGCTTCATGAGTATGAATCTCATACCGAGTCTCTCAGCAAGCCCACCGTCCATATCTTCCCTGTCACCTGCCATTACTGAATTTTTTATGTCTATATTGAGATCAGTGGCTGCGGCAGTCACCATTCCTGTTTCAGGCTTTCTGCACCTGCAATTTTCTTCTGGAGTATGAGGGCAGAAGTATACGGCATCAATGTGCACTCCCATATTCTGAAGATAATGAATGAGCACATCATTGAAAATTTTCAACTCCTGTACCGTAAAATATCCCCTGTTTATGCCAGACTGATTTGTAATGATGACGATAAGGTAACCTTCTCCAGAATACCGTTTCATGAGGTCTACGGCGTCATGGTATATTTCTATCCTTCCAGCGTCAGCGGAATAAGGAATATCCTTTATTATGGTTCCATCCCGATCAATAAAAAGCGCCTTTTTCAATACAACCATGAATCACTGTTTCTTATTTATGGATTCTCCCATTTCCTGGTTTTTTCCATTCATTTTTCTTCCACATCCCGGACATATTTTTCTCTTCCTGGGCCATGTTGTTCCACAGCTGAGACACGGGAAATATGATCTCTTCCTGATATCCATATAATACAATAATGCAAGGACAGATATCCCCATGGTGGCAAGGGTATATGCCGGATGCTCTTCCACGATCCCTGTAAAGCCTCCAGTATATGAAAAATTCTCAACTACAACCACTGGTGAAGCCGATATGTTGATCATTATAAGGGGTCTTTCAGGGGAATAAAGTCCAACTGAAGTGAATACCAGTGTGTAATTTCCCGGATAAATTTCTAACCGGATAAAATTTCTGCTGGTTTCCATTGTGATATTATTCATCTGGACCCTCCATGATGTGTTGGCATTGAGACCAACTTCAATGATTTCCAGCCGGTATTCTATCCTTGTGAACCTAACTCCGAGACTGATACCTGTTCCATTCACGGTAAATGCAATGCTGCTTTCATTGCTGATGAAACCGGATGGGTTCTTGATGGAGAAAAAGTAGGTACCGTTTGGAATATCAAGTGAAATATTTCCATTGACGCTTGCATATGTGGAAGTACCATTGTAAATATGCCACATCTCACCCCCTGTGATGCCAATGCCATGCAGTATCACTCTGTAGTCTGGAATAATTTCGGGAGGAGGCTGTCTGATAAAAGCATAGGACTGCAGGGATCTGCTCTCCTTGCCTGTACCCGGAAAGGGTACATAAACGAAAGACATCATTTCTGTGGCATTTCTGTAATCTGTCAGCGTGTAATGAAATGACTCTGTGGATACGCCTGAATATATCACGGAAATGTTTCTCTCTTCAAGGATCACGCCATTGTTTTCCAGAATGAAAGAGATCATAGAATCGCCCTCCATGCAGGGTGAAATACCATGAACAGTAACGTTTGCCCTGAGTGTTTTGTTTGGTTCCTCAGTATAATTCAACCCTGTTGATAATCCGGCTGTCGAGTATATCAGGATGTCCCTGTGGAATTCCCATATGGAGTTATTTGCGAATCCCTGATTTTCAACCACGTACAGGGTTAATCTGTACACTCCAGTATACATGTGACTACTGGGTGAAATATTAACTGTCTGCATGAATACAGTTCCCTGATTCACAACCATAGGTTCAACTGCCACAGTAATGGGTGAATTAGAATTGTTTGATAACATCACCTTTATGACTGTGAGATTTGATGACCCCTGTTGTGAACCTATTGATATGTTAACCTGGTTAGCAGAACCCACAATCATATCCCCGGCGGTTATATTCAGAACTGGATATGGATCTGTGTAAACCATATTGAGCTGACCTGTGAAATTGAAGTGTTCCATCGGTTGAAGTGAAAAATAGTAAACAGAACCTAAAGTTCTGTCTTCATAATTACCCGTGAATTCAACTTTATTGCTCTCATTCTGAAAGGAATCCAGAAGAATAAACCGTTTCAATTCCATATTCTGGCCATATATGTTTTCACTTCCATCTAACTGGCGGATCATTGATGAAATTCTCCCGTTCCATAAACATGTGATATTCTGCATATCCGGATTCAGTGAAGTGGAAGTTATGTTATTGCCTGCATTCAGCAATTCCCCGAACTGGTTTTTCTGTTTGACAGAAAATATGGAAAAATAGAAGACCCGTGAGTTTCCCGTTGTGTAGACCGGTGTGAAGGCACCTGGAATATCCGGGCTTATCTTCATACCAACTGCATACAGGATGGAATTATCCTCAAGAAAAATTGCGTTTTTTTCGGGATTTGGAACGTTCGCATAGCTGTAATAGGGGACCATATTAAGGCTGAAGCTGTCATTGTACGAGATCCATGTGCTGTTCCTCAGATATATGCCGAAATTATTCCTGCCGAGCAAGGAGACTGTATCATTGGAAAGGAAAGTAATGTTTATACTGTCCAGAAATACCTGATTGATTACAAGATGCTGATATACAGAGAAGTTGTAGGACGAATTGAAGGTGTCTGGAATTTGAGGATCATTCATTATGGATATGTTAAAATGCTTCACCACTGAATCCTCAGTTCCGTTATGTGCCGGGTAGTAGTACGTGTATATGGGTTTGCCGAACAGACTAAAAGTCAGGTTCGAACCTGATGTTGTATTTCCTATACCGTAACCAATTGTCACAGAAATGATATTTGTAAGCGCATCCGGTTTCAGCACCCACTCAGATGGAAAAACAATCCTGCTGCTGTTTTCCACTGGTTCATTGTTCCAGTTCAGTCCTCCAGACAGGTATTCACCATCCTGTCCGTGTGTTTCCATGCCGGACAAATTTGAGTTAAGTGTGTACAGTGTTGTGTTTGAAAAGCTGTATCTGAGATCCTCGTTTGACAGGCTTGGATCAGAGAAGGGAGTTCTGGTTGTGGAATTATAGATTCTCAGGGTGGTGTTGCTGGTATCTATAACACCATTGAAGTCAAGAGTTGAATTCACCATTTCCAGTCCTGTTCTGTTAGCGGCTTCACCTCCATTAATGAAGAGAAAGATTTCTGAACTTCCTGGATCGTCAAGGCTTATACTGGAGTTCATTAGAACCAGGCGTCCGAAAACAGTTATTGAATAATTCTCACCTGATCCAGGGAGGAATTCAACATGTGTGTTGAGGAATTCAAGTGTGGAACCACTGCTTACAGTTAGGTTCTGCTGTATTCTGTAGATGTCAGTGGTTCCGTTCTGGCCAATTACTCTGAATGTATCCGAATTATATGGTCGAATAACATTATTGCCTGAAATATTGACGTTGGGATTCCGATTATCTGGATGCATTATTTGAAATGGCAATAATAAGAGAATGATAACAAATATCACTGCATATACCCTTCTGTTCATTGTTGCTCCAGGTCATGGGGTAGACATATTATAATTTTGGCAGAAAGCCATGCCCGGAAAGATTTCCCATTGTGAACTTATTACGGAATAAGTACAATTATGACAATATGTGATTTTTCAGTTACAATGGTAATTATTGCACTTAGTACCATAAGAGACATGTAAAAACTGGGTTTTCACTTTTTTCAAAAATTTCAACATTCCAGCAGTGATTTCACATAGAGGACTGGACATTACTGGACTGTTACCGGTCTTTTTCTGGAAGCTCTCCTTGTTTTGGAATAAGAATTGTATCACTTTGCTTCTATTTCTCATGCCTCTTCAATGGGAGGGATGGAATTGTAAAGAACAATGGAGTCCTTTATGCTGCTATAAAGTTTACTTTTTTTCGTCAGGTAGGAAATCTGGACATCCGACATTTTAAATCGTATTGGCAGGTCAGCCATGTCGATTCTCGTATATTCTCTTAAAACTAGAGATTCCAGGATAGATTCGAGGACAACGAGGTAGTTGTTGCGATCGTATCTCATGGGTTTTGTACCTGATATTCTGGAGAGGAAATAAGCCACTCCATACAGAATACCGTTATCTACCATGTTTTTTTTGTCCCCGGTCCCTATGAATGATCTTATATCGCCCAGGGAATAGTTGCAACCGATTATGTAGTCTCTCATGTGGAATATTTTATTTCTCAATCCGTTCATGTCTTTCCCGTTGAATTCCGGTGAAGGGAGTGAAAATGTTCCCTTACCCTTGCAGTTACCATCGAATGGAAAAGCCAGTATCCCATATGACAGGGCAACACGGGTGTAAAAGTCAATATCCTCACCATCGATGAGTTCCCTCCACCTTCCAACCTCATTTATAATCATTCTTGGTATTATCACCAGTGAGGAAAATACCATCTTCTTAATTCCTGAAAGAATGAAATTATGGATCATGTCAGCAAGGTTAAGATTGTAAACAGTGTCCACATCGAACATGATTATGTACTTTCCGGCACTGTTCTCGAAAGCAACATTTTTACCATGTCCACTTCGGTGATCATCCAGAATGATTTCACTGAGTTCAGGAAACTTTCTCATCATTTTGTGTTTTTCTTCATTACCCGTAATGTGCCTGATTCCGCCCGTGACTATTATTTCATATGTGAATCCAAGCTCCCTGCCTATATTGTCAATGCTCCTGATGCTCTCCTCCTTTATCAGATCAAGATCTGCAGTCCAGGAACAGAAAGAGATTATCATTCCATTTCCCAGTCTGTTTGCAACGTCAAATTTTTTTGCAAAAAGAGGTTCCAGGGTATCCATATATATTGATATAATTCATCTTCTTTAAATTTTATGAATTCTTAATACTCATAGAGAGAATCTTATTCAGCTCCCATGCAATGGTTCCCGCATGAATGGAATGAGGGTTGTCGTATATCAGACAGAAAGGATGGATCTTGATAACGCGTTTGAATACCTGGGAAGGTTGAATGCCGAGGAATACGGCCATAACACGCTGATTGTCATGCCGGAAAAATGGATTAAAGACCTTATTGACATGGACAGCCCGGAATACGTTAAACTCATCTCGATCCTGGAATCTATTTCTGAAAGATCTGACTGTGCAATCGTACCCGGAAGTTTTTCGCTGAAGGAGAGCGGAACAGTTTACAATGCAGCTCCCATGATCTACAGCGGAGAACTGCAGGGATGGCAGAAAAAGATATCTCTCTTTAAAATGGAAAAAGAAGCGTACGCCCCCGGGAATGAGATGGAACTTTTTGATATTTGCGGGATTAAGGTGGGAATAGCAGTCTGTTACGACATAGATTTTCCATATTATGCTAAAAAATTGGTTTCAGGAGGATGTGATCTAATTGTGAACCCTTCACTGATACACTCAGAATTCACTGATATGTGGCATCTCTACATAAGGGCAAGGTCCCTTGAGAATCGTGTCCCCATCGTTTCGGTCAACTCAATTTCAGATCCATTCTTCGGGAATTCTATTGTCGTTGATCCATACAGCTTTGATTTCGGTTCAAAGATACGGGATCATATGTGTGAAAGATCCCAAGTTTCCATGTTTGATATAAACCCTGAACAAACCTTTCAGATGCGTAATGACAGAATTAAAGAAGACCCCGGAAAATATGATCTTTCCACGGATAACGGAATGATCTCAAGAAAAAATTAAATCTTTATTCTCAAGGTGTTCAGGGAACTGTCAGTAAGTTCCTTAATCATGACAAAAAAATTATAGAAAACAAAAACAATTCCCATTATGGAATCCAGGGATATATACTCCATAAAAATAATTGGTGAACCCTTTCTCGATGGAGAATCTGTATTTTTTACCATGAAGTGGATTGAAGCTGATGAATATAAGAATTCCATATTTGTTCTCAGGAAGGGCGATAAAGAGCCCAGAAGGCTGACATTTGGGGGTAAAGAACGGAGTCCGATTGCTGGACAGGATTACATGTATTACATTAAATCCAGTGAAAATTCTGAAAGTGTCATGGTAATCAGAAACAGCAGTGAACCCCAGGAGCTATTGAAATTAAAGAGCATTGAAAAATTTATCCTTCATGGAAAGAGCCTCCTTGTGATTGGAACTGAGGATGCTCCAGTGGATAAACCATTTACCGCCACGAGACTTAATTACAGATTCGACGGAAGAGGCATCATAAGGGTCAGGAAATCTCTGTTCATTTTCGGTGAGAAGCTTGAAAAGATTCTAGATGGTGATTTTGATGTCACAGATGTTGTGAGTCAGGATGGCAGGATATGGGTGGTTTTAACCAGTTATGGAAACGATGCCGGCCTGAGCGACATTTATGAACTTGACCCGACAACACACGAACTCAGGAAGATCACCCAGGGAGAGGGTATAATTAACTCAATACTTGCACTTCCCGGTGGAGATGTGGCTTATACTGGTCACAGGGAGGGTATCAAACCTTGGGCGGTCAGGAAGCTCTTTCCGGGGATTGACAGGGAATCTGTTGTTCTTGGAAAACATACCGGAAACGGTTCAATAATTTCTGACCTGTTTCTTGGTGCCCGTGATAGAATGTTCTGGGATGATGGAATATACTGCTGCGGACAGAATGGTGGGAAAACATCCATTTACAGATTTACGGATAGGAAGATGAAGGAACTCGTTGAGGGTGATTTTTCAATACAGGATTTTCATGTCAACGATGGAAAAATTGCCTATATTTATAGCTCCCAGGAAAAACCCTCAGTTCTTGTTTTCCAGAATATTGAATATGATCCAAATCCCAATTTTAAAGGTGTAAAGGGAGTAAAAGTTGAAACTGGTAATGTGGAGGGCTGGGTGATGAAGCATGGTGAAGATGATCCTAGCATCCTGTTTGTGCATGGGGGGCCGCATATGGCATACGGAGAGAGTTTCATGCTGGAATTTCAGTACTTCTTCAACCAGGGATACAATATATTCTTCTGCAATCCAAGGGGAAGCGCCGGTTATGGGGAGGATTTCTCTGCGGGATGCGTTTCAGACTGGGGAAATGGGCCTGCGGAAGATATATTCAACTTTATTGAAAAGGGTAAAGAAATTACAGGAATAAAGGGGAATTTTGCAATTACTGGAGGATCCTACGGCGGTTACATGACTAACTGGATGATCACTAATAATAACTATTTCAGGGCTGCAATAAGCGAGAGATGTGTTTCCAATCTTGTGAGCATGTGCGGAACCAGTGATATAGGGTTCTGGTTCAATGCAGCTTATATGAATATAACAGATCCATGGAAGGAGGATTCCATCCTGGAACTCATGAAGGCCTCACCCATAATGAAAATCAAGAATGCCACAACACCGACCATGTTTATCCATGGTGAGAATGATTACAGGTGCCCTATTGAACAGGCGGAACAGATGTTTGTTGGACTTAAGATGAATGGCGTTGATACAGAACTTGTAAGATATCAGGGTGATGGACACGAGCATGCCAGATCGGGAAAGCCGGGCAATATGATCCACAGGCTGGATACAAAGAATGCATGGTTCAGGAAATACATGAAGGTCTAGACTGACCTAAGACGCCCATTGTTTTCTTTTTTTACTGTAACGGTGATTTATCGTATGGTTTATTAATTCATAATCTTTTAATAATCCCAAGTGAATTATACATTGCATGACGAAGGATGGTATAGGTAAAATGCTGATTATACTACTCACGCTGCTAACAGCAGTGTTTTTCGTTATATCTCCTTCAATTGTAACTGCGGATGTAGCTGTTACTGGTGCAATTTCTGTAGAAGGACATCTCATTTCCCCTCCGGTCACAGTTGAAAGAACCAATGTAAACTACACGGGCACTACATTTAACTGGACATTAGAGAATGGAACAATGACCAGTCAATACTATAATTTTACGGGGATTCTGAGGGTACACGTGAACTGGAAAGTGGCAAACGGGAGTTTGTTCTTGAACATTCTCGAACTTGTGAATAAAGCAAATTTTACAGGAAATTTAACGATTGAAATTTCCCAGTATGCAAAAATGGGATCATCGTACTTTAACTGCTCCACCTCTCATCTCCTAGTATACATGGATCACAACTGGCAAACAAGCAGTAACCCTGGATTCATTCTACGTGATAACAATACCACGGGACCGCTTCCTCTGTATCCCTCTGACCATGTTTCCTACTATTTTGGTGTAAACTATACTGATCCTTTTACCAATAATACATGTATCCAAGGTCAAACCAACCAGAATGCCCTTGGAGAATATGTCGTGTTTAACTTCCACATTAAGTTCAACTGAACCTTTTAAATATGCTATGGTACGGGCAGTTTGGATCTCTTTTTTGAAGAAAAGGTAGGATTAAGCAATTTTACAACAGAAAGAAAACCTTTCTAATTGCCTGTTTTACTGGTATATCCAGACATGGATTGAAAAAAAGATTGAGATTTTTATGGAATGAGAACGGCTCTGCCCTGAATTTTACCTCTCTTAAGGTCCGACAACACGTTATTTGCCTCTTCGAGCTTTCTTTCTGTGATCATGGATTTCAAACCCGTTTCAGATGCTAATCTCAGTATTTCCCTTGCCTCCTTACGCAGTCCGCTCGCAACGCTTGTTACATTTTTTTCCCACATGAAGTCACCGAACGGAAAATCTATCCTATCCATTACTGCAGGGATTACAATGGTCCTGCCACTCTTTGTGGATGCAACTGCTTTCTGTACAGTATCCCTGCTTGGGGCGAATACAATTGATCCGTCGTAACCTCCAGACGGCCTATCAACAATTTCACTTGCACCAGCCTTCTCTGCGACAGATCCATGGGACCTTGTGACAGCAACAGCTTTAGCACCCATTGCTTCTATGAACTGGATTGCATAGAATGCCAGACCTCCGACCCCAAAAACCGCTATTCTGTCGTTGATATTGGGGTGAATTCTTTTAACCGCTGAAAGTGCAGTAATTCCTGCGCAGAAAAGTGGAGCTGCATCTTTGTCTTTTAAATCATCTGGAATGCGGGTTACATATTGTGCATCAAGAGCAGCAAATTCGGAATAGCCCCCATACTTGTTTATTCCGGTCACAAGTGCATTGGGACATAGATTTTCATGACCGGAAATACACTGGTCGCAGACGCCACATGCTGAATAGAACCAGCCAATTCCTACTCTTTCTCCCACCTGGAGATCACTCTTTGATTCCACGATTTCCCCTACGATCTCATGCCCGGGAATAATTGGAAACATTTCACTGGGAAGCTGGAAATCACCCTCGATTATGTGCAAGTCGCTGTGGCATACTCCATTGGCAAGCACCTTTACAATTACCTGCCCCTGGTCTATCTCCGGGTACTTATGAACAATATATTTCAAGGGTTTGTTTTCCACCTTATCGGGTTTATCAAGCATCATTACATTCATGTTTTTCGATTCCTCTAAAAGATATAAAAATTATGAATAGATGCTTGAGAATAGTGATCCCAGTTGCTTTACCTTACTGTAGATCGGCTAAATTGATAAGTTGTCCTGAAACCATGAGATGGCATCTCCTTCTTTCAGATGACGGATCTTTCCAGTTCATGAAAAACTGGAAATGGTGGAGTCTTTATGGCGTTTTTTTAACCTTGCAAATGAAATGCCGGTACAAAAGGGAATGTGAAACTACCTGGAAAGAAGTTTCTGTGCTGTTCTGTAAAGTATCTCAGTTCCGTATTTCATAGCATCTTCATCGATGTTGTATGTGGGGCTGTGTTGAGGGCTGATTATCCCTTTCTTTTCGTTTCCAACACCAAGGAAATAGAAAGCTCCTGGCTTTTCCTGAAGATAATATGCAAAATCCTCTCCCCCCATTGATGGATTGGGGTGGAGAACTCTGTCCTTGCCCAGAACGTCCTGAGCAACCTCCTCTATTACTCTGGAAACTTCTTCATGGTTGATCAGTGCGGGATAGCCCTCAATGTATTGAAATTCATATTTTGTATGAGTTGCCTCACATACTCCTTTAAGTATATGCTCAAGTTCCTTTCTTATGATATCCTGAACATTTTTGTGAAAAGTTCTCACTGTTCCTGTCATCTCGGCGTGGGCTGCTATTATATTGTACCTGTATCCCGCATTCAGGGTTCCTACCGTAACCACTGCAGGCATGTACGGATCAACCTTCCTGGATATAATGGTCTGTGCAAGGCTGACAAACTGGGTGGCAGCAATTATTGCATCAACTGCCTCCTGTGGAGCTGATCCATGCCCACCCACACCATGTATCTTTACCCTGAATTCATCGGCATTTGCCATGGCTTCGTGATAGAATACTGCCGCATAACCTGAAGGTACTCTTGATTCCACATGCTGTCCTATTACAAAATCGACATCTTTCAGTGCACCGCCATTTATGAGTTCCTTTGCACCACCGGGTGGCAATTCTTCTGAAGACTGGAACAGTAATCTCACTGTGCCCTTGAAATCCCTGTACTTAGTCATAAGTTTTCCAACACCAAGGACCATTGTTATATGAGAATCATGTCCGCAGGCATGCATCACCCCCTTATTTTTAGAAATATATTCGACAGTGTTCTCCTCTGCGACAGGAAGAGCGTCGATATCAGCCCTTATGGCTACCGTCTTACCAGGATACATTCCCTTGATATCAGCGTACAGGTTTGTCCTTCCAATCCTTATAGGATTAAGGCCCATCGATCTGAGTTCCTCCTCAATTCTTCTGGCAGTCTCAGTTTCCCTGGTGCTTAGTTCCGGGTTTTCGTGAAAATACCTTCTGGTCTTTACCATGTAGTTTTCAAGTTCGCTATCCACTAATGCTGAATTCATGATCCTTAATGCGTAGTGTGGTTAATATTTGTTTTCAAAATTTGTAAAAAAAAATTTGGTTGTGTATGAGGAATTATCAATGTTTCCTGTTGCCCCTCCTCACGTACGCTACCAGTATTCCCATGAATACTAACAATCCGGCGATCAGTATCTCACTGGATAACATGAGTTTAGAATTTCTCACAGATATGGTGTGCGATCCAGCATTTAGTGGAGTGTAAATCCAGTACAGCGTTGGATCCCCACTGAGGTTCTTAACAATCAGAAGAACGGACTTTGATCCATTTCCCGATGAGAACGCAATCTGGAAGTCTCCGTATTTCTGCCCCGATATATAGACCAAACTTGAATGAAGTTCTGATGCATTTATATTTCCAAGTTTACTGAAAGGAATTGAGATGATAAGTGTTCCATTGGTGCTTGCATTGAATGAGACTGAGATATTTCCATTGTGAGCGGTTAAGTTCTTCACTGTGACGTTGTATCCAATTACAGTTATGTTTGATATTGTTATCTTCTGCGTTAGCACTGGTTGTTTTACCAGTGTAAAATTCAATCCTGTAACGTTTCCTGTTACTGTGATATTTGAGATGAGTGGCGTGTATCCACTGTGCACAACGGAGACTGAGTAATTGCCCTTTGCAAGCCAGACATTATAATAACCTGACCCATTGACTGAAACGTTCTTTTCACCGAAAGAGATAGATGCACTGGATGGGGAAACATACCCATTTATCAGGTAAGTGCTGTTTAATGGACTAAGGGATATGTTAACGTACACGACATGTTTGTCTGTGATATTTACCCTAAAAAATTCCGGATGGTAATTATACGCAGACACAGATACATTATATGATCCATCTTTCAGCGACTGATTGAATCTTCCGTTTACTGTGTGAATGACTATGTTGTTAGCAGTTATTGATGAGTTTCCAGGATAAACTATTCCAGAGAAGGTTCCGTTGTATGTGGTTTTCTGGAACACTATCCCAACCAATGAATCTTTGCCTGATACAGTGAAACTTCCTGTTGATGCAGACGGGTAGTACTGTGAACTGGATGTTGAGACTGTGTAGCTGTATGTACCGTTCTTGAGTGTAGTGCTGTAGGAACTCACTTTTATTGGACCAGAGTTGGATATTCCTGTCATGTTCACAAACCATGGGGTTCCCGATGGAAGTCCGCTCTCTGTGAATGTTGTTTTGTAATACGTTATGACTGGAGCTTTCTTCTGGAAGGTGACTGATATGGAAACCTGCTTGCCTGATACAGTGA
>JAKADT010000059.1 GCA_021820245.1 Thermoplasmata archaeon | reverse complement strand
AAAGGGAGAAGGAACCCATACCATGCATGACAATGCCGTCTGGAACAGTGGAGAATATCTGAAGGGATATACTTGTATTATTTGCGGGTAATGAAGACGGATCCACATTGACCATGGGTCCAAGTACGGTCCTCATGTTAACATTCTTTGATGGGAGATTGATATTGCTTGAAATGAGAGAGTATGAACCAACTGCAACCAATACCACTGAGATAGCAACCACTGCTATCTTTGCAGTATTTCTTGATTTATACATAATAATAATAATAATTCATAATTATATTTAAATCTATCGTAAAGGTTCATGCGAAATTTTAGTGGACCTCCGGATAGAGCTGTAAATTACCGCAGTGGAAGTATATTTCTGTCTCGAAGTGCTCCTTATTACGGAACCCGTAAGCCATCTTTTGAATCGTTGCTATCTTCGAGTTCATACCTTCTGCTACTGTACTGGTTATTCTGTAGGTGAAATACGCCATTACACCGGAGATATGATCCCTGATCATTCCGGCTTTCTTCATTACTGGTTCAGGTCTTGATCCAGTGGCCCAGAAATACCACCTCTTCCAGAACTCCTTTGCCTCTTCCACTGTAGTGCAGTTCCAGAGATTTCTCAGATTCTCCTTTATGGGATATGCTCTAGCAGTTTTAAGATCGGAATTCTTCAGTTCACTGAATATCTTCGGAATGGACGTAAAGACACCTCGTTTAACAGATCGGAGTATCTGCGGACATTTAACTGAGGAGAGGATGCCACATGGATCTGGTTTGCAGGACTTCTTTGCAGGACTTCTTTGAGGTAACTATAAATCAGAAGCTTCATTGTATGGCATATGTACGTTGCAAAGATCAATTTTTCCGGTAGAATCAGTCAGAGGAGCCTGAACGAATATAGTCCAATCCTTGATTATGTGGAAAGAAAAAAGAAGATATCCGGGTTGATACTCGTCATTAATTCAGGTGGAGGTGATGCCGCTTCATCCCAGCTGCTGTTCAACAGGATAAGGAAGATAGATACCATAAAGCCTGTATACGCCTATATAAACGGGGCAGGTGCGTCAGGGGCATACTGGATGGCCTGCGCATGCAGGAAAATCTATTCGCTTGAGACATCCATTATTGGTTCCATAGGGGTCATAAGTATGGTTCCGAATTTCAAGATTCTGATGGACAGGATAGGTGTCAGGGTGGACGTCGATAAGATCGGCAAATATAAGGATATGAACTCTCCTTTTGGTGAACCGGACAAGGAATCCGCCATAAAATACCATGAAATACTTGAGGAGATATTCTCCGTATTCAGGGATAGCGTGAAGGAGAGAAGAAGATTCACGGATGATGAGATAACAGGAATTGCCACAGGGGAGGTATTCGCCCCCAGGAAAGCCAAAAGCCTCAGACTCATTGATGAAATAGGGGACAGTGAGGCTGCACTTGAGGACATGTCCAGGGCATATGGCGCAGGGAAGAAAACAAGAACGTTTGGTCCGAGGAGACCTCTCGTTTCAAGAGTCATAGGAATGGACTTTTTCACTTCCATGCGCGATTCAATAATAGAAATGTTTCTCTCTGAATACTGAAAATTCAGCTGTAATCCAGGCCTCTCTGTATGCGGTATAGATCCCTGAAGAGACCATCCCTTTTCACAAGATCAGTGAATTTACCGTTCTGAACCATCTTACCAAGTTCCATAACAACTATCCTGTCAACTATGGATATCAAGGAGAACCTGTGCGTTATAAGTATCAGCGTCTTGTTGGAGAGAAATTTCTGCAGTGCCTGTATAATGAGAAATTCCGACCCTGGATCTATCTGTGAGGTCGCCTCATCCATTATGAGTATTTCCGGGTCCCTTATGAACGCCCTTATTATGGATACAGCCTGCCTCTGGCCTTCCGAAAGATTCCTGCCCATCTCACCCACATTTGATTCCAGGCCGTCAGGTAGTGAATCAAATATGGCTTTAAGGCCGAATTTTTCAACTATTTCATTTATCTCATCCTTTCCCGCATCTGACTTTGCAAATTTTATGTTCTCGTAGACTGTCCCCCTGAACATGAAAGGTTCCTGAAGAACAGGTGCTATGAGCTCCCTGTAGCTTTTTGTTGAGATTTCTGTAATCTCTTTTCCATCAACGGTCACAGATCCGGACGTTGTTCTCTGGAATTTAAGTATGAGATTGGAAAGGGTGGTTTTGCCAGCACCAGTATGTCCCACAATTGCAACCTTCTCACCCTTCTTTATTGACAGATTAACATTATCGAGTGCCTTTGTGCTTCCAAAGGTCACAGTCACATCCCTGAAATCTATTGAACCATTGAATGTGTCCAGCTGATTTGAAGTTTCATAATCGCTCTCCTTCTCAGAATCTATTATTCCGTATATTCTGGACACTCCCACCATGGATGACTGGTATGAGTTGTACAGTTGTGAAAGCTGTATGACGGGATCGAAGAACTCTTCAACATATACCACAAATGCAACCAGTATTCCCACGGATACAAAACCTCCAAGGAGCTGAAGGGAACCAACATAGAGAACCAGAGCTATCCCAAGCGCCTCAATGATTCTCACAATCATTCCATAGAGCGAGGAGAGTCTCGCTGCTTTCATATTTGCATCAAAGTTATTTGTGTTGAGTCCATCGAAATGATCTGCTGTGCGATCCTCAACATTGAAGGCCTTTATTGTTCTTATTGCCCCTATATTTTCTGCCAGGTTTCCGGTTATTGCAGCAATTGTTCGCCTGGTCTTGAGATAGTTCCTTCTCACCCTTCCCTGGATTGAGATTGAAAAACCGGCCAGAATTGGAATAACAACAAGGCTGTACATTGTGAGATTGAAATCCAGATACATCATGATTCCAATGGATACAATGACGGTGGTTATGCCTGAAACAACGGAAGGTAACTGAAACGTCAGGAATTCACTGAGTGTCTCCGCGTCATTGGTTATCCTGCTCATGAGGTAGCCTGTCTTGACCCTGCTGAAGAATTCTATTGGAACGTACTGCAGCCTGTTAAATGATCTGTCCCTGAGACTTTTTATTGTTGACTGCGCAAGTTTCGTTGATGTTATTGTTCTTATCCTGTTTGCAAAGAACTGAGCAACATACAGTCCAAAGAATATGGCTGCAAAGAGAAATACAAAATGCAGGTTCTTTGCAGTTATACTGTTTATGACCTCCGCAAGTGCAAGAGGGTAAAGGGTTCCCGCTATGGCAGTGGATACCACTGCAAGAATCATGAGTGAGGTCTCCCTCTTCATCCTGGCCATGTCCTTCACAAGGCGGAAAAACGACTTACCGGTCTTCCCAGTATGCATGTATTCTTCCTCAACCTCGTCGTAGGATTTCGGCATCAGGTACCCCCAGCTGTTTCGGGAAATATTGATCCCACAATGTTCAGGACCTCGTTCATGTCGGAAACTTCCTCCAGCGTCCCATGGTCTATCTTTCCCATTTTGTCAGAGAATTTCAGGGCGGATTCCCTGTGTGTGACTATTACTGTAATGATTTCAGGGAATTCTCTTTTTATATTCTTGAAAATTTCCAGCTCTGTTTCAGGGTCAACACTTGATGTGGCATCATCCAGGATAAGTATTTCAGGGACAGTTACCACGGCCCTTGCAATGGCAACCCTCTGCCTCTGTCCTCCTGAAAGCGTGATCCCCCTCTCTCCCACAAGGGTTTCATATCCATCAGGAAGCCCTTCTATGAAATCAGAAATCATGGCTATGGATGCAGCCTTTTTTATGGTTTCAATGGGAGCTTCCCTGTCGCCAAAGGCAATGTTGTCCCGGATAGTTCCGGACAGGAGGGATATTTCCTGGGGAACAACCCTAACAGATGTTCTGAGCAGGCTGAGAGGTATATTTTTTATATTGACCCCCCCAATGGTTATATCACCGGAATCAGGATCATAGTACCTTGTGATGAGATTCACCATTGATGTTTTTCCGGCACCAGTACTTCCAGTAAGCCCAAAGAATTCACCTGGGTTTATCTGCAGATTGATGTTCCTGAGTATTTTCCTGCCTGACCTGGAAAAGTTCACGCTGTTGAACCCAAGACTTCCTTTCGGGAATTTTCCGCCTGACTTCTCAATGTACTCCTCATCATCCGGGCCTATGACCTCGTTTATTCTTCCTATACCAGCTCTTGCATTTTCAGAGAATACTATCAACCTTCCAAGGGAACTTACAGGAGCAGTGATAAGGCTGAATATGTTTATTGCAGCCACAAGTCCGCCCACACTGATACCGGTTATTACGTCTGTGTAGCCACCAAAAATAAGTATTGCAGACGCAGCAGCGCTGACAGTGAGTGGCATAAGGTTATTGTAAGTCCCTCGCAGGTAGGCTACATCCATGTATTCACCATAGTAGTCGTTTGTTGTGTCGGTGAATTTCTCCTCCTCCTGGTTCTGTGCAGAAAATCCTCTAACAACCCTCTGTCCAACTATGTTTTCCTGAAGTTTTTCACTCATGGATCCATAATAGTTCCTTATGCTTCTCCAGTGGGTTCTCTGTTTCTTCTGAAAGACCATTCCCAGGTAGATCAGCACAGGAACGGTCACAAGAAAGATCATTGCGTAGTAAATGTTCAGCGTAATGAGCAGGTACAGGGCTATTCCAATCATGAATAGGGTTGGAAGAAGCTGTGAGAGCGTTGCCAGGATAAAGTTCCTCGTTGCCTGTATGTCCATTGTGCATCGTGAAAGGAGGTCACCGGAAGTTTTAGTCTCAAAGTAGTGGAACTTTTTGCGTACAAGGTGGTTCACAACATTATTTCTCAGGTTGTAGGCATACTTCTGGCTGAGGTACTGGGAACCATAACCAACCACGAAGTTCAGTACACCTGAGATTATTGAAACATAAATGATGAGGAAAGCGAATCCAATTACACCGGATATATTCCTCAATTCAATAGAGGATACGGCATCCCCGATATATATGGGTATCAAGAGTCTGGCAAATGTTGACAGAAAACCTGCGGCCAATACAACAGCCAGGTACTTTGATTTCCCATGCAGGTACGGGCGCGAGAAAAGGAGAGGTTGAAAGACGTCTGATACCCTTACAAGTTTTTTCCTTATTGTATCGACTGCCACTCCTTTTTTACCTCCCTATGTCCTCAATTACCTTGAATTCCTTATCATTGTAAACGAATATTTAGTTTTTATTGGGATTAATTACATATTGCATAACCTGCCGGGGAACCGCATAAGGTTATATGCAGAGAAAGATTGTTACTTTATGTTGAAGGTTGGAGACGATGCACCCGATTTTGAGGGACTGACAGACGAAAATAAAAAGGTAACACTTAAGGAACTGGTTTCCGGGAACAATCTGGTTCTCTATTTCTACCCGAAAGATGAGACTCCCGGATGCACTGCAGAGGCATGCAGTTTCAGGGATGAATGGGACGATCTCATCAAGATGGATGCAACTGTGGTTGGGGTGAGTTCCGATTCTGTGGAATCGCATAAGAAATTCAAGGAGAATAGAAAACTCCCCTTCACTCTAGTCAGTGATCCAGATAAGCGAATAAGAAAACTTTACGGTGCGACCGGAATGTTAATTCCACCCAGAATAACCTATGTGATATCCAGAGAACGGAAGATAGTTCATGTGTACAATTCACAGATGAACGCTAAGAACCATGTAAAGGAGGCTATGGAGGCACTGAAGACCATCCAGGTCCAGAAATGATCAGTCAATGGCACAGATCTTTTTCCACAACCCAGAAGTGTCAAAACTGTAATTAATCAATTCCCAATACCATGAACTGATATATCATGGAAAGTAAATATCAGGTCATAAAAAATTTGAAGGTAAGGGACAGGAATTTTTCATTTTATTCCCTGAAGGATATTGACAGGGAGAAAAAAATATCAAAACTTCCGATTTCAATAAAAATAATACTGGAATCACTCATTAGAAACTTTGACGGGAAAACCGTTAGAGAGGAGGACATTGAGAATCTCATAAACTGGAATCCCGGGAAACCTTCAGACAGCGAAATACCATTCACCGTTTCCCGTGTTCTTATGCAGGATCTTACAGGAGTTCCTGCTGTTGTGGATCTTGCTGCCATGAGAAACAAGGTAAAGGAAATGAACAAGGATCCTGAGGTTATAAACCCACTTGTTCCGGTTGATCTGGTCATAGATCACTCGGTGCAGGTTGATTTCTTTGGAACGGAAGAATCATACCAGCAAAACCAGGATATTGAGTTTGAAAGGAACTCCGAAAGATACAGATTTCTTAAATGGGCACAGAAGGCCTTCAAAAATATGAGGATAGTTCCACCATCTGTTGGCATAGTTCATCAGGTAAACCTGGAATACCTTGGCCAGGTTGTAATGACAAAGCAGGTTGATGGAAAGAATATGGCTTACCCGGACAGCCTTGTGGGAACTGATTCCCATACAACAATGATCAACGGTCTTGGAATTGTGGGCTGGGGTGTTGGTGGTATAGAGGCAGAGGCTGCTATGCTTGGACAGCCTGTTACATTCAAGACACCGGAGGTTGTTGGGGTAAAACTTACCGGAAAGCTAAAACCGGGAGTGACGGCAACAGATCTGGTACTCAACCTGACAGAATTGCTCAGAAAGCATAAGGTCGTGGGAAAATTTATCGAATTCCTGGGGGACGGGATAGCATCTCTTTCCCTTCCCGATCGAGCCACTCTATCCAACATGTGTCCTGAATACGGAGCAACTATGGCCCTGTTTCCGGTGGACAGTGAAACATTGAATTATCTCAGGCTAACAGGAAGAAGCGAGGAGCATATTGAACTTGTTGAGAAGTATCTCAAGGAACAGGGTATGTTTGGAGTAGATTCCGCATCAGCTTACTCAGAACTGATAGAGATGAATCTCACAAATATCAGGCCAAGCGTTTCCGGACCAAAATTACCACAGCAGAGGGTAGATCTGGAAAACATAGGAAACAGTTTCATGAAGTTCATGGAGGAATCCGGGCAGCAGGCAGAGACCGGGAACAGACAGAAACAGGTTCTCCTCAAAAGCGCCGAGATAACTCTGCATGGAAAGAATGAAACTCTTATGGATGGTGATGTTGTGATAGCCGCAATCACAAGCTGTACAAACACCAGCAATCCAAGAGTAATGGTTGGAGCCGGGATCCTTGCAAAGAAAGCAGTTGAACTGGGACTGAAAGTCAATCCAAAGGTAAAAACCAGCCTTGCTCCGGGATCAAGGGTTGTTACGGAGTACCTTAACAAATCGGGTCTGCAGGTATACCTGGATAAGCTTGGTTTCTACCTCGTTGGTTACGGATGCACAACATGCATAGGAAACAGCGGACCCCTTGACGAGAATATTGAAAAGGCCATCATTGAAAATAAGCTGAACACAGCTGCAGTGCTGTCGGGAAACAGGAACTTTGAGGCAAGAATACACAGAAACGTAAGGGCAAACTATCTCATGTCACCCCCTCTGGTCGTGGCATTCGCACTGGCTGGGAAGATAACAACTGATCTTAACACTGAACCTCTGGGAATATCAAAATCCGGGAAGGAAATTTATCTCAGGGATATATGGCCAACAGAGGATGAGATATCCACAGTGATAAACAGCAGTCTTGACAGGAGCATGTTTGTAGAAAAATATTCAAACCTTGATGTGTACAACAAGAAATGGGAGAGTCTAGAGGCACCGAAGGGTGCGATCTATGACTGGGACCCGAAGAGCACTTACATAAGGCGTGTTCCATTCTTTGACACATTTGATCCAGAGGAACATGTTGAGATAAGTCAGATCAGGGACGCACGTCCTCTTCTGCTTTTGGGAGATTCAGTCACAACCGATCACATATCTCCTGCGGGTGCAATAGGGAAAGACAGCCCGGCCGGAAAATACCTGATTGCAAACGGCATAGATCCAAAGGATTTCAACTCATACGGTTCCAGAAGAGGTAATCACGAGGTTATGATGAGAGGAACATTTGCAAACAACCGTATAAGAAACCTTATGGTGACCAGGGAAGGAGGCTACACTGAACATTATCCAGACGGAAAAGAGACCACGGTATACGATGCCGCCGTTCAGTATATGAGAGAAAACGTTCCACTTGTTGTATTTGCAGGGGTAGAATACGGCACAGGAAGTTCAAGAGACTGGGCTGCAAAGGGGCCACTTCTTCTTGGAATAAAAGCTGCTGTGGCAAAGAGCTATGAAAGAATCCACAGGAGCAACCTCATCGGGATGGGAGTTCTTCCACTGCAGTTTAATGAAGGCGATGCAAGATCCCTGAACCTGGACCATACCAAGCCTGTCACAATCAACATTGCAAGTCCGCTGAAACCCATGGGAAAAGCAGAAATGGAATACACGGACAAAACCGGTAAAAAATCGAAAACAGGTCTTACCGTAAGGCTCGACACTCCCGTGGAAGTCGAATATTTCCAGAGTGGTGGAATCCTCAATTTCGTTCTTAAGAGATTTGTATCTTGAGAACACATATTTTGTTCATGCAACAGATAACGCAAGAAAAGGTTATATCTCACATGTGGCATTCTCCCCGGAATGTACATCTCAGCTCCATCCGGGACAAAGGTACTGGCAGGTTACCTCATTCCGGAAGAAGAGTATTCCAGGCTTGATCACTCGGATTTCAACACTTATGGAGAGGAGAAATCCCTGGAGATAATTCAGTTCATGAGAGATCTTGATTGGGTTTACATATCATTTGATGAAGGAGACCGAATATCTCTCAGGCCAACGGAAAAAGGACTCCGAATATTTGAAGATGGTCTCAAGGATGAACTGATTAACGATCAGAAGACTCTAATAGATCTGATTCGCAAATATATGGTGAAAAAGATTGAGGGTAGTGAGTGCAGCCAGGAAACTCAGGATCTTGCAGAATATTATATGAAAAGCGGCAATTACACACGGGCAATCGATTTTGGCTCAAATGCCATAAAACTTGGCCTTAAAACAAAGGATGAAAAGCTGCTTGCAAAAGGGCATTACCTTTATGGGTCCATAAATCTCTATAAACTGGAGCTTGGTTTCGCACAGAGTCATTTTGAAAAATCCATTCTTTTTTCAGAAAAGGTGGATGATATAAGAACCAGGGCCAGGGCAATGCTTGGACTCGGTTCCGTTTATGGGTACAGATATGACAATGAAAAGTCGCTTGAATACTTTGAGAAGGCAAATCTGCTTTTCATGGAAATAGACGATAAGAAAGGTCTGAATCAGGTAAAAATGAACGAGGCTTATGTTTATGCTTCAATGGGAAAGCTTGAAGAATTCTTTCAGATGAATCAGGAGGCCATAGAATTTTTTGAATCCATTGGAGATAAACATCATCTCGAATTCTGTTATCTCAACCAGAGTGCTGTTCTTCTATCCATGGGCAAACCAAACGAGGCTATAGATAGCGTTGTGGAAGCCCATGAATTGGCCAAGGAAATGGGTAATGAGAGAATGCTACATCTCTCGGGATTAAACATAGCAAAAATATACATAGAAACTCGGCGGTTTGGGGACTCTTATGATTACATTACGGCAGCCTATGGATTTTTCAGAAAGAACTTCGACATGAATGGTGTTGCAAAATGCCATGAACTATTTGCAACTTACTTTATTGCAACAAAGAATATGAAAAATGCGGAGGAAGAAATCTTAAAGATGGAGAAGAACTACTCATCTAAAGTATATAGGCCGATAGTTGATGGTTATGTGTCAGTAATTAGAATAATGAAAATTTATGGATACCCAGCAAAAGAAATACAATCAAGGATTGAAAAATTCTCCGAAAAATGCAGAGAAAACAACAAAGAAGAATTATTTAAAACAATAATGGAAGAAAGTGTTTGAAATTTTAATCAACGCAGAATGAACCGCCAGATACAGACAGATATATTTTCTTCTTGGGGAGTTCGAGTAACTTAAGATCCATTTTCAATTTTCCATTCATTTTTTTAACCTCTATCCTTCACTGCCAATGTTGTATTTAAATTAATACGGATATATATTCTATCTCATAGAAATATCTGAATACACCATCACATACATAATCTTTTTAAATATATCGCAAAATATTAATTTAATAACACCGTACATCTCATTCACAGACTACACAGTTTATTGATCATGGAGACAGATTACTGGAACAACGTCAATTAGTCGTAATAACCATACTAAAGTTATTTAATATGGGCTGATGATCACTTAACATGCAAGAGGATGTTAAACAATACCTTACTAGGCTGGAGAAGGATAAC
>JAKADT010000003.1 GCA_021820245.1 Thermoplasmata archaeon | reverse complement strand
TAAGGAGAAGTAATGACGTAACTTATGGCCTTGGATCATCTGTATGGACATCAGATATAACTACTGCCATGAAAGCGGTTCGGGATCTCAGATTTGGTACCGTGTGGGTAAATGAACATGTCGTTGTTCCTTCGGAAATGCCATGGGCTGGATACAAGCAGAGTGGACATGGAGCGTCTTTGTCAACATATTCGCTTGAAGAATTCACATACATTAAACATGTCTATTTTGATTTAACTGGAAAGGTGAGAAAAGACTGGTACTCCCAGATTTTTAAAGGATGAATTTTTAACTTTAACAATATTTAATTGACACGACCTCAGCCTGTTATTCAGCCTTAAGCAAAAGTCTTGTATGCAATTTTTCTGCAATTGCATAAGAAATTTTTCAGCACTAAAGTTTAATCTTTGCAACAACTTCAGCCAGGTCCTCCCCTTTCTGTGTCAGTCTGTATCCATGCTTTTCGTCCTTTGAAAAAGGTTCAATTATTCCCATTTCAATAAACTCCTTAAGTACACTGGAAAGTGTCTCGGTACTGATTCCTGGAGACTCCAGAGAAATAACTGGTTTCATGAATGAACACAACGAAAATGCGAGGCAGTTCTTGTGGAAGAAAGGGAGATTAAAGGTTCGCTTCTTAGAAAATACTACGTGTACTCTAATCAATTAAGCACTAGTATACATAAAAATAATTGGGTATTTTAAAGGTTTAAGTTACCATTAATTTATCTTGCAGTAGTCAGATCACTCGATATATTTTCCAGTGACCGGTTCTTCGTTTCCTCTCCAAGAAACATGGTTACAAGAAATCCCGTTAAGCCTACTACAAACAGAAGCATTTCCATCGGTATAATCCCATAAAGGGTCAAAGTAATTGGAAATACAACTGCAGAAATAATAGCTCCAACTCTGCTAATAGCAGTTCCGGCCCCTAGAGCAGTTGTTCTATGTCTCGTAGGGAACAGTTCACTGACAAATATTCCAGTGGTCTCTCCTGTTCCACCCGCATTGGCAAAGTAAAATATGGCGAACATTGGGAATAACAACAATATTGGGGGTGCACTTCTAATTATTATTGCATATAGCCCTAGTACCAGAAGTGCCAGTCCTTGAAGGAGGAAGGTATATGCCTGCCATTTTTTTCTTCCAAAAATATCTGCCGTAAAAACAAACGCCAGGGTTCCGAATACGCCTATTATATAGAGCATAAGTGTAAGTGTTAATGAACCGGCATGTGTTGAATATCCTAATTCTACAAGCAAAACTGTCGTGTAAATTCCTATTCCGTAAAATATAAGATCGTTTAAGAACCATGAAACAAAGACAAAAGCGCTTCTCCTGCTATAATCAGGTTTACTTATGTTTCCATCAACGGTGGAATTAACTGTTACCTCATCTCTGTTTATGCCAAATTTTCTCTTTATCTCAGAAATTTCCCTGGTATTATTCATTTCTGCGGCAAATCTCGGCGTTTCTTCAACGTTCCTTCTCAGGACAAGCACTACTATAGCCGGTATTGCTCCAGCAGCAAGAAGATATCTCCATGCTATGTCCCCGAAGGGAAGAAATAACAAACCAAGTGCGACAGCCACAGTTCCACCTATCCACCATGACATTAAACCAGTTCCCAGGAATTTTCCTCTTCCCTTTACGGGAGAATATTCTCCTATGATGGAAAGTGTTAGTGTATAGTCCGCACCAATTGCCAATCCCAGAAGTGCTCTAAAGATTATCAATTCAGTGGCGTTAGTGGATAAACCGCTAAGAATAGCAAACACAGCAAATATCAGCATATCCCATTGATAGATTACTTTTCTTCCTTTGAGATCTGCAATAAACCCAAAAATAGCCCCTCCAAAAAGTTGGCCAATTATTGTCGAAACCCCTATTAGTGCTGAAACGGCAGGCGAAAGTCCAAATAAGGGACCAATAAATATCAAGGCTGGACCAATCACAAGTAGATCATAACCGTCCAGAAAATAACCCGCATCGGATAAGGCAGTTATAAAGTAATGGTATTTTTGTGGTTTTAGCACATCCATTTCTTTCAGAAATTGTTGCTCAGCCATAAGTAGGCACAATTATTATGCATTTAAATCTTTTCTATATATATTGTATATGGCCATTTGATCCTTGACTCTCTCTTTTATACAACATATATTTTTCAAATTTCTTGCAGATTATTCTCCGAGTTTTATGCTAATGCCTGTGAAAATGATTATGGGTGTGCGAGTATGTATGAATACAAGGTATTAAAGAATCATCAGCTAAGTGGTCCCCAGGAAATACAACCACTTCCCATGAAATCCGTACGGTATCCGCACGAAAAAACATATCTCTCCAGTATGTTCGATAAAACCATGACAGCTTCGTCAATATCTGAAATGCTCTCATCACTTCCGGAAGATAACAGCATCAAGATCATGAGAAAGCTGACTGAGAAGGGTGGACATGTCCTCATGGATTCAACGGCAATATTCTCCGGATCCGAAAACATGTCATTTCTGGAAACTTGTTTATAGGTGGCAGGTCACGACGTTAGTAAGGTCATGATTGTATTTTCATTGACAGAGTATACTATTAATTAGGTTAAAATACAGGTGCTTAAAGAATCAGGTATTAAGATTCATCGGGGCTGTTTCAAGCCATTTTTCACTCCACTGCTTAATCTTTGCAACAACTTCAGCCAGGTCCTCCCCTTTCTGTGTAAGTCTGTATCCATGCTTTTCGTCCTTTGAAAAAGGTTCAATTATTCCCATTTCAATAAACTCCTTAAGTACACTGGAAAGTGTCCTGGTACTGATCCCCTGTAGACTCCAGAGAAGAGAGTTGAATGTTTTGTCCCCTTCCAAAAGTCTGGACACTATTACTATTCTCCACGGTTTGCCCAGTATTTTCCAAGCTTTTGTCACAGGACAGTCATTCATCTAATTTACGCCTTATATGTTCATGGTTAAATGTCTTAATATTTTTTTGTAATGCATCTCAAAGTGAATCTTTTTTCTTAACTGCTTCAAGGTTAACAGATATTTTCACCCTGTCACCCACCATGACCCCGCCTGTTTCTAATACACTGTTCCATTTCAGGCCCCACTGTGATCTGTCTATACTGCCTTCAGCACTGACACCAAACCTCTCAAATCCATATGGGTCTTTGAGCGGTCCTTCAAGTGTTCCCGTCAGGGTAACCTCTCTTGTAACATCTCTTATTGTGAGTTCTCCAGTCACCTCGATTTCTTCCTTTCCCTTCCTGGTGATTTTCTTGCTCACAAACTTCAGTTCCGGAAATTTCTCAACGTAGAAGAAGTCCTGTGACTTAAGATGTCCATCTCTCTGCTTGTCCCTGGTTGAGACCGAAGAAGCATCGATCCTTATTTCGGCCCTGGAATTCTCAACGTCTGATGGATCTCCAACAATAGTACCGCTTACTCTTTCAAAGGTACCCTTCACTGTAGAAATCATCATATGCCTGACTGCAAAGTCTGCCTGTGAATGGGCGCTATCCAGATTCCATACTGTAGTTTCGCTTTCTTTTTCGCTTTCCATACCACTGAATAGTGTGGGGATATATTAACTTTACTTAGTACATTGCATAAGTAAAGCCATCGTCAAAAAAATTTAATAATGCACAAGAAGCTACCTCACAGGTAATGCCTGGACTTCTTTCTCCTATTCTTTTTTACGTTACAGTTTTGACAACTGTTTTCGCAATATTGAATCCAATAGGGGCAATTCCAACTCTTATTGCCCTGACAGAAGGGTATACCCTGAAAGAAAGACTTCGTGTGGTTGACCGGAGCGTTCTGGTTGCCTCCGGGATGATCCTTGGCTTCATGCTTGTGGGAATATATGTTTTTGTAATTCTCGGGATTGACATCTCAGATTTCAAAGTTGCTGGTGGCATACTGCTCTTCAAGGTAGCCTTTGATATGCTTCAGGGCAGAACATCAAACACAAAACTCACAGGAGCAGAACAGGAAGAGTCCATGGAAAAGGAGAGCATTGGCATTGTTCCCATAGGGACTCCTTTACTGGCAGGTCCGGGAAGCATTACCACTGCAATCATATTTTTCAACTCAAAAACTACAATCGGTGTGGACAAGATAATGGTTGTAATTGCAATAGTGACAGTGATGATCATGTCCTATGTAATTCTCAGATTTTCCCTTCCTCTGTTCACAAGACTGGGAAAAACCGGGTCATTGATAATATCCAGGATAATGGGTCTGCTTCTGGCTTCAATCGCCATTGAATTTATCACAACAGGTCTCATTGCAATAATTTCCGCTGCATGATCTTATTGCAGGTTCCAATCATGGAAATCATCTGATCATAACTCTTCTGCCCGGGTGCTGATTCATTATCCAGCATCGAATATGTGAAATCTGAAACCAGGGATGCTGATATAACTCTCAGAAAGCTGTTTCCGGTTCCCATTGGTATGAATGAAAGAGGATTTTCAATTTTATCCCTCATTGAGGTCATGGCAGCAAGATCATTGAGGAAAAGATCAATATCGCTATATGTGTTGGCGAGCTTGTACGATTGGGCCTGAAACATTATCATATTCTTCATTATCTCCTGTAAATCCCATTCACCGTTACCGTGATATGATAATATTACGGGTGTTTTGCCTTGCAGGTCATTAGCCAGTTCCTTCAACCTCATATCCAGATCAACTGCAAGGGCCGAATTTCTGGCAGCATACTGGTATTTTTCCAAAGCATCGTCAGCATCTTCTGTTCTATAGGTGAAAACATAGCGGAGTTTTCTCCTGTTCATGTATCCTATAATTGCAGCCAGAGATTCCATATGGTGATCGGTAAAGAGATCAAATCTAACCTCGAATATCCTTCTGGTATCCGCGGCTACAGATGAGAGTTTTACAAATAAGTCGTCAGGATTTTTTCCGAAAACTGATGTTATAACCTCACAGTTTCCATTTCTCGCCACAAATGGATTGTCCAAGTGCACCGTATCATCCACGTTTCATAATGCCATTTCAGTATAAAATAAGAGGTTTCAGTTTTCTTTTATTCTGAGCCATAAGTGAAAGATCTGAGCCACGCACACCATAATTATAAAACCAGTAAGGATAACGCCTCATGGTTTCATCCACCACTGAGGAAAATATAGATCAAAAAACGTTGGACTTTACAATTGTGGATGTATTCGCCAGACGCCTTTTTGAGGGCAATCAGCTTGCAGTAGTCAGGACAGATCAGAAACATACAAGCGATCAAATGATGGAAATAACAAGAGAATTCGGGTATTCAGAAACAACTTTCATTGGGAAGAGCGATCCAATCGACAGGCCAGTAAAGGTGAGAATTTTTGGACTCACAGGGGAAATGAGTTTTGCGGGCCATCCTTCACTGGGTACAGCTTACGTTCTGACAAAAGGAAAAGATGCTGATGCTTTAACCTTGGTTCTGGGAAAAGGAAGTGTAAAGATTCGAATTGAGAAATCAGGCCATAACAGGCTTTTTGAAATGGATCAGGGAAATCCTGAATTTCTTGGGGATCACTGTAAAAGTGATGTTGCCAGTGCCCTCGGAGTAAACCCTGATGTGCTTGATCCACAACTTCCTGTTGAGGGCGTTTCAACAGGGAATTCTTTCATTATAGTTCCGTTCAGGAATCTTCAGGATCTTTCACGCATCAGGATAAACAAGGATACAGCCCAGGAATATCTGAAACTGCACAACGCCATGCATTTCTATCTTGTGACAAGAGAAACCGTCTATCCGGACACTAAACTTCACTGCAGAATGATATATGAAAAAGGTGAGGATCCTGCTACAGGTTCGGCTGCCGGACCAGCCGCAGCATATATGCTCAAGCACCATCTTACGGGGAGTGGAGAACAGGTATGGATAGAACAGGGGATAGAAATAATGAGGCCCAGCATGTTGAGAGTAACCGGCGATGTAATACGGGGTTCTGTTGAGAATATTAAGGTTGCAGGCGCATGTTTTGAAGCGGGAACAGGAAAGTTGTCAATACCTGACTAAAAATATCTTTATAGGCAGTGAACCGTTATTCCATAAAGACATATGTTCAAAATGACTATTGTTTCAACACCAAGCAGGATCCTGGATGAAGATCTGGACAAGAACATCGCATATTTCCTGTCTGATATAGGGTATATACCCAGACTTAAACCGTCCACAGATTTTGCCACAATATCGAAAGCCGCCTATTTCCGTCTTTTCAAAGATTGTTTTCTCCTTAACTCGCAGAGGTACTGGACCGGAGATGAACTCCTGACATTTCTCAAGACCAGCAGGACCACACTCTACAGGCATTTAAACAAGCTGAAATCCATGGATCTCCTGGAAGAGGTGCAGGAAGGAAAAACAAAGAAATACCGTCTCAGGTCGGGTGACCTCGTCAGGGCGTGGAGCTGGGTTGAGGTAAATGTAAAGATGGCCCTTGAAAATTATGGTAAATCCGTAAGGCATATTGTTGATCTCAGTCAGACCAGGCGATGAACTGATCATGTTATTATATAATACAATATTATGGTGAGAAGGGGACAATAATGGCTAAGACTAATATTTCTTCTGTAATGGAGGCGCTTCTAACAATGGATGTAATAGAGATCAAGAAAGGTGGTAGCTATACAGTTATTTCAAATAGTGGAACAGACGAGCCCATGAAAACTGAGGGCGAATTTATCGGTTATACTCTTCTGGGAGAGGAGGGCGCAATATGTTTCAGAGTGAAAACCCCCGATGAAAAATCAAAGCTGAGGTTAATTCCTGTTTCAGGACTCATAGCAATAGAGTTCAGTGATGAGGAGCTTCTAAAACCCAGGAAAAAGGATCACAGCGACAGAGAAAAGATGACCTATATAAGCTGAACAGAATCAATTTCCTCATATATAGGACCGGAAGGCGTGAGGGTACTTCTGAAGAGGCAGACCCTGTCTATGGTAACTCTTTCATCCGGCACCTTCAATTTTTCAATGTGTGGATTTATTCTATCTCTTCCAAACCTGCCGATGGTAAGATGGGGAACAAAATTTCTCGAACGGGTTGCAAAACCCGGCAAAAGATCGCTGATGCGTTTGTATATCTCCAGAATCCCGGGATTGTCAAATATAAGAACAAGAACTCTTGGGTTGGACAGATCTGGAAACGCGGTTATTTCAGAGAAACCGGATACCACTTTTCTCAAAGAGATGGCCTTAACTGCTTCAGAAGCACTTTTTACGTCCCTTTCTCCAATATCTCCCAGAAACAGGTACGTGAGATGGAGATCCCTGGTCCCTGGTACCCTTACTGAGGGAAGAAGTGAAACCTGGCTGAGTAGATCCTCAATCCCCTCTGTTCTTGTCACAGGGGAAGCAATGAAGGTTCTCACAGTATAACAACAGATCAAGGTTAAATAATCTTTTTTCATAACAGCTTATGTCTCAGGTTCCTGAAAATTTAAGATACACCAAGACTCATGAATGGATGAAGGCTGAAGGTGATACCGTTATGATTGGTATCACTGATTTTGCACAGAAACAGCTCACAGATATTGTGTATATTGATCTTCCAAAGGCCGGTACCTCAAAGAAAGAGGGTGAAGTACTTCTCACAGTGGAATCTGTAAAATCGGCGGAAGATGTGTTCACACCTGTCTCAGGTGAAGTTGCAGAAGTTAACAACAGCCTATCCGACAACCCGGAACTCATAAACAGAGATTCATACTCCAACTGGCTTGTTAAGATCAGGACAACTGAAAACGTGCAGAGTAAAGGTCTTTCAGCTGATGAATACAGGAAGTTCATAGGCGAAAGCTGATCCGATGTCCGCAAGAAAGGACACATACTATTACAGGGCCAAATCAGAAAATTATGCGAGCCGGGCTGCATATAAACTGAAGGAGATCCAGGTGAAATTCGGCATAATAGGTCCGGGAGAGAATGTCCTGGAGATCGGTGCATCACCGGGGGGCTGGACCAGATACATTTATGAGATCACTGGAAAGCCGGTTGTTGCCATGGATATATCGCCCATGAAGTACATGGATAACGTGATTTTCCTTAAGACGGATATAATGAGCGATGAATCCATTGAAAAGATTCGCGATGCTCTCAGACAGACAGGCATGGAGAATTTTCAGGCGGTACTTTCAGATGCCATGGTTAAGACCACGGGAAATGGAAGTATAGATCACTCGGCTTCATATGTCATTGCGGACAGGGTTATGGAAGTCGCAAAGATATTTCTTGCTCCGGGCGGTTCATGCGTCTTCAAGCATTTCCAGGGGGATATGACCCAGGATCTATTCAGGAAATGGAAGGACTCCTACAGGTTTTCCCGGATTACCAACACACGGGCATCCAGGCACGGAAGCAGGGAAATATACATGATCTTTAAGGGCAAATTATAAAATTTTTTCAAGCTTATATCCATTTTTTTCAAGCAGGTCTCTGGAATCGGGGAAAAATTCAAAATCAATATAGGCAAAGTGCCTTTTTCCCTTGAGGTTCTCCCGAAGCAGGGATTGAGCCACATATTCTGATCTAATCTTTTCCACCCTCCCAATGCCCTTTATTTTGTTGACTTCATTGTTCCATTTGGTGACAAAATCCTCCGCTGAGGTGTCTTTCAGATCCATCTTCATGATCTTCTTCTTTCTCATGGAGTGCCTGATCAGGGTGAAGGTCTTCACATGTTTTGTATATGTCATGGAAAAATCATACTCGTTGAGATCAAGGGGCTTAACAGGGAGATCATTTTCCTTAGCATACCTGATCATCTCTATGTAGCAGGGCGATGGGGTCATTATCTCTCCATAAACTGAGAGTCTCAGGCCGTAGACAATCTCGAAATCTGAAAGATTCATCTCAAAGGGGTCGTCAAGGAACGCCTTCATCCCCTCAACCTCTTCCGGTGAAAGGCTTATGCTCAACTGATCAGGCGTATGGACTTTAAGCGCATCCTTTAGCCTGTCGCCATCACTTATCAGCCCCTTTATCCCCACGAAAAGATAGAAGTATCTGCCGCTGTTCTGTTGAAAAACCTGGTAAAGCATTATGACATTGCACTCTTTTTGCTATGCAATAATCTTATTAAATCATCTGGGTCGTATGTCTTTTTAAGTTCACTGAGGGTCACAAGGGGGCATCCTCCGAGATTATCCCTGCTGGTCTCCTCCCTGGTTATTATGAGGGGCTGCTGTTCAAATATGTCGCTCACGTTCTTAATTGCATTGGCCCTCTCCGGCCTGGAAAGAACATTCTCAAAAAGTCCCACAAGCATAAGGGCTTTTAACGTCTCGAATACAATAACATCAAAAGGGGATCTGTTCATTGACTCATATGTGTAACCTGTTTTCTTTATTATGTCCTCGAATTCACTGACAAATGGATCGCTTATCCTGCTCTGTTCGAGATTCATATTCAATTCAATGTTAAAGAGATCAATAGCTTTCCTGAAATCTGTTCTCAATATCTCCTCCAGTTTCAGGAAAACATCAACAGTAGCTGCGTTTCCGGATTCGTAAAGTGAAATGGATCTTCTGGAGAGGCCAACCCTCTTAGAAAGGTTCCCTATTGACATCCCTCTCATTTCTCTCGTTCTGTGGAGTTCCATTCCGTCGATAGAGATATAAAATCCACCAGGACCAGAGTAAACGTAAAGCTGATCACCATCAACATAACTGACAAAAGTATCCATCGATACTATTGGAACACCATGCCTGTAATAGACCACGTCCTGCTCAAGATCACCGCTTCCGCATTTTTCACCCACTACAATTGCAGCAGCTCCTGTTATTTTTGCCAGTTTCTGAATTTCAATAGCAGTGGCTAGGCGAAGTGTATCTATGTTCTGAAGTATCTTCAAAATAAATTTCTGATCTCCTCTTCTGGCAATTATGTCAAAGCTCACTAGCCCTTTCAAATCGGGTTCTGAGACCTTGAAACCTTCCTTCGCAAGGATATCGTAAAGCTTGTGAATAACCACTCTTCGATGATCGTCCACGATTAATATGTATAGAATATAGTATAAAATATTTTGCATAGTTCCAGTGAGAGAAACATATTGTTATGTATTTCTCTCAAAGTATGCCAGCAGAAATACAGTGATGCAAGTATCCTTGGGCTTATATCCATGTTCGAATGAAAAATGAACATGCACGATGGTCATGCACTTCACCACTTTCCAATATTTTTACTCTTCCCAGGACTCACAGACCAAACAGTGGAAACAGTTTCCCTCGAGCACCGTAAATAAATTGATGTAAAGTGCGATCTTCTTTCAATGCTTACTGTCAATAGCCATTTCTGGAAAGGGACCGACCACAATATGGTTCATATATACTCTTCCTGCTGGAGGTCGCTTGAAAGTTTGCTTGGGCATATTTTCACAACGCATTTTTCACATATGAGGTAATCAGGGTTTTCTGCAGGAGAACTCATCACTATCTGCTTCACACCATCTATTTTTTCAATCTCTGCAAAGACTTTTGCTGGTACAGACTTATGGAATATGGCCCTTATTATGGTCTCATCCCTGTATGAATTTCTTCCATAAATCTCCTTCATATAGCACCCGTAGTTCCTGAATGTATCCATGGATGCGTTCAGCACCTTGGAAAAATATCCATGTTTTGTATGAATGGTTACCACCTGATCACCCATCAGGGGAGCTATTCTGCAGATGTCTGGAGATGGCTGAAGAAGGGACATTACCGCCTTTATCTCCTCCCTGTCCTCTATGAATTTAATGGTATCATAGACAGTTCTTCTGTTTACATTCAATGCTTTTGCAAATTCGCTGATTGGTATTTCAAGATCCTTCAGGTAAAGGCATCCATCATTGACGGAAATGCCTCTGGAATACATGCCTTCCACGATTCTCTTCTTAATGGGATAATTCTTAAAATATTCCTCAAGAATAAGCAGCATTGCAGTTAACCTAATTGTTTAAACTATATAGCTTAAACGGTGAAGGATAAAGAAACTGGATATTTCAAATGAATTTTAGATTATTCAAATGATTTTCAGCCCTTGAGGAATTTTTCAAGGAAAAGTTTCTGTCTTTCTGTGGGTTCATCCCTGACCACTGCCTCGTAGAGATCACAGACAGGATCACCAAGCGTCAGTTCCAGTTCCACCAGGATACCCTTCCTGAAAACATGAAGCTTTATTCTATCCCCTGATCTGAAATCAGTGAGTTTTTCAACCTTAAGCTTCCTGTAATCTTCCCTGATGGGTTTCATGAATCTGTCGGAAAACCTGTAACCGTTGATTGCAACAACCTCGTCACCAGGACTCAGCCCTGCCTTGAACGCCGGAGAACCCTCGATCACGGTCTCCACAGTATTCTTAGATCCATTCCTGAATATTGATCCCATGTATGGAGAACCCTCTGGAAATTCGTCTGCGTCCTTAAAGATCTTCTTCAATACTACGCCGAGTTTATCAAGTTCGGACTGGAAATCGATGGGTTCTGTTGACTTGATAAATCTCGTATAAAAATCTGTGAAGTCCATTCCTGTAATCTCTTTGAGCGCTAGAAGCAGATCCTTCTCAGTATATCCCTTTCCATCCTTATTGTATTTATCATAGAGATGCCGGTAGAGATCGTCAAGACTCTTTTGTCCCTTTGTCGCTTCAATGATCCTCACATTCAGGAGAAACCCAAGCATGTCTCCCTTGGTGTAGTACGATATATAACTGTTGAAATTATTTGGTCCAGGTCTGTAGAGCTTTATCCATGAGTCAAAAGAGGATTCATAGGCTGAAGTGTTCAGTCGCCCAGGCTGCATCTCATAGAATCTCACCGTCTCCATGAAATGCTTGAAGAAATCTTTCTGGGAAATAAGCCCGGATCTGAGAAGCATCATTCTTCCATAGTAGTTGGTAAATCCCTCTGCCATCCAGAGCAGGGATGTGTAATTTTCCTCCTTATAGTTGAAAGGACCAAGCTCTGCCGGCCTTATTCTCTTGACGTTCCACAGGTGGAAATATTCATGTGAAACTACATTGAGGAACTTCTTGTAGCTTTCAAAGGGTGAAAATATGAACCTGTCCACATCAATTGTGGTGGAGTTCAGGTGTTCAAGTCCTCCACCGCTGTCTTCCTCAGAAAGTAGATGAAATATGAAGACGTATCTTTTGTAAGGAAGATGCCCGAAGATCTTTAGGAAGGATTCAACTATCTTCTGGATATCACTTTTAATCTTGTCCTCATTCTCGTTTCCGTGTCCGTAAAGAACTATTTCGTGCTCCTTGCCATCGACGTTGAAAAAGAGGCTCCTGTGGGTACCTATCTCAATCGGTGAATCAACCAGTATATCGAAATTAGTTGCTCTGTATTTAAAGTCTCCAACCTTCTCAAGTCCAGTGGAAACCTTCCAGTCTTTCCAGGGTTTTATTGTGAGTTCTGCGGTCTGGTCCTTGTATCCCTCGATATAGAGGAATATGTTTGTGCCATTAAGGTAACCATGAGATGAATCCAGATGGCTTGTATGTACCGATAGATCGTGAGCAAACACCTCGTAAGTGATCCTGATATCTCTTGACTTACCATTGGCAAGTTTCCAGGTGGATTTATCCTTCTTTGAAAGTTCAATGGATTCCCCTGCAGAGTTAACTGCCTTTATTTTTCTCACGTGTCTTGAAAAATCAAGAATTTCATACGATCCAGGTGTCCATGCAGGCATGGTAACCGACATTGACTCCTCTGAATAGTCTTCTACATTCATTGTCACTTTAAAGAAGTGGGATTCCGGGTTTTCCATCTCAAGAAGATACGATAGTCTCATTGTTTATCCTTGTTGGGTGAGCATTATAACAAAATAAAACTTTTTCACCGATCTGGCAGGATAGCCTTACGAAAATCACTGAGTCATTTAGACTGCTTTGGTCAATCGTGTGACCGTTCGTGTCCTGGTACGTCAATGATGTCTCGAGATATCTTCCCGTCATGTTTTGCGTCTTCCTGTTACAAATGTTATTTATAAGTAGAATAACGTATATAGAAAGTATAGATATTTTTATTTAATAATTTATACCTATAGATATGAACTCATCTGTATAATATATTGGTTATGGTTAAGTAAACAGTATTTATCCTTCCAGTGACATGAAAAACACGAATGATGGTGCCGTTGCAACATACGGCGCTCTTGATGAGGCACATCTAAGCAAAACGCACCTGAGAATTACAGCGCTATCTGCTGCTGGAACACTGCTTGATGGCTACGATATTTCTATTATATCTGTAGCCCTTATTTTATTATACGGTATTCCGGCGTTTGGGTTGAACAACCCAACAAATAAGGCCTTGATAGCGGCGTCTACGGTTATAGGCATGTTTTTTGGAGCCATAATCTTCGGGTATATCACAGATCTGAAAGGGCGGAAATTTATGTATCTATGGGACATGGTTATATTTATCGTAATGACACTTTTGATAAGTGTATCTTTTAATTTTACGTCCCTCTTTATATTCAGGTTTGTACTCGGTATTGCAATTGGAGCTGACTATGCCATAAGCACAACAATTATAGCCGAATTCTCCCCGACCAAAAACAGGGGAAGGCTGCTGGTAAGTAATACCCTATCATGGTTCACTGGAGCCGCAATAGCAGCCTTTGTTGGATATATCCTTTTGCAGTTCGGTCCGGAAGCATGGAGATACATGTTCCTGGCTGGTATAATACCTGCAGTGATTGTTCTTATATTGAGAAGAGACGTTCCGGAATCCGCAAGATGGTTGGGAAAAGCGGGGCAGACAGAAGAGGCAAGAAAAGTGGAAATGGCAATTACGGGAAAATCGGATTCCATCCCAGAAGTGTCCCTCAAAAGCAGGACTTCCATTTCAAAACTGTTCAGTAGAAGATATATAAGGAGTACGCTCTTTATTGCCATATTCTGGTTCTCGTTTGATGTGGCCTTCTATGGAATCAGTATTTTCTCTCCAACCATACTTACCATTATGGGGTTGAGTTCAGACAAAGCAGTACTTGGTTCTGCCATATTTGATCTCTTTGCTATTCTTGGTGGAATCTTTGCAATGATTTTGATAGAACGGTTGGGAAGAAAAATCATAACCATAATAGGATTCTCTGGAATGGGCATCTCTCTCGCGGTTCTTGCAATAGTGACACACTTTGTTCCAAAGGCTGGCCTGGCTGTGACTGTAGCTCCACTGGTATTCATTATGTTTCTGGTGTTCGAGATAACGCAGGCCATAGGGCCAGGTTCTACTGATTTTGTCTATCCACTTGAACTGTTTCCAACATCTGAGAGAGCCACTGCAGTCGGTTTTGGAACATCAGTCAGTCGGGTCGGAGCAATATTAGGCATAACAACGTTTCCATTTATCGTAAGTGCATACGGAATCAGTACAAGCCTACTCTTCTTTACAGGTTTTGCTGCGATTGGATTGCTTTCCACACTATTCCTGGGAGTCGAAACAAAGGGGAGGAGTCTGGAAGATATAGCTGGCGAAATCCCCAATAAAATCAGTCCTCACAGTGAACACGCAGAGGGTGAACTCTTAGCGGAGGATGCTTCACCATGATGATAAAATTCCTTGGGAACTGGTCATCACATTTAGGCGCTGGACACAGGAATTCATCCATAATTATTAATGACAGGACCGTTATTGATTTTGGGCCACATTCATTGGAATCCTTGCTTGAAAAGGGAATTGACCCGGGGAACATTGATGCTGTGCTCATAACGCATCTGCACCTGGATCATTTTATGGGACTTCCTGAACTTCTCTGGTACAGGGGTTCAACCAGAGTAAAAAATGTCCTGACAGTGATGGGTCCAAAAGGCATCGGGAACGCAATGGATCAGATGATGAAATTGATAAATACTCCGCTGAATGATCAATATGAGATCAATGTAGAGTATGTAGAGGGGAAAAAACTGGATTTCATAAGTGTATATGATGGAAACCACATAATACCTGATAATGTCTACCGACTTGATTATCCAGAGGTCTCCATCGTTTATACAGGCGACACTGCGTACAGTTTAAACGTTGTCAGGGCGGCTGAGGATGCAGATTACCTGTTCCATGAGATGACCTACACCGATGAAGAGAAGGAGAGGGCTCAATTGTGGAAACATTCCACATATTCTTCCGTAATGGATGTGTTTTCAGATAGTCATTGCAAAAATCTTATTCCCACTCATCTTACGCAAAAGTCCTTCGACCTTGTCATGGAACAATCAAAAAAAAGTGCACAGATAATTGCTCCTGTGGCAGACATAACAGTCTGATCCAACCTATAAATAAAGACGCATTATGAAACCTCACCGTCATCTGGAAAACCAATGAATTCAGTTTTTGGATGATAGTGAATCCAATGTTTTGAAACCGCAATTAAGGTCAGAGTGACCTTCCTTTTTCGCTATGCTGAAAACCATGGTGTTGTCAGGTTCAAAGAACATAATCGAGACAGGAAGATTTGTTCCATCGTTCAGGATGTGTCAAAAGTGCGCGTATATCTTCAACATGGAACTCAGTGAAAGAACACAGACATGCTCGAAATGCAACACCATGCATGTCTGGAAACTGAAGACAGCAATAAAGCGATTAGCGTATTCACAGACAGTGGAGAATCCTTGAATACGAAAGCAATCATCAGTGGAATTGTCGTTCACATGAGTTAAAAACGGAACTGTCAAGGTAGCATAAATATAGATAAATTTGGATTAAACCAGTGGGTTCAGATCAGTCGTATGAACGATCCTGCCTGAAATTATGGTAGTTTGAGTAATATTCCTCTCCTTTCTGGGAGAGTGTATTCTCCGAGGACAGTGCAGCTCCCATATTTCCGTAATACTTCTTTATTTTTTCTTCCACAGGCAGATAGGTCTTCAAAGCCTCAAGTACATCGCTTTTTTCAATAAGATTTCTCTCATCACCCACTGCAATATCGCCTGAAGCTCTTACAAGCCCTCCAAGTTCCCGAAGTCTCAGGGTAAGGGCGTTCTCTTTGCGGTCTATTTCACCCGCACGGCGTTTGCCCTCCTCAACTATGAGATTTGCAGCCTCAATGGACATCTGCGGTATCTTTCCGTCCATTATGATCTCCTGCGCAATGAACTGAAGATATTTCATCCTATTTGCAGGATTATCCGGCATTGTTACCTGCATGAGTATCTCGTAACCACTTCCTACAATCCTTGATCTCAGCGGGCTGAGAATATATTGAAGATCATTGATATTGCAGGCCGCAACAAGTATGAAGTCAGCAGGTACGTTATCAACCCTTACACTGGCCCCGGCGCTCTGCGGATTTCTTCCAGTGATGGGAAAGTGTCTCTCCTGCATCGCTGTCAGTATAAATCTCTGAAGGTTGCCAAGATGTGAAATCTCGTCTATGAAAAGGACCCCCTCGTGTGCTTCATGCACAGACCCGGCTATAACCCTCTCGTAAGGAAGTGTTCCAAGCTGGGGATGACCACCATAGGGATCATGCCTGACATCTCCAAGAAGTTCCGTTTCGCTCGCTCCGGTTGCAAGTATGAAAGGTTTCCTGTCAATAGGGACAATGATCTTGCTGGGACTCTTTTTCTCTATTTTTCTTCTTCTTTCGAGAGTTTTTTCATCCAGGACCCTGATTCGATCGTTATATCTTTCATAGACTATGACCTCCTCTCTTTCCCCTATCTTTCTCGTTGAGGTTACTTTTTCTGTATTGTTCTGGACTCCAAATGCAGCACCGATTACATTGAATACATCTCCAAATGGTCCCTGTGTCACATTCTGAACCTTGGGGTTGTTGCAGTTGGGGCAGGTATTTTCTGCAGAGGATGAATAGAAACCACATTTCTGGCACCTGAAACCGAGTCTTTCGGCAACTGATACCGGAACATCCTTTGGGTCAAGGAGTTCACCCTCAACCATATTCATCTCCTCTTTTTCCTGAACAATCTGCACCCTGCTTTTTACCTCTATAAATGGCCTTTCAGGATACTGAGGGTTGTGGACAACTCTTATCTCCTCCTTAGGTTGGGGTATATAGAATGATATGGACTGAGCTATCATTGATTTACCTACACCAGGTGGACCGACAAGTAGAAGATGCCTGCGTTGCTTTGCGGCTATCTTGGCCATTTTTACGGCCTCATCCTGGCCTATAACCATCTCCAGAGGATTCTTTGGAATCTTGATGTACGAAGTATCCGGCAGATTCTTCAGGTCTATGCCTGCATATGGTGTTCCCATGAAACCACTCTGACCTCCGCAGGCTTCTTAGTCACGTGTCCCATTTTTGCCCCGTAAATGTTTTTGATTCCTGCCTGAAACGCTGTGTCTATGAGTCTTTGTGAAATGACTCCACCAGTTATTATTGCCTTTCCGTCCTTGATTTCTGGTATTTTCTCAACAGTTTCAGATATGGAGAGTGTGGCAATTGCCTTACCATCTTCCCCATATACTTCGGTGAGTTTGCTCTCATTAAGTATGGTTCCCTTTTTCTCTATTGCTTTTGGATTCTGAAGGTCCACAAAACCAGGTACATCTTCAACCTCGACTTTCTGTGGCTCAGGTTCGGGTTCTCTCTCCTCTTTCCTTTCCTCGCGTCTCTGTTCTCTTCTCTCTTCCTGTCTATCCCTTCTGTCTGGTTTTGGTTCATCCACCGGCATATCTGGCTGTTTCTTTCCATTTTTGCCAGATTCCGTTGCATTCTTCTGAACAAGTTCCTTGAGTTCCTCACTCATTCCTCTCATTGAAAGATATTGCTCTACAGGGGTCTTGTACCTTAAGGCTTTAACAATCTGCTTATATGTGAGTTCTTCAACCTCTGTTCCTGGAGGAGCCCTGGAGACAAAATCTATCTCCGCAACCTGGAGCATCTCCTTCAAAATGAGGTCTCCACCCCTGTCACCATCAAGAAAAACAGTTACAGTTCTCTCCTTTGAAAGCTTCTGGACAGTCTTTGGTATGTTTGTTCCCTGCACAGCTATTGTATTCTTTATACCATACCTTAAAAGATTAAGAACATCGCTTCTGCCTTCCACAACAATTATTGAATCCGAATCCTTTATGGCAGGACCTGCTGGAAGCCTTTCCTCTCCATAGGAGATGATCTCTCCTTTCTCAACCTCTTCCCTAACTGAGTTTACAATGCTCTCACTGACGCTCTTGCCGCTCTCGCTCATCTTTTTGTAAAGCGCTTCAGCCCTCTCTACGATCTTGTGTCTCTTCTGTATTCTGACATCTTCTATGTTCTCAATCTCAACCTTTGCCTTGCATGGTCCTATACGGTCTATGGTTTCCAGAGCTGCCGCGAGAATTGAACTCTCAACCTGATCCAGGCCGGAAGGTATTAGCGCAAAGCCTTCAGTCCTTCCTTTTTTACTGTCTATTTCAACTTCAATTCTACCGATCTTTCCGCTCTTCTGGAGATCCCTTAAATCCAGTTCGTCACCGAGAAGTCCTTCAGTCTGGCCAAATATGGCACCTACGACGTCAGGTTTCTCAACCACCCCATCCGTAGCTATCTTTGCTTTTATCATGTATTTTGTTAAATTTGGATCTACATTCATACTGATCACCTGATTTATTCGAAATGGATGTAATACAAGAAATTCCGTTCCCTTTAATTACCACCATCACAATCGTATGCCTTAAGAATATTTAAGACTTGGTAGTGACCATATTATGTAAGCGGATATTGCATTTTTGAATTATACCAATATCTGAATTTTTAAGCTTTCCATCACTTTGGTCCACTGGATTTTCACAGGAATCTGGAATCAACATGCAGAAGAAGTCATATGTAACCCAACTGTATGCGTGAATAAGCTCTGATAAACTTATATAATTTGTAATCATGGAAGGTCTAGATTTATTTATGATCAGATTTGGTGTTGCGGGAATTCCCCTGACTAGCAAGGGAAGGACGTTTATAGAATCAGTTGAGGATGCTAATAATCTAGGGTTAAATGCTCTGGAAGTTCAACTTCTCAGGGTAAATGTTGAAGAGAGACCTGCCCTTGAGTACAATGGACTTTCACCGAGGGATGTAGATACTTCCATAATAGTTGATATATTGAGACAGGACGAGGACGGTAACTACAATAGCATCGGGATCGATAATATCATTGAGGAGGATGACATAGTTCAGGAACTCTTCTGGAACATGGCAAGAAACTATGCGGATCTGGACGAGGGGGGTAGACTGGCCAGGGAACTCGACGTGCAGCTTTCCATTCATGCACCTTACTACATGGATATGTTATCAGATAATGAAATGGCCGATAAATCATACAATCATCTGAAATGGTCCCTCATAATCGGGAAAGCAATGCATGCAAAGAGAACAATAACGCATACAGGATTTTATCCAAAAGAGAGGAAAACTGCGGTTAAAAAAGCAGTAGATTTTTATGGCAGGATATCTGCTGAACTTCCTCCATCTAGGGGGTATCCGTATATTGGCGTGGAATGTTCTGGGAAAACCGAGATTTTTGGTTCAGTTCAGGACCTTCTATCCGTTTCAAAAAAAGTGAAAGACATTGAACCCATATTGAACTTCCCGCATGTGCACGCGGTGACAGGAGGATCATTGATCGAAATAAAGGACTTTGAGGCACTTATTAGTGATTTTTCAAAATTCTCCAAAGGCGATCTTTACATGGAATTCTCCGGAGTTGAATACGAGGAAAGCAATGAGACAAAACTCACAGCAATAAAGCATGGAGATCTCAAATTTGAAACCCTTACAGAGGCGATCATAGACTATGATGGAGATTCAACAATCATATCGTCTTCTCCGCTTCTGGAGCATGATGCTCAATACATGTATCTCATATACCTAAGGACACTTTCAAAGAAGCTCCAAAGAAAAGCTTCCATGAAAAAGCAGGTGGCGTAAAATGGCAAGAGACTATCCCGTAAAGAAAGGTTTTGATATTTCTCTGGAAACCATAGCATCAAGATGCAGGGAGTTTTCCAGCGATGTGAAAGTTTCACAGGGGAGCGTGGAATTAACAATTCCGGGTATAAAAAGACTCGAAATATCCATAAGTGGAAAGAATCTGGCCATTGAAACAGAGAATGACCCGGACTTCAAGGATTTCTCACAGACAATCAAGATGTATAACAGTCTGGTGGAAAGCATTACAGGATACTCGTCCAAAGAGAGAAAGAAGAAGTTTGGGAAAATATAATGGAAATTGTCCAGAAAATACTCCTCAGTCCTGAGAGTATGGCTCACTGAAATACATTTCACTTTTTCTTTTCATTCCCTTTTGTTATATATCCCCTTTTGATTTTATCCACATCTTGCGAAATGGGAATTCCAGCCCGAAATGTTAAAAATATCGGCTATAAAGACCAATAACCAATCATTGATAAGTGAAAATAAAACAAAAAATGAAAAATCAAATTAATTTAAAAAATATAAATAATTAGTGTTAGACAAGTTAAGTAAAGACTACTTGTACTTTACTTTGCTTGATGCCCTGAAAACAAACTTCTTCTTGGAAGGGACCTCAATTATTTTCTTGGTCTGTGGGTTTCTGGCTTTTCTTGCCATCTGAGTCCTTCTTTCGAATATCCCAAAACCCGCCAGATTGATTTTTGCTCCTCTGTCGGATTCAGAAACAACACTGTCCAGGAATGTCTTTATAACATTTCTGGCAACCTTCTGGGTTGTGTTTGTTTTTTTGGACACGGTTTTCGAAAGTTCGCTTATTCCTACCATGTCATTCCTCCACTTTGATAATATACTTCCCTATATTAAAATATTTGTATCGACGATTTATTAATTAGCGAAAAAAATGGGCTTAAGAGGTATATCATTTTTATTATTAAAATTATAGTATATTAAAAAACAGACTAAACTATATAAGCGTTGTGAATTAAATGTCCAGATAAGGTTTTCTATAAAGGTAATAGTTTGAAAAATTTCTTTCATGAATTTAATGAAAGATCCATCAAATACACGGTCATTGAGCTCTTCTCCCGGATATAGAGGGGTTCTTTCCGCTTAAAAGGCTGCTGACAGGATTTCAGGAATTTGAATTTCTCTCAGTCATGGAGTGCTTGGTCTTCATGCTGTTACCTCCAGCTTCGTGCACACGTACACTTATGAAGCAGTATGGTTATCCCAACACTTTCACTTCTGCCTGACAGCAAACTGAACTATGCCCAGATAACAATAATATGTTCAGGTTGTGTGCATCCCTATCCCGGGTAAGGGACTTCTCGCTCACATGAGTTAAAATACACTTTATTTATATTCCAAATCGTGAAACTCATAGAAAACTGGTTTTCGGAAAGATATTCGGAGAATTTGCAATTATCGTTCAGGGTAAGCGATCAACTCCTCTCAGTCAAGACAGACTATCAGCGAATCGACGTGTTTGATACTTATGATTTTGGAAAACTCCTTTCCATAGACGGTACGGTTCAGCTCACCGAGAAGGATGAATTTGTGTACCACGAAATGATAACCATGTTTCCGTACTATTACGCGGAAAGGCCACCCAGGAAGGCACTTGTTATCGGCGGGGGTGATGGAGGAGTGGCAGGTCAGCTTCTGAGTCTTGGAGTTGAGAGCATAACAAATATAGAGATAGACAACCAGGTTGTCGAGGTTTGCAAAAAATATTTCCCGGATCTGGCAGATTCATTCAGGGACCCAAAGGTTGATCTTAGGATTGAAGACGGAATAAAATATATGAAGTCAAGCAGGGAGAAATTTGACCTCATAATTGTTGATTCTACAGATCCGGAGGGTCCCGCGGAGGGTCTATTCGGGTTGGATTTCTACAGAGACGTCAAGGAGAAGCTCAGTCCCGGAGGTATAGTTGTAGCTCAATCCGGATCTCCATTCTACCAGCCAAAGGCACTGAAAATGGCATACAATTCCGCAAGGTCTGTGTTCAGGAACAGCATAGTTTATACTGCGTTTATACCCACATATCCCAGCGGGTTCTGGTCTTTCACAATGTCATCTGACGATAAACTGGAACCGCGTGGGACGAATATAGAACCAGGGAAATATTTCAATTCATCCATACTGAAAGGGGCACCTGAACTTCCAGAATTTGTGAAAAAGATACTTTCGGAATAGTTCAACCGATTATTTTATTTTCCATCTTTCTTTTGCGGCTGAAAGTCTTTCCTTATACGTTGTACCAAGGCGCTGTGAAATAATCTCAAGTTCCTTCATATTTTTCATGAAGCTGTATTTACTGTCGCTCTCCATGAGACGCCTGAATTTGGACACGTCACTCATGGTCTTTGCATAAAGGTATACGAACATCACCGTCATAATTATACCAAGCGTAAAAATCCAGTAGTTCCACGGACCCGCACTCTTGAAAGTTATGCCATTGTTTATGAGCGCTTTGTTACCAAAAATGAGATCGTTTGCGCTTATGACGAAGAGCGCAAGGCCAATTGCCATCAGTACAATATATATGTAAGTTTGAAAATCCTTAAAGCGAAATGCCATAGTTATCCTTTCTGCATGAGATAAAAACAAGTTATTTATCTTTCGCATAGTCTCCGGGTTTGGATTGAATGGTGAAAATCCAAATTTTCAGGGACATGTCGCCATTACAGGGAAGTTCCATTTTCTTTTTTCAGATAATCTATAAAATTCCTGATGGCCTTTGATCGGTGTGAAATATTATTTTTTTCGTCCACAGTCATCTCTGAAAGCGACTTTTCGAATCCGTCTGGTATGAAGATTGGGTCATACCCAAAGCCGGTGTTTCCCCTCTCGGTATAACTGATTTTTCCCTTCAGTTCTCCACTGAACTGAATCACTTCATTTCCGTTCCAGTAAGAGACCACGGTCAGGAATTTTGCATTTCTTCCATTATTATGGAGCAGCCTCAAAATACCCTTGTTACCTATGGTTTTCTGGACAAATGAAGAGTAAGGTCCCGGAAAACCGTTCAGTGGTTCAATATAGAGGCCGGTGTCCTCTAGGAAGAATTTCCCATCCATTTTTTTTGCAAGTTTAACGCAGCTGTCTCTTGATATCTCTTCGGTGGAATCTGCCTGTATCTCTTCATACTGCAACTCATGCCATTCGATCTCAATACCGGATGCATCCATTATACCCTTTACTTCGTGGAACTTATGTGCATTGCTTGTTACAAAACTTATCAGACATATCTCCTCCTTTTTTCCATTTTTTCAAGTGTTTCCATAATTTCATCACCATTCTTCACTGCCCTGGAGTATTCTTCCTTTAACAGGTCAAGCATTCCACTGTCAACAACATGCAACGCTTTCATGCTTTCCAGAATCAGGAACAGGTCTGTTGCAAAATCTTCGTTTCCTGGCGAGAGTGAACCCATGCTTGGATCTATGAAATAGAGTTTCTCGTTTGACATGATGATGTTGTTGGGCGTAAGATCACCATGTGATATCCTGCTCTGGTGAAGATTTCCAATTGCTTTTCCAATTCTTACGATTATTTCCCTGTTTACACCTTCAGTTCTCAAATATTCTTCAAGAGTCGGTCCACTCAGTTTCTCCATCGTTATTGAAAAGCGTTCTGAATTGACATCATACAGCACTGGGGAATCAATCCCAGCCTCGTTCATGCGCTTCAGGATTGATCCCTCATTCTTAAGCCGGATCAGGCGTATCCTGCCGTCAAGATCCAGGTTTCTGTAAAGCTTCCGGTTTCTCACCTTCACTACCGAAACTCTTCCGAAGAATTCACCACTGTCGATTCTGGATTCCGCCCCAGAATATATGTAGGAGAAATCCTTATTATCAGTCACCCACGGAGCATCAACCTCGTCAATCCTGAATCTTGGGTTTATTCCTGTATCCTCAATTTTCTGCCTGGTTCCACTCTTATACATGAGCAGGCCTGCCTGGGCTATCATTGCCCCGTTATCCATGCAGTATCTTTCATCCGTCAGTAAGGCATTCATTCCGGCATCGTTTGCCATTGCGGAAACCATATCTCTGAGTCTATGGTTTCTTGCCACACCTCCAGCAAGAAGAATCTCTCTCTTGTTTGTATAATAAAGTGCCCTTTCCAGCACTTCAGTAATCATTGCAAAAGATACTTCCTGGACACTGTAACAGACATCCTCGACCCTCTCCCCCTTCTTCAGAAATGAAAGTGCAGCAGTGAGTATTCCGGAAAAGGAAGTATCCATGCCTTTCACGGAATATGGTATATCAAGAAGTTTTTTCCCTTTTTTCGCCATCTCCTCTATTTTCGGACCCCCAGGAAACGGGATCCCAATCTCTCTTGCAAATTTATCCAGCATGTTTCCAAGGCCTATGTCAGTTGTCTCGCCAAGTACCCTGTACCTTCCCATGAGATGGGCTATCACCTGGGTGTTTCCACCTGAGACATAAAGCATCACCGGATCGCCAGCATTGCTCAGCTTTCTTCCTATCTCCACATGGCCAAGGGGATGATTCACCCCCAGTATGGGTTTTGAAAATTTCAATGAAAGTGTTCTGGCTGCTGTCGCGACAACCCTGAGACATGGCCCAAGCCCAGGTCCCTGCGAGAATGCTATCAGGTCAACATCATCCATGGAAAGATTCGAATCCTGCAATGCTTTCTCAACCACAGGAACTATATTTTCTGCATGATGATCGGCGGCTTCCCTGGGATGTATCCCACCCCTGGGTGGAACATAAGACGATGAACAGTTGGAAAGAATTCTCTCCTCATCAACGATTCCGCAGCTTACAGTATGAGCTGTACCTTCAAGTCCCATTACGACAGGCACGATTTCAGGATTGCAAACCTCAAGAAAATATTATCCATGGGAAGTAAAAAATCACAATTGTCCACGCAAAATGAGAAAAATGTGTAATTGAAGCACTAATTTCCTTGAAACTCAAGAGTTTCAATACACAAGTATAATTTTATAAATAAGAAATTAATTGGGAAAGACCCGCAAAAAAATGTGGAAAACATTCAAATCATTGTGGAGAAAGTGTGAATATGGCAAACTCAGTTGCAATTATTGCAGATCCGAAAGACGGTAAAACATACAAGAAAGAAGTCAGTCCTGAGAGCTTGAGCTCTCTGGTGGGAAGAAAGATTGGGGATGAAGTGGACGGAATATTTTTTGAACTTCCGGGATACAAGCTTAAGATCACAGGTGGGAGCTCAATAAGTGGATTTCCCATGAAATCAGATCTTCAGATATCAGGCAAGAAGCGAATCCTGAGAAAATACAACATTGGAAGGAGATCCAAGGCAGGGTTGAGAAAGAGGGTCACCTTCAGAGGTTCAATAATTGGAACGGATATTTCGCAGATAAACCTCAAGGTTATTCAATACGGGCCTGCTGCCCTTGGGGAACAGAAAGAAACCCAGGAAGCTAATTGATGTTGCCACAGCCATCAGTAAATATAGGTATGGTGGGTCATGTCGACCATGGGAAAAGCACCCTTACAAAAGCCATAACCGGGACCAAGACTGATATACATTCTGAGGAGATAAAACGAGGAATATCCATAAAGCTAGGATATGCAGACACTCCGGTTTATAAATGTATAAATGAACATGGTGAAGAATATTTCACATCCAAAAAAGAAAACGAAAACTGTGAACTCTCCCGCGTGATTTCATTTGTGGACGCACCAGGTCATGAAACACTCATGGCCACAATGCTTTCGGGTTCCTCCATAATGAATGGAGCTCTACTTGTAATAGCCGCAAATGAAAAGTGTCCACAGCCGCAGACCAGGGAACATTTAACAGCTCTTGACATAATGGGCATAAAAAATATAATAGTCGTACAGAACAAGATCGATCTGGTAACCCGGGACAGGGCCATGGAAAGTTACGGTGAAATTAAAAAATTCCTGAAGGGAAGCGTGGCCGAGAATGCCCCCATAATCCCAGTAAGTGCATACCATAACACAAATCTCGATGTTCTTCTGGCTTCAATTGAGGAGAATATCAAGAGTCCGGTATTCGATCCATCCGTAAATCCAAGGATGTACCTTGCAAGATCATTTGATGTCAATAAACCTGGAACTCCCCTGAGGGATCTTAAAGGAGGAGTCCTTGGAGGTTCCCTGGTTGAAGGGAAGCTGGATATAGGGGACGAGATAGAGATAACTCCGGGGATTCAGACAGGAAAGGGGAATAAGCAGGTATGGGAAAACGTAACTACAGAGATAGTAAGCCTCATGTCCGGTAAGAACTCATACAAAACACTGAAGCCCGGTGGACTTGCCGCAGTTGGAACAAAACTGGATCCATTCCTCACAAAGGGCGACTCATTCACTGGAAGAATTGTGGGTAAAGCGGGAAAAGTTCCTCCAACAGTATTTGGAATGACTGTTGATGTGTTCCTTCTCAAGAGGGTTGTTGGTTTCCAGGAGGATCTCAAGGTGGATTCAATCAAGAGTAAGGAGAGTCTTATGCTCACGGTGGGAACCGCAAATACGGTGGGTGTTGTGACCTCAGCCAGGGACACAAGTGCAGAGATAACTTTGAAATACCCCGTGGCAGCCTATTCAGGGGAAAGGATTGCCATTGCACGAAGAATTGCAAACAGGTGGAGGCTCATAGGTTATGGAAATATCAGGGATGTGCAGTAGCGTAATAATTGCATATTGAATTGACGGGGCAATCCCGGCACAATGGTTTAGTTCTGCAGTGATCCTTACCGAGATAAACAAGTAGAGCGTGCAGATTTTTTAAAATATCGCAATTATTCCCAACGCTTTTTTCCACAGCATTCTTGATGGAGTCAATTTCATGGGCACCCGTTTCTATGCCTAACCTGGAGAATATTCTCACAGTGTACTTGTCGACAACGAATACGGACTTATCCAGGGCGTATGCAAGGATGGAATCCATGGTTTCCCTCCCCACTCCTTTCACACTTTCCAGGAACGCCTCCAGTTCTTCTACCGGCTGTCCGGACATCTTTTCCAGTGTGAAATATCTGTCAGTTATCTTTATTGAGAGATCAACCAGCCTTTCTGCCTTCTGGTTATAAAAACCTGAACTTTTAATTAAAGGGGCAAGTTCCTCCCGTTTCATTCCTGAAATTGCCATAAGGCTGCACATATTGTTCTTCTTGAGGTTAAGGATGCATTTCTCCACATTGGTCCAGGATGTATTCTGTGTGAGAATCGATCCAATGACGACCTCGTCAGGAGTATCGGCTGGCCACCATTCAAGATCTCCGTATCTTTCAAGAAGAAGTGAGTGCATTTTCCCGATCCTTTCCAGACTTTCCATTTCTATTTTTCAAGAAATCAAGGAAAGCTTAAAACTATTTTGCCCCGCATTATTAACACTGGAAAATTATTATTAATTATATGGGCATACTGAACCAATGAGCGAATTTGACGTTATAGTTGTGGGAGCAGGTCCCGCAGGCTCATCTGCAGCCATTCGTTTAGCATCCAAAAAGATGAATGTTCTTCTCGTTGAGAAATCAGACCCACCCGGCACAAAGAATGTTTCCGGAGGCGTTTTATGGGGACATGAACTTGACGGGGTTATTCCCGACTGGGAAAAGACGGCCCCGGTTGAGAGGTATGTTAAGGCAAAAACGGTTGGTTTTCTCACCGAGGAATCCAGCATAAATATTGATTTCAGATCAAGAAAGTTCGATGAGAACAGATCAGGTTATACCGTATTGAGGGTAAAGCTGGACCAATGGCTTGCAAAGAAGGCTGTGGAATCTGGAGCAATGCTGGTTAACGGAGTCACGGTGGACAGGCTCGCAATGAAGGACGGCAAAGTCGTAGGCGTGGAGCAGGATGGCGACACAATAACAGCCGATACAGTTATACTCTCGGAGGGTGCAAATCCAAGAGTTGCAATACAGTCCGGAATAAGGGAACCACTAAAAGATCACGATGTTGCCATCGGGGTAAAGGAGGTCATAAAACTACCGGAAGAGAAGATAAATGAAAGGTTTAATCTCAGGGGAAAGGAAGGCTTCGCAGGGGAATATGTGCTTGGATTCCTCAAGGGAGGCGTCGAGGCCGGTGGTTTTCTATACACAAACAAGGAAAGCCTTTCCCTTGGGGCGGTCATATCCATGAAGCATCTGAGGGCAAATGGAAATACAAGGTCCTTTGATATAATAGAGGAGTTCAATTCCCATCCATCCATTGCACCTTTAATAGAGGGTGGAAAAATTGACGAATACAGTGCCCACATGGTTCAGGAGGGTGGATACAGCTCAATACCGAAACTTTTCGGTGATGGCTACATGATAACTGGGGACGCTGCTGGTTTTTCATTCAGCAACGGACTTGTGCTTCAGGGCATGAACTACGCGATCCAGTCTGGCATAACTGCTGCTGACACCTTCATTGATCTTAAGGAAAAGGGAAACTTTTCAAACAGTGCCATGTCGCTTTACCAGGAAAAACTTCAGAAGACGTTCGTTATGCAGGATATGACAAACTTCAAGGGAATTGAGAACGTGACATGGGGCAATCTCACACATCAGCATCTTCCAGGTATACTTGAGAACGTCATGCTTGAGATATTCATGGAAAACGGCATGCCCAAGAGACATATGTACAAAATTCTCATGGATGCAATGAAAAAGCAAAATGTAAGCAGTTCCAGGATGATTTCAGAATCATTCAAAATGATAAGGAGGCTATGATATGAAAATTGAGGACAGACTATCTCTGTTAAACTACAAGACAGACAAAAGCTTTGCTCATATTACCGTGGATCAGAATATATGCGAGACTTGCCCGGATCACTTCTGCACATATGCATGTCCGGCAAAATGTTACACCCTGATAGAGGATAAGCTGAATTTCAAGTACGAAGACTGTGTGGAATGCGGAACCTGCGTTGTAGCTTGCTCTCATGGAAGCGTGAGCTGGAACAACGTTAAAGGTGCACATGGAGTGAAATATAAATACGGGTGATCAGGAATGGCGCTTAAGATAGTTGTACTTATAAAACAGGTTCCTGACGCGGAGGAGATATTCATAGATCCTGTTAAATTCACGTTGAACAGATCACAGGCCAGGGGTATCATAAACCCCGCTGACGAAAATGCCATTGAGGCTGCGCTCAAGATTAAGGATGAAACCGGTGCAGAAATAACTGTTCTGACCATGGGTCCACCAGCAGCCGAGACAGCACTCATAGAGTGCATGGGAAGGGGCGTTGACAAAGGCATTCTGATAACAGACCGTGTATTTGCAGCTGCAGATACCTGGGCCACTTCACTGACGCTGGCTGCTGCCTTCAACATCATGGATGATTTCGACATTATTTTTGCGGGAGAGAGTACCACGGATTCAGGAACAGGACACGTTGGCCCCGGAGTTGCGGAATTTCTGGGTATTGATCAGGTTACTTACTCCGTTAACACAAAGGTCGAAGGAAAGAATGTTATTGTTGAGAGAAGCCTGGAGGATGGGATAGAGGTTGTAAACGTCCCGATGCCCGTTCTCATCACGACACTTATAGGATCAAACATGCCCAGAAGATCCACACTTAGAATGAAGATTGATGCCCTTAAGAAAGGGATTACCGTGATGGATCACGAGAAGCTGAAACTTCCTCCGGAATGGGTTGGAATAAAGGGGTCACCGACTGTGGTGGGTTCTCTGAAAATACCGGATGAAAAGAAGAGAGAAGGAAAGAAATATGAAGTCGAGGAGATACCAAAACTTGTTGATGATCTCATTGAAAAAGGCGCAATTAAAATAGGTGATGCATAAATGGTCGAACTCAGGGGATGTGATCCACCAAAGAATCTTGACGAGTACAGGGATGTGTTCGTCTATGTACAGCATAAAAATGGAAAGATTGAAAGAGGTTCTCTTGAAATGCTGGGAATGGGTCGAGAACTGGCGGACAAGCTTGATGAAAAACTGGTTGGAATAATGGTCGGTTCTGATCTGTCAAAGGTGGCGGAGGAAGCTGCCAATTACAACTGTGATACAGTTATAGGAATTGAATCTCCGGATCTCAAAACATTCAGCAGCGTACCGTTTTCTCATTTCATCTCAGAAACAGTTGAGGACTACAAGCCAAACATATTCCTGTTGTCAGGTACAAGAGAGGGAAGGGATCTGGTATCAAGAATTGCCATCAGATGCAATACAGGTGTTGCCGCTGACTGCATAGAACTGGATGCTGACAAGCAGAACCGTCTTCTGATTGCATGGAGGCCTTCTTTCGGGGACAAGACCATTGACCAGATACTTTGCAGGAAACACAGGCCACAGATGATAACATCAAGGCCTGGAAGCTATAAACTTCCGGAGAAGAACAGAAGGAAGGAGGTAAAGATAGACATACGGAAGGTCAAGGTACCGGATAAGATGAAAACTGTAAGGGTTGTGGAGTTCAGACCCAAAGAGACACTTGACCTCACCACTGCCAAAACAGTTGTTTCCGGCGGATTTGGTTTGGGAAAACCGGAGGGTTTCAAGTATGTAGAGGATCTTGCAAAGGAGCTAGACGGAGTGGTTGGTGCATCAAGACCTGTAGTGGATCTGGGGTGGATTCCATACGATCATCAGGTTGGGCAGACTGGCAGAACAGTGAGGCCTCATCTTTATGTTGCAGCCGGGATTTCCGGAAAGATACAGCACCTTGTGGGAATGAAGGACAGTGAGTTCATAGTGTCCATAAATACTGATCCGGACGCAGAGATAGTCAAATACTCAGATTTCTACATACATGGAAACCTTTACGACGCACTTCCTAAACTCACTGAAGAGATCAGGAAGAGGAAGTCCGGATCAAAAAACAAGGTCTAAACAAGCACTTGCATATCTTTTCAAACCCATATTTTTGACTTTGATGTGCTCCATCTAATTCTGAACGCGGCATCGTTCTTTACGAAAAGTTCTTTTCCATGCCAAATTTTCTTGAAAACGTTCACCTGACTCATGATACAGAACTGGGATTGAAGTGGAAAAAGATTCCGCGTGATGATATAATTCCCTCATGAAAAAACTTTTTATCTGGCTATTACAGGGGCACAGCAATCATAGATGATTATAATCCGTGGACCTTAGCTATACAGGCGTGAAAATTTCCATGCCGACCTACCGTTATTGCAAACTCGATCTTATATTCTTTATGAACGTATCATTTGAACCGTGGCGGAGCCTTCCTTCTCTGAATCTCATGATTCTCTTGCTGTCTTATTAATCCCCGTTTCCAGGTACATAATTCCTATAAACTTTCTGGCCCTCATAAACATTGAACCTTACATATCAATCTATATGATCAATCATCCAAAAAGTCCTGTCAAAAGTGGCAGGACTATCCGTAAGTGTTACTTAAAAAAATGATGAGTTAAGATTAATATATTTATGCAGTATGTTTCACCACATGCTTAGCCGAAGGATCATATTCAGTGCCAGAGGGAAAAAGAGTTTCACTCTGAGGAAAATGGATCAAATGATGACCAGGTACCACATGCATCATCTTGATCGGGAACTGTTTTTTGATGGGGATCGGTTTGCTCTCTGCACAATCATAGAGAAGAATCAGAAAAATTGATCTATTTTTCTTCCGGATATCTCTTCCCGGATCTCCCTCGCGAAATCATCCAGTTTCATCGATTTCTGCACATCTTTCCTGTTCCTGGCAGTTACAGTCCCTGACTCCATTTCTGCCTGTCCGACAACAACAATGTAAGCCGGTCTCTTTCCCCTTATTGTCTTGATCTTTTTACCCAGTGTTTCTGAAGACGTATCAAGTCCTGCCCTGACACCAATTTTGATCAGGTCTGACTGAACTTTCCTGGCATATTCATCATAGTTTTCACTCACCGGTATGATATACGCCTGTATGGGAGAAAGCCATGTAGGTAGTTTTCCCGCAAAATGTTCAAGGACGATTGCCATGAATCTCTCATAGCTTCCGAATATTGCCCTGTGCACCATGACAATTCTTTCAGGTTTACTTTCACTGTTAACATATGAAAGTCCGAAATTTGTTGGCATGAAGAAGTCAAGCTGGACTGTGGAAAGCTGCCACATTCTCCCAATGGCATCCCTCACATGAACATCGATCTTCGGTCCATAAAAGGCTGCTTCACCGGGGTATTCTTCGTATTCCAGCTTTTCCCTGTCCAGTGCTTCCCTCAGCTGTTCAGTTGCTCCATCCCACACGGAGAAATCAGGTTCAAGATTCTCGGAACCACAGGATGGGCATAAAAGATGTTCCTCCATCGAAGCTTTTCTGGCTTCTATTGTGTTTCCACAGTTTCTGCATCTGTAAACAAGGAGATAATTTTCGGGATGTTCCTTGTCCATTACGGAAAGATCGAATTTCAGGTCGACCTTACCAAGTATTCCGTTGAACGTTTCCTTTACCATCTCCAGTATTGACGTAATCTCATCCACTATCTGATCAAATCTCATGAATGCATGTCCATCGTCAATTGTAAAAGCCCTTGGTCTGGTCAGTCCACCAACTTCTCCTGATTTTTCATATCTGTAGACAGTTCCCGGCTCACTGAGGCGTACAGGAAGATCCCTGTAACTGTGCGGTTCTCTCTCAAATATGCTGATATGTCCGGGACAGTTCATGGGCTTAACACCATAGCTGTCTCCATCCTCCAGTGTGAAAACATACATGTTCGGTTTGTATTTTGCATAGTGTCCGGACTGCTTCCATATTACATCTCGGAATATGTGGGGTGTCCAGACCTCCTGCCATCCTCTCTGGCCGTTTTTTTCCTTCATGAAGGCCATAAGTTCGCTTCGGACTATTGATCCGCTGGGTGTGTAGAGGGGGAAGCCAGGTGCTCTTTCTGTATTGAAAACGAACAGATCCATCTCCGTACCAAGTTTACGGTGATCCCGCTTCAACGCTTCTTCTCTGTTCAACATGTATTTCTTGAGACTCTTTTCATCAGGAAACGCTGTACCATATATCCTTACCATAGGTGCATTCTTTTCATCACCCCTGTAATGGGTGGATGCAAGAGAGATGATCTTCACGGCTTTCAGGTATCCTGTGGATGGAACATGAGGTCCTGTGCAGAAATCGTAAAAATCACCCTGTCTGTATATGGAGGACCTTCCACCCTCAGGAACATTGTCCTTTATCTTGTCAATCTTGTATGGATTGTTTGAGAACAATGAAATAAGCTCACTTTTCTCATACTCCTCCCTGATAATGGGATAGTTCTTTCCGGCAATTTCCCGCATCTTTTCCTCAATGGACGGAAACTGGTCAGACGATATGGGTCTCATGTCAAAATCATAATAGAAACCATCCTCTGTAGCAGGGCCAGCATTTGGCCTTGAATCAGGATAAAGTGAGGTTATTACATGTGCTAGCAGATGTGCCGCAGAATGTCTTAATATCTTCAGGCCATCATCCGAATCAAGATAGACTGCCTGGAATTCAACATCAGAATCCGCTACCTGCCTGAGATCGTGAAGTCTGTTTCCAGTCTTTACGGCTATAATGTTGCCGGATGGTCTATCGCCCAGGGCTTCAAGGTACGTATGGCCCTTCAGAGCGCTGTAAATCTTCTTATGTTCATGTTCAGCCATTATTCCCAGAATTCTAAAGAATATTTAAGATAGTCGAAAAAATTCATGTGGATGTGGTTCAGATCTGTGGCAATTGAACTCGCGTAAATGTTCCGTCATCAATCATCCTGCTGAGAGTCTGAATATCAGTGTATGGCGGTCTATCAGCGGTCAATCTGGCAACTTTCTTCCTGATCTCCGTGTAAAGCTTCCTCACAACAGGAGACGGTTCGTCAGAAGCAAATTCGAGTGACTGTGATCCCAGCAGAAATTCTACTGACACAATCTGCTTGACATTTTCAACAATTTCAGAAAGTTTTATTGCAGCGTTTGTACCCATGCTCACATGATCCTCCTGATTGGCTGAAGTAGGAATACTGTCCGCCGATGATGGAAAACAGAGAGTTTTATTTCGGTTACACAGGGCTGCTGCCGTATATTGTGGGATCATGTAACCAGAATTGAGGCCGCTGTTCTCAACAAGAAAGGGAGGAAGTCCACTGAGATTCTCATCTGTTATTCTTGCTAGCCTCCTTTCAATCATGTTTCCAAGGTCAGTCATTGCAATGGCAACAAAATCAGATACAAGTGCAACTGGCTCACCGTGAAAATTTCCTACAGATATAACCTCATCATCTCCCACAAGAGGATTATCTGTGGCGGAGTTTATCTCGGTGGTTAAAACGGATTGAGCATATTTTAGGGTATCAAGGACTGCTCCATATACCTGTGGAATGCATCTCAGGGAATAGGGGTCCTGAACTTTATCCTTGGTGGATTTTTCTATGATCCTGCTTCCATCAATCAACTTGAGGAAATTTCTGGCAATTGCTATCTGACCCTTATGTGGTCTTGATTCCACCGCCCATGGGGTATATGCTCTCCTGGTTCCCTTCAGCCCTTCAAATGATATTGCAGCAGAAAGTATTGCATTTCTCAATACATCCATTGATCTATGCAGGTTAACAGCAAGTATTCCGGAAATTGTGGAAGTGCCGTTTATGAAGGCAACTCCCTCCTTCTCAAGGAAGGAGTACGGTTTCAGGCCGGTCTCCTCCAGCGCCTGTGAGGCTGCCATAATTTTCCCATTGAAGAATACCTCTCCCTCTCCCATGAGTGTAAGGGCCACATGGGCCAGTGGTGCAAGATCACCGCTAGCACCAACTGAACCGTACCTGGGAACGAATGGTGTTATGTCACGGTTGATGAATTCCATTGCGTGTGCTATCAGTTCAGGTGAAACCGCAGAGTAACCCTTGCAGAGACTGTTTAACCTCACAACCATCATTGCCCGTACATACTCTCTCTCCAGTGGATGTCCAGTTCCAGATGAATGGCTTCTGATGAGGTTTTTCTGCAGATCCAGCACATCGGATTGGGATATCCGTACGTTGAGAAGGCTTCCGAACCCTGTATTGACACCATAAATCACACCACCCTTGTTTACAAGCTCCTTAAGTTTTTTCTGGCTTTTAACAACACATTTAACGACTTCGTCAGAGACTCCAATTTTCTCATTCTTTACTGCTACTGCGTAAACATCCTCAATTTTCAGGTTATTTCCATCAATAAATATCAAAACAGATCAGAGGGAAATATATTCTATCCTAAAACACATTTCTTTGTAAATCCAGAGGGGGATGGGAACCAAATTTTCATTTTCTTGCAGATATTTCTAAAATCTCATGGAGTGCAGGTGCCGGGATTTGGACCCGGGTTGAAAGCTTGGAAGGCTCTCGTGCTGACCAGACTACACTACACCTGCCCTTGGGTTGGAGATCATTTGGTTTTTAATTAACTTTCCATCAGGAGACTGAAATTACCAGCTCATCTGATCCACTTCTGCCATAGCTGTTCCAATCAAGGTATATATCATATGTTGTCCCTGCAGTGCCTGTGAGATTAAAATATAAATAATTATTATGCAAATTGGAACTGATAGGCGTCAGGGAGGTACCTCCTGCAGGCGTATAATTAACATACACATTGGAATTGTTAAGTGGGTGTATATAATATGCATATATCTTGTAACTGTTATGGCCAGCAGAAATACTGTAAACCCCGCTGTGAGAGGATACGACAGTCCACGTTCCAGAATTATTGTATTCCAGATTTGTAAACTGTGGACCGGTAAGGGTATGAAAAGGTGCATTCAGGAATATTATCCAGAATATTAGCCAGGAAAAGAAAAGGACTGCGTATGTGTATAATTTGTGTGAAGTTCTTTTCGGTATCCTGATGTTCATTTTTTGAAGTATTCTCGCTATGAATATTATGAAGACGATAATCAAAAGCACTGAAATATAGGCATATCCCAGCAGGTCAAGGTAACCTGAAAATATTCCAAGCAGTGCTCCTATAATAAAAACAACAATGGTGCTCTTTGCTCTCTCTTTCTCTGTCTCAAGGAATTCCCTCTCGTTGAATTCAGGTTCCACGAATAATGGTTCATCAGGTTTCTTTGCCATGTCAAGTCCCACGCTGCTTAAATGTGCACGCCCTCTTTGCGAAAGGCATGTGCGTGAAATGTAATTGCTTTATTTAGGCTTTCGCATCTTATTGGTGGTTTTACCAGCTTACTGCTATTTTGGGAGATTATGGCTTAATTTTTTGAGTGTTTAGATCAAGCCATGGATAATTGCTTCAAGTGCATTTGACGGTTCATCTGATTTTACTATTCCAGATGCTATAAGCACACCTTCGGCCCCTAACTCTACGGATCTTCTGGCATCCTCACCTGTCTTCACGCCGGCCCCTACCAGGACTTTTACGCCATGGGTTCTACACACACTCACCACATCACTTATTATTGATGGCTCCGCCGTAGTGACAGATATATTGCCTCCAATTAGACTTGGTGGCTCATAGGCCATAAAATTTGGTTTCAATGATGCGTACCTGCTTGCCTCTTCAGGTGATTCCACACAAAGAACAGTCTCAAGACTATATGTTCTGGACATCTGAATAATCGACTCAATCTTCTGGGGTTCAATCCTGTTTTCCGAGTGGTTGATCAAAGACCCGTTCACGCCAATCTCACTGAGGCTTTCCATGGGAATCTTGCCAGTGAAGGACCCTTTTGGGACCGGATCAACAGTCTGGGAAAATACCTCAAATTTGGAATATTTCCTTGCACTTTTCAGGTCTATTGGATTTATGGCCATTATAATTCTCACCTTTTCGTCGGTATGAACACTGTTCAAAGAACCAAGAAAATTTTCAATATTTTTTCCCGTTGACTCTTTATAATTCTTGAGGTTGACAATAGCAGTCCTTTGTTTTTCCATGATTCCCCATGTAACCAGCATTTAAATGTCTTTCAAAATTAGTGATGCGGGGATAGGTGTGGTGACCTCCTTTTCTATAATTCACAAGGAATTTCCTGCTTCAATAGTTGCTGATGTAATTTCAATGAACTGGAATTTCCCTCGGTCCGAAGGTACTCTGTCATACATGCTAAGTCTTCCACTTTGCATACACAGGCACGCATGAAGCAATATGCTATCCATCCTCTTTCACTCCTGTCTACCAGCTGACTGAACAATATCCAGACAACCACAATATATTTTCACTCGCTTTCATCCCATGTTTTGCGAAAAGGGAATTCCAGCTCGATATGTTAAAACCCGATACGTGAAGAATCAATTTATGCGGCTAAACTGTGATTATAATCACGGGTAAGATTATTAATGGCACATGGTATACCGCGCCAAGGAATGTCAACATTAAGCCCCAAGACTTGGTATCTTCCTGTTTTTTTCGCTGTACTTTCAATACTGTTTGCCTGGTTTACTATTTCACTCGCAATTTATCTAAATCCATGGTTTCATGTGACTGTAAACGCTCTGAGTGATCTTGGGGGAAAGTCAATAAATTCGAGTGATCACCCTTATCCGAACTATCCGTTCGTATACAACGGGGGGCTTATGATCACCGGGCTCTTAATTGGACTGTACTCGGTGACTGTTATAAATAGATCCGGAAGCCGTGTGGAGATTACTGGTTTTTCTTTTCTAATCCTTGCAGGTCTCTTTCTGGCTCTTGTCGGCGTTTATCATGAAGGGACATACCCTCATGTGTTTTTGGCCGAGTGGTTCTTTCTTCTTGGCAAAATCTCCTTCCTGATAGTCGGCATCTCATTGATATTACGAAAATTTCAGCTCTATGGAACAACTATGTTTGTATTCAACGTCATAGCTTGGATTGTTGAAGTGTCAATAAGATTCAGATCAGTAGCAGAAAATGAAATTTACGGCATCCTGGTTCTTGACTTACTCATCTTGATTCACATCCTATCAATGGTGTCTCGAAATGGCAAATCCATTGATGACAAAGATTTAGACATATAACCCATGCTCCCCAATGCTGGAAGGACAGATTTGTTTGGAAGAATAACCAGAAAGTGATGCGCGCAGGGGATCACGTATGCCCATGAAGAGGCACCTTTGAAATCGGTAGCGACCTTAAAACCCGGTAGTGGGTTCTCACAAAACCTTCCGGACCGTGAGGGATAAAGACTAAAGCGGAACAAAGGTCAGAACCACCAATTTAGCCGGGGAGAGTATGTCAGCTCTCCTATAGGTTAAATATTGTTTTACAATAATGTGGCACGGTTGATGTTCAGAAGGAAATAAGGATAACGGGCTTTGGAGGAAGTTTTCGAAAAGGTTCCTATAATGGGATGCTTCTAAGGGAGGCGCAGAGACTCATGCCTGACTCATCCATTCTTGAAATAGCAGATATTTCAGGGATACCTCTTTACAATCAGGACCTTGAAAGTCAACTACCCACGACCGAAGTCGTGGGCCTGTCTCGTGAGGGACATCGCAAGAGTTGATTAGGGGGCTTTAACAACATGGAGAAAAACATGAGAGAAAAGCAGAAGTTAGTCGGGAGAAATACATGCACACCTACGGATGCTCCACAAGTCCGTAGCTCTGTGACTCTGTCTTTAAACAGAGAGGAAACTCTCAGTGAGCAGAGCTTAAAAACCCCTTCTAACAACCCCCATGTGGACCTACAGTCAGGCATGACTGGACGGGACCTGAGGGTTCCCGTCATAAACATGCGCAATGAGCCATTAATGCCAACAACACCAGGGAAGGCAAGAAAGCTATTGAAAGAGAACAGGGCAAAGGTTGCAATCTCAAATCCATTCACCATCCAGCTTCTCTATGCAACCGGGGAGACTAAACAGCCAGTAAGACTTGGAACTGATTCCCGGCTATAAATACATTGGATTCTCCGTGGTAACAGAAAGAAGAGAACTGATATCAGGAGAAGCGGTCATAAGAACAGATATACCGAAACTGAATCAGGAGAAGGCGATGTACCGCAGGAATAGAAGAAATAAACTCTGGTACAGGCAACCGAGATTCATGAACCGTGGGAATAAAAAGGAAGGATGGTTTGCACCCAGCATAGATCACAAACTCCAGACACACATGAGACTTATTGGGAAACTGAAAAGAATACTCCCCATATCTGATGTTATTATTGAGGTTGCATCCTTCGATACACAGAAGATGCAGAATCCTGAGATGAGTGGAATAGAATACCAGCAGGGAGAACTTCAGGGATATGAGATCAGGGAATACCTCCTTGAGAAGTTTCACAGAAAGTGCGTCTATTGTGGCAAGACAGGTGTGCCTCTTGAAATAGAGCATCTAACGCCCAGATCAAGAGATGGTCCCGATACGGTCAATAATCTCGCAATCTCATGTCACAACTGTAACCAGAAGAAGAACAACCTCACAGCAGAAGAGTTTGGACATCCTGAAGTGAGGAAGATGGCATTGATCACCATGAGAGATGCAGCATTCATGAACACTGTAAGGTGGAAGCTTACACAACTTACAGGATCAGAACATACATTGGGATTCATCACAAAGAAGAATCGTATTGCCATGGGATTGGATAAAACCCATGTCAATGACGCATTTGTAATAGCCGGAGGAACTGATCAGATCAGGACATTGCCATTTACAATCACACAGAGAAGGAGGAACAACCGTTCCATCCAGACGAACAGGAAGGGATTCAGGCCATCAATAAGAAGGAAAAGATATGCATTCCAGCCTGGAGACATGATTCTGCATGATCATGAGAGATTCAGTGTTGTCGGTGTGCATAACTATGGTAAATCAATCGTAATAAAAGGAAGAGAAAAGAAGATGGACATAAACACGAAGAAGGTCAAACTGGTAAAATATGGAAAAGGATTGAGGTTCACTGCCCAATTCCTCTCACCTATGAAGAAGGTGGGTATCCTTGGGAGTTAGATGAAAAGAACCCTTACATAGAAAAGTTCAGGAATTCAATCAAGAATTCAGACGGTTTCCTGATAGTCACACCGGAATATAATTTCTCGATTCCCGGGTTTCTGAAAAA
>JAKADT010000058.1 GCA_021820245.1 Thermoplasmata archaeon | reverse complement strand
TACTTGGAAAACATGAAGGTGTGGACATGCATGATGGGTTTTCCGGATACGTGAAACTTGCAAAGATCACAAAGAACAGACAGGGATGGTGCTGGGCACACATCATGAAGGATGCAAAGGAACTCATCCAGTACAATGAATCGGAGGGAAGATACATTCTTAACATCTTGAAATCAGTGTTCGACAGGGCAAAGAAGCTTCTCGAGAAACCTCCTGAAGAGATAAGCGAGGAGATGCTCGAAGCCCTGTACGATGAATTCCGTCAAATCGATGTTCCGTATGAATCAAAGAAATGTTCAGGTTTTGTGAGGAATCAGCTGAAGAGGAAGAGGGATGATCTCTTCCGTTTTGTTATTGACAGATCTGTTGAACCTACCAATAACAGGGTGGAAAGGGCAATAAGACCCATAGTCATCTGCAGGAAAATATCTGGTGGATCACGATCAGTCAGAGGAGCAAGGGACTTCACAAGAGTATACAGTGTTCTCGAAACGTGCAGAAAGAGAGGAAAACTTCCGTTCAGGGCTAAGCCGGGATAACTTCAGGTGACTGACCTCTTACAGTCGATAGTAAAATTTTTATATATTTACTTTATATACATTTAATGAATACAAAGACGAAATTTACTAGCCAAAACAGGAATTTGTTTTTAGTTAAAGCATTTGTATATGTTCTGTCAGCATTCTTTGTTGTGGTGATTCTGTCGGGAGTTGCACATGCTGACACGTATAATAACAGTGCAGACAGCCAGGTTTACGCAACTGATATTTTTGGAGTTCATATGGCTTGGGTCAATAATAATTGGGAATATTTTGCCACTTATAATAACGGAGATTTTCAATTGAATACCAACACGAAATTAGTGACTAATACAGGAGGTGTATGGCCTGACGGTGGATCTATTACCGGAACATCAAGTTCGGAGTCTTCTACATCACTTAAAAGTTCTGTTGACTATAGTTTAAATTCTGCTTTGGGGCAGCATATTACAGGTACTTTAGTGAATCAAATGGTATATAATAGTAACAGTGGAAACTACGAGAATTATGTTTATGTATACGGCACTTCATACTATGAATCTGGATCTGGTTTTCTCCCGGTTTCGTTTGATTTCTCGTTTGACGTTTGATTAAATTTATTTTATATTATTTATTTTATTGGTGACAATAGATGAGAAAATTCACAGCCTTGATAATTGCATTGCTAATGATAGGTATATTGATTAATTTTATCCCAGTTTCGACTTACGTTTTCAACACTTATCCCCATGAAAAATACCACGATAGTTTTCAGCATGGGATTTCTCTTGAATACTATGGAGTTTTTGGCTCTTTTTCGGCAAAAAATGGCACTTCATATTATTATGGGGTAACAATAAATATAACTAAAATGGGTTCTGAACATTATGAAGTTGGTGCTAATCTCTACCAGATATACCCTACAAGCCAATCCGAATTTATTTTCAATGGCAATAAGCTTCCCGGTATTCCTTTTTTGGGTTATGTTAAACAAATAGACCACTATGGAGGAAATCTTACCGGAAGTGAATACGCTCTCATCAATTTACTGTTTCCAAATGGAAATAAAGTAAATGCTGGAACACAAAATTTTAGTATATCCAGTAATGAAACGACCATGTCCCCTGAAAGTTACACAGGATTTCCCTCATACTATTTTGGTCAAACAAATTTTTTGAAATCGGAAATAAGTTATGTTAACTTCGGTACCCAACACGTGATGGCGTACTATTTGTCTTCAGATTCCAACAGTACAGTCAATTTTTTTACATCGCTTACACCGAATTTTCATTTTAACATAAGCAGTATGGAAAAGACACATTCTGGTCCCATGATATTGAATATAGGCAGAGGAAATGACTCCCCTGGTCAAAATTGGGCTGGATGGTTTGAATACGGTTTTGGCTTTGTATTCCCATTGAACGTTGTATTGCTGATCTCTTCCGGAGTTCTTTCGATTTACCTATTTAGGAGAGTAAATTAAAAATGTTCTTCGTGACGGCAACCAGACTGACAAAAAGGTTTGGGAATGATAATTTAGCTTTAGACAATTTGAATTTTCACACGAAGACTAATCGGCTCTGCTTCCTGGGGCAGAATGGAAGCGGAAAAACAACAGTACTATCAATAATGGCAGGATTGCTCACCCCATCATCCGGTTCCCTAACGATCGATGGCATAGAGCCTTACAAAGACAGGGAGAAGACACTAAAAACCTCAACTTTTGTATTTGAAAAACCCAAACTTACATATGGAATGAGTGTTAGAGATTTTATTGATTTTGTAAAAAGTACATCTGATCGAAGCGTGGACTTTGAGTACATCATTGAACGGTTTCGTCTGAAAGAATTTCTGGATAGAAGACTTTTTAAATTGTCATCTGGCCAGGAGCAGCTCATAATATTAGCCAGCGTTTTTTCAAGAGACACTTCAAGAATAATAGCTGACGAGGCTTTTACACACATAGATTTTTTTCGCGTAGGAAACATAATAAATGACATGCAAAACATGAATAGAGATCTAATTTTTTCAACACATGTTCCAGAAGAAGCTGAATTACTGGCCGATTATATTATAATCCTAAATAATGGCAGAGTCGTATGGAACGGTACCTTGGATGAACTATTTGCATCAGATATTTATGAAGTGTATGTTCACAGGGGAGAAGATATTGGTATGGATTATATATGGAGGTATGGAGATTTTTGTCTGGTGAGAACCGACTTGAAAATACTATCTGAGCTCTTGGAGGGGGGAAAGATCATAGGCTTTAGAAAGTCAGGAGTTCGCAGAGTTTATGGCCAATTTAACAAATACTATTAAGTGGTATGTGCGTGGTTTATTCCCGCTACCAGTATACATACCCATAATATCTCTTGTTGTTCTTGCGCAATTGTATACAATTCTCTCACTTAAGAGTCTTGGAGAATTTTCATTGTTTACGCAAATGTTATTGATTCCATTTATAATACTGGTAGTTGGCACTCACTTCGTTCGGGGAAAATCACTTACAATTTTTGAACTCTCTCTTCTTGGCAGTTGGAGAAGACTGGCTGTGTCCAAAATTATAGCATTCTCTATTGGTCTTTTACCATTCATAGTGGTTGAAATTTTACTTCTTTGGCTCAGCAAAAATGTTTTGTTCATAGCTCCTATCTTGACCTCTTTTCTCGTTTATTCAGCACTATCCATTCTGTCGTCATTGTCGTCATCACAGTTGACTGCATTCACTATTGGCCTTATTTTCATTCTTCTGATACCAATATCAGCCGTTGTTCTTTTGGAAAACCTTGGGAGCCTTGGTGCAACCTCTGGAACTCCATTGGGAATAATACTTTACTTAATAGTCCCATTAGCTAGCTTTGAGTATTACAGGAACGGGGTTGTAAGTGTGTACCCTCTAATGGGTTTTTCTATAGCTTTTATTATTTCTGTGATAATGATTTTCACCTATATTCTTCTATTTCAGCGCCAGGAGTTTAAACCATAGTTTTATTACCTATTATTTTACATTTCATAATGAAGTTGGCATTACGCATTCCCTCATCGACCTTCTCCGTTCAAGGTCCTTCCCCACTTTGCATATCAGACCCTGTATCCATGCCATCGCCTGTACACCGGAGTGCTCCCCATGCACATACATCCGATTCGCATGGGGATACTGCCTTCGCCAAGACACAAAAGGCTCGGCACACTCATTAACACGCGACCATCTTCGACTATGCGTGCGGACCTTCACGATGCTGCAGCGTTTACTTAATGCTATGGCCTGGATACTCGCTAGCCCTCCTGGATGGTCGGGTCTTGCGACTCTGAGGGCATTGTCACCGGAGCTTGCATGCGGTATGTTGCCATATTCGCATGTCCGGTCAGCTACAATGGTTTCAGATTTTTTCCATTTGTTACTCCTTCCGTAACTGGTCTGGTATGGTTATGGGCTGCACTACGTCCAAGGTCCTTCCCTGCTTTGCTCACAAGCCTATCTTTGCCCCAGTTTAACACTACAGTTCAATTGAAAGTTTTTCCAGAAGCATTTTCTGATCCTTTGTGAGTTCAACAGTACTGTGTGTTCCGTTGATGTAGACAACCTCCTTAATGCCCTTCATTGTCTCCACAACCTTGATGCCACAGTTTCCAGTACAGTTTCGTAATGGTATCCGTCAGTTGTAATGAATATCGTTTCAGGAACTGTGAAGCATGAGATGGCCCTGGTGAAGAAACGGGCAAGCATCTCTTCTTTCAGATCATCCAGTATCTCCTCCACAAAATTGCCGGTCTTTGTATCCTTCAGCAGTGCCCTGTACCTCTCAATGCCGTCAATGTGCACATGCTGTTCATCGTAAACAAAATAACATGAAGACTGCATCTTCTCTGCTGGAACTCTGCTGTTTTCCTCAGGGGGATATCTTGACCCTGCCAACCATGCTCTTCTTCTTTGTATCCTCAGAGATGTGCTTGCCGTATCAATGATTGTGTGGCCTTGCCTCCAATGAATAATGACAGGAATTGCACAGGTATCTCTCACCCTGATCCGTATACCGGTTTCCAGGGTCCGGATGAAGGTGCCATTCCTCACAACATTCATGGATCCGCAGCCAGGACATGAAAGGTTCCTGTACAGGAGGAGCATCTCATCCCCGGGTGAGATGGATATATCAGGAATATTGGGGTCCACAATCCTGGTACATCCGGGTTCCGATTCGAAGTCATCAAGGCTGACGTACTTTATTGTTTTAGGAAAGAACCAGTACTTGCGGATAGGCATGAATACTAATTCCAGAGTGATATTTCATGTTTTCAGTCCGGCAAACCGGTTTGTTCATGAACTCAACTAAGAATTGACAATGTCTAATTTTGCCATTTGATCAATTATGATCCTCACATTTCACCAGATGTCCCACCGTCATTACCCGCATTTATTTTTCCCTCAAGAGAAAGAAGCGCCGCTGAAATTATCTCTGCACCAGTTGAAACCTCATCCAGATTCACAACTTCATTGTTTGTGTGAGACAACCTGGTATCCCCTGGTCCGTATGTTATTGCTGGAATCTTCCAAGCTTTTCCAAGGATATTCATATCTCCACTTCCACTCTTGAATACGATCTTCGCATTTTCTCCGGTATGTTTTGTAATGGATGTTTTGAAAGCTTCTACAAGCTGACTTTTAGTATTTGTGACATACGGATCAACCTGACTCACAACCTTAATTCCAGAAAATGCTGAACCGCTCTTCCTTGAAATAATATTTTCCAGTTCTTTCAAAATTTTGGTTTTGTCCATCCTGGGAGGAAATCTAACGTCAAGCCTTATTACTGATTTCGACGGGGTCATGTTATCTGCTGTTCCTCCGTGGATTCCAGTAAGTGCCACAGAAACATCAGAAAAATCCCTTCCTTCTGAATATTTTGAATTTAAACATATCCAAGCCGCAATTGACTCTTCGACTGCATTTGTTCCCATCCAGGGGGCGCTGGCATGATAAGACTCTGTTTTGAAAGCAATATCTAAAAGCAATCTGCCCCTGTAACCAACCGTTATGCCATTAATGCTTCCCGGTTCTCCAAAAATTGCGAAGTTACTTCTTGCCTGACTTTTTGTTATTTCTACGATTCCCTTTCCCGATCCCTCCTCCCCAACTGCAGCCACCACCTCCAAAGTACCTCTAAATCCAGATGTTCTTGCTAATTTGGCACCATACATAAGAGAAACCAGGGCAGATTTGGCATCAACTGTACCTCGTCCGTACAGTAGACCGTTCTCTGTCTTAATTGGAAGTTTTCCAGGAACTGTGTCTATGTGACCACAAAGAAGTACAGATATTCCATCACCCGGAAATACCGCGGTACAATTTCCGGCTACATCCTTTCCAACTTTCTCCGCACCAAGTTTTTCCATGCAGGTAGAAAACAATGAGACAGCCTTTCCTTCCTTACCCGTTGGTGAGTATGCTTTTACAAGCTCTATCAGCGTTTTGTTAATTTCCTGTTTCAACTTGCTTCATCTACCAGATAATCTATTATCTCTCCTGGAACATCTAACTGTGCTGTTTGTGAAGTAGTCTTAAACTCGGTGGTACTGTTTACCTCGTGAACAAGATATCCTCTTTCGGATTCCATTATGTCCACGCCGTATATTCCCTTCCCAATGATCTTTGCTGCAGAAATTGACAGTTTTTCAATTTCACTGTTTATTTCACATTTTTCCGCCTTCCCTCCAATTGCAGAATTTGTTCTCCAGTCTTTATCAGTCTGGTACCGGTATATTCCACCAATGACACGATCACCCACAGTAAAAACCCTGATGTCCCTCGGAGGTCTCTTTACATACTCCTGGAGATAAAATATTGAATATAATGGGTACATATACTCTCTATCTTCGAGTACAGCCATTGCAGCCTCTTTGTCATTCATCAGGGCTATCATCCTTCCCCAGCTTCCGGTAACCGGTTTTATTACCGCTCTTTTGTGAAACTTTTCTGTGAACTGCTTCATTGCCATCTCGTAACTGGTTGCAACTGAAGTATATGGTGTGGGGACTCCACCAGATATGAGGGCCAGAGAAGTAAGCATCTTGTTTCCCGCCGTTATTGTTGTCTGCAAGCTATTGACAACTTTCTGTCTCTTTTTTTCAAGAAATGCTGTTGAATGCATCCCCTTGTAGTATGATATGCACCTCTGCAGGGTTATCTTTCCGTATGATTCCGAGACAGGTTTCTCAAAATCCATGTCCATCTCGTTCACGTTGATCATATTCATTTCTATGCCTTTATCTTGAGCAGCTTTGAGAATTGACTTTTCCTCCCATCTTATTTTATCATAAACCATTGACATAATCATTTTAATTCATCCCATATCCTATTTATTCAGTTGCTTGTTCAGTGCTAATCTTATGAATTCCGCCGCCTTGTTTACTTCTTCTTCTGTAACTGTGTAAGGAGGAAGCATCCGTATAGTGTTTATTCCAGAATAGAGGGTTATAAGGCCCATTTGTAAAAGCTCCATAAGCACAGGGACGAACCTTACACGCAGATCTATTGCAAGCATCAGACCCATTCCCCTTGCCTGCGACACAAGCCTGTGACCTTCTGTTTCCTCGGAAATTCTCTTCAGAGCAAACCTACCCATTGTGGTTACCCTGTGAAGCATGCCTGATTCCAGTTCTCCAATTAAAGCCGATCCTGCTGCACAAGCCAGGGGATTCCCGCCTGTTGTAGAGCTCTGTTCCCCAACGTCGAGAGACTCCATGAATTCCTTCTTACCTATGGTAACGCCCATGGGGATGCCACCCCCAATACCTTTACCTACAGTCATTATATCCGGAACTATTCCCCAGTGTTCGTGAGCCCACATTTTTCCTGTTCTACCTAAACCAGATTGAATTTCATCCATGACCAGCAGAGTGCCATTTTCTCTGGTGGTTTCCCTTACGGCTTCCATATAACCATAGGGTGGAAAATTAATTCCACCTTCCCCTTGGATTGGTTCCATGAAAACTGCTGCCACGTCCCCACTCTTCAATAGGGACAAGAGAGATGCTGAATCCCCGAATTTGACGAACTGTACGTTTGGGAGAAGTATTCCTTCGAATGCTTTCCGGTATTTGTTTGAATGAGTTATTGAAAGAGCGCCAAGTGTCTTTCCATGATATGCTTTTTCCATTGCAATTATTTTTTTTCTTCCAGTGGTTTTTACGGCAATTTTTATTGCCGCTTCAATGGACTCCGCGCCACTATTTGAAAGATATGCCATATTGAGACTTTTTGGACTAATTCTCATAATATTTCTGAGAAATTCAGCACGAGCTGGGCTGTACACTGATCCATGGCTTATTCCGATGAGATCAAGCTGCTTTTTTATTGCATTACTGATGACTGGATTAGAGTGACCAAGTATTGCAACACCGTAGCCACTCATGAAATCCAGATACTCCTTTCCGCTGAGGTCCCATATTTTTGTTCCATCCGCTCTCGCGGCAACCACTGGTATTTTCTGGTATGTTCCTGCTAGAAATCTGTTTTCTGTTTCCTCTACAAAACTGTTTATAATCATTTTCTTATCACGGTCCTTCTATTTGAATTCAAAGCGCGAGATATTGGATACTTAGCATTCCCATTAGCGATTATAACTTCCCTTGTTCCTGTTTCCATCGATTCTATGGCTCCCATAATCTTCTTGTCCATTCCGTTTCCAACATCCTTCATGACAATTTTTGCCTCTTCAATATTAAAACTTTCAACAAGTTCACCGTTTATTAATACACCATCAACATCTGTCAGAAGAATTAGCCTTTCAGCCTTTACAGTTCCCGCGATGGCTGAAGCCGCTCTGTCAGCATCCACATTTAATGCTTCAAAGTCTTGGCTTATAGCTATTGGAGCAATAACAGGAGTTTTTCCAATAGATAGAATGGAGTTCATAATTTCCGGATCTACCCTTGTTATTTTCCCGGTATACCCCCCATCAACATACATTCTTCTCCCGTTTCCGTTGATGGTTATAAGTCTCTTCTTTCTCTCTGCAATGATCATTTGACCGTCTATGCCAGACATGCCCACAGCATTTATTCCAGCTTTCTGAAGAGATAGGACAATAGATGAATTCACTTTTCCCCTCATTGCCATTATGTACACCTCCATTGTTTCCAAATCTGTGTAACGGCTTCTTATTCCCTGGGGTGAGTGAATGAACTTTGGCTCTATTCCGAGTCTTATACACAGATCGGTTACGGAGGGGCCACCACCATGAACTATAATTGAGTCTTTCATTGATTGACCTGCAAGATCATTTATGAGATTCTGGCTCACCCCGTTCCTCATGAGACTTCCTCCAAGTTTTATTACTGTAGTCATTGATTAAACTAACCTCATTGGAGCCATCATGAGACCTTCTCTTTCATCGAACCCTTCCATTATATTCATGGATTGAACCGCATTTCCGGCAGATCCCTTTATTAGATTGTCAATGGATCCTATTGCAATTATTCGATTCACATGAGAATCTAATGCGAATCCCAGATCCACAAAATTCGATCCTACCACAAGTTTTGGGTCCGGATATCTGTATAGTCCATTTTTATCCATCATGAACCTCACAAATGGCTCATTTCCGTACATAGCGCGGTATGTTTTCCAAACCATGGCAGCATCTGGCATTTCTTCCGGGAAAACAGATGCTGTAGTCATTATTCCACGTACCATGTTTACTGAATGTGCAGACATTGTGACGGTTATTTTTGATCCTGCCAGCAGCGATAGTTCCTGTTCGATTTCACCGATGTGTCTGTGCCCGAAAGGACTGTATATCCTGATCGAATTGTATCTTTCTGAAAAATGTGTTGCCGCTGAGTGTTTGTTTCCTGATCCGGAAGAACCTATTTTTGCATCTATTACTGTAACCTCCTTTAGAAGGCCTGCTTTTGCAAGTGGTGCAAGACTGTAAATTGCAGAACTGGCAATGCACCCTGGAACTGCCACAAATCTGCATGATTTCAGTTCATTTCTATGCAGTTCAGGCATTCCGTAAACAAACTTTTCCAAAATATCCGGTGAAGTGTGATTCCAACCGTACCATACTGGATAGTCAGCCGGGTTCCTGAACCTGAAATCAGCACTCATATCAATGATCTTTACCCCTGTTTCAGATAACTTCGGAATTTGCCTATTTGATGTGCCGTGTGGTACTGCCATGAAAAGGATGTCAACCTTGGTTGCTGCCTCTTCTGGACTATCACCAGAGAATGTCAGATCTGCAATCCCTTTTAAATTTGGGTGTACTTTGAAGACATTCTCACCTGCATGCCCCTGTGACGTAGCGACTTCCACGTCTACGTGAGGATGTAAGGAAAGAATTCTGAGTAGTTCACCTCCAGCATATCCTGATGCCCCCACAATGCCAACTGTTGTCATAAATTAAACACCATTAAAATTCGTCAAAATTTTTAAAAAAAATTTGAAATTTAATTGTTAAACTTTTACTCTCCCCAGTCCTCTTTCACTTCTTCTGCTGTCTTTAGAGTTACATTGCCGTTGTCCGTATTCTGTATTTCATAGTCGAGACCACAATCAGTACAGCTAACTACTTCTCCTTTTATTACATCTTCCGGAACAGGCACTTTCCCTCCACACATAGAACATTCAATATTCATTTCATTTCCTCTTATACTATGAAACCGTCTCTAATCCTCCCCTTCTAAAGGTGCTGGAACCGATAGTTTCATTTCTTAATTTGGAGTTTTCAAGCTTATTAATACTTTTTGACAAATTATGATCATAAATAAGTTATTCTGAGTTAATTATGGTCATAAAATGACAAATTTAACATATATTCTTTAAAAAGTAACATAACTCCATTTGCCATTCTCCACTATTATTTAGATAGCGAAATCTCGACTCCTTCTGCTTTAACAAATGAAATTCTGAAAGCCCTAGTGACATCCTCCCACGTCTGAAGAACGTGGGCTTCCCGTTTCAACGACCGGATTTGCCCTTTCAGGTATTGATCCGATCTCCACGGGCGTAACTTCGGGAGTGCCCCTCCCTACATGTTCTGTTT
>JAKADT010000057.1 GCA_021820245.1 Thermoplasmata archaeon | reverse complement strand
TCATCAACCTTTTCATGCTTCCTCTGGTATGGTTATAACTTGGCATTGCCTCGTATCCATCTATGAAGTTTTCCATGATCAGTCCGCTTGACCTGTGGTTTCTTACCTCTACTATGCCCAGCCCATTCTTCTTCAGCACCCTATAAATTTCACCGATGACTCTGACTTGATCCTGGTCATGTGCAAGTTCGCTGAAAGCATTCCACATACAGATGACTGAATCAAATGAATTGTCTGCGTAAGGGAGATTCTTCATGTCTCCCACCCTGAACTCAACTTTGAGATTCCTTTTTGTCGCCTCGGCCATCGCTTTTTCAACAAAGATTGGAGTTATATCTATCCCATCCACACTGTATCCCATGGCGGCAAGAGGAATAGCTAACCTGCCATATCCACAAGCCAGATCCAGAATTTTACCTCCTTTCTTCAGCAATCTTATCAAGTATGCCAGTTCCTTCTCGGTTTGAGCTGAACTTTTTCTTTTGGAAAGCCATTCAATTCCCTGCTCTGGGTAAAATTCCTCAGACGTTTTTGTAGTGACCATTGAAATTCAAGCTTCCCATGCATATTACATTTACCTTTAATTTTAGTACTGTCTTTACTGAATTCATGGCATCAGCATTCATCAATGGTAGGATCAAACTCCACTCCCAAAGAACCTTTACAGTTTGGGTATGAAACACTCACAACTTCAGTCACCAGTATTTTGTTCAGTATTCCAGTCATCATTTCTTTCTATTTAACTCCATATTCGTGTTAAGGATAAAATATTGCTCAAAAAGCCTTGAAATACCCAATATTCCCTTAAAACATTAATCGAATCCCGTACGATTCGGTCATCTATTGACACAGATGTAAGCTGTCGTATAAGCCGGATAATAGGATTTCTAAGTAACACATACGCATGAAGCAGCGCGATCCAACCATTCTTATTTCTGTTCGTCACCAGACAGATCAAGCCTCGTATACAAATACAAAGGGTTTCATTTTTGTATACTCTTTTAAGGTAGGTGAACTCCTGCTTTCAAATAATAAATCCGCATGGTGTTCATTAGTATTGAACAAAGGTATTCATTGTCATTGAAAAGATTTAAGTAATCACGGTGATATTTGCCTGCATGATCCTGAAGGAGTCTCTGAAAAAAGTTGTAAAGGAACAGCGGATGAATATCGAATCAGCGGATCAGGGCATAATAAGAGAGGTGATTTCAGGTATTGACGTCGATATTCCATTTGCGCACATTATCTCAGGAATTAGGAGATCCGGAAAGAGCACTCTGCTTCGGCAGTTACTTTCTAAATTGCCCAATTTCTATTACCTGAATTTTGAAGATACGAGATTGCAGTCGTTTGAAACATCAGATTTTGAAAAGCTTGTTGAAATCTTTGCGGAAGAATATGGTGAATCGAAATTCTATCTTTTCGATGAAATCCAGAATATCCAGAACTGGGAAATATTCATCAGATCAGGACTTGACCGAGATAGACGATTTCTCATAACGGGGTCCAATGCCTCAATGCTGAGCAGTGAATTAGGAACCAGGTTGACTGGAAGGCACCTCAATGCTGAACTTTTCCCATTTTCCTATAAGGAGGTCCTTTCAATAAAGAATGAAACACCGGGTCCTGAGTCTTTCAAAAACTATCTCACAGATGGTGGTTTTCCTGAATATGTAAAATATGGTAAGTCAGAAATTCTGAGGGAATTGTTAAACGATATAATTCAGAGAGATATCGTTGCGAGATACAAAATAAGCAGCTCAAAGATACTATTTGAAATGGCCATCTACCTTCTGACCAATTCGGGGAAAGAATTCACATACAATGCCCTTAAGAAAACGTTTGGACTTGGATCTGTGAATACAGCAATATCATTTGTTTCATATCTCGAGGGGAGTTATCTGCTATTCTCAATAAGAAGGTTTGATTCCTCCCTTAAGAAACAGCTCGTTAACCCCAAAAAGATATACTCAATAGACAATGGTCTTTCCCAGGCTAACTCTATATCTCTGTCTTCCGACCTGGGGCGCTTGCTTGAGAATACTGTATTCATCCAGTTGAGAAGAAAGCACAAAGACATTTTCTATTTCAGGATGACTGGGGAATGTGACTTCGTGGTTAAGGAAAAAAACAGAATAATAATGGCGGTTCAGGTAACCTACTCGCTTTCTGAAGACAATAAGGATAGAGAACTTAAAGGGCTCATGGAGGCGGTTGAATTTTTCAAACTGTCCGAAGGTCTGCTACTAACGTTTGATCAGGAGGACTATTTCAGGGTCGGAAACAAAACAATTCAGGTCAAACCTGTGTGGAAATGGGTAATAGAAGCTTCAACCACTTAGGATAAGTGCTTGAATGAAACATTTTCCTTTAATTCACCTTCCTCGAAATCTTATGCAATTATACGATTCTAGTTCATTTTGAATTTATCCTCGATTAGGTTTACCTTTTTTTTCCTCAGCTAATATCTTCTTCCTCTGTTCATGAAGTTGAGCGCACGAAGGAGAACCGGAATGGAGACACTTAAAGGCCATAGGAGGGACAACTGAATACACACCCGCGGAGATTGGATCTCTACCTGCAATGGTAACTTCTGTCATTGAGACGGGAAACCCAAGTTAACTGATAGAAGTCATCACCATCAGACAGTTGGGAAACAGACTTCTCGATTAAGAATAACCAAAGAAAATAAGGAAGAAATATTAATATATCTGAAGATTAATGATATATCACACTATAGCATAAGGAAAATAGATCGAAATTACGAGATGATAAAATGTTCAATGGAGTGAAGTGGATAAGACCCAATTCAAAACTTGCCGAGGAATTAAGATATTCTTCCATAAATCTGTTTAATACTATACCGGAAAGAAGCTCAGACCGAAATAGGGCTAAGCTTTATGATCGCTACCGTATTAAAGTATCTGAGCAAATTTTGTCGAGAGCAGACGAAATAATGGATGCGCTAACAGAACTTGTTAAAGATTTCCCGGATGAAAAAGAGATTAAAAAATCTGGAGATCTGCTTAAAGAAGTTCTGAAGACCACAGAAGACGAAGACTTAATGGAGAGGATTGCCAGTCTTGAAGGTACACTGACCCAGCAGGAAAAGAATGCGGTATTTCGTGATGAACTTAATAAACTCAAGAAATCCCTGGAATCTGTGATGAAAGAGTTAGTTAAAATTAACTGGGCAGAAGTTACAGAAGCTGATTCTGAGAAACTTTATGCATTATCAGAAACGATTTCCACATCAAATTCCATAATTGATTCCTTGATTACACAGTTATCCATTAACAGTGGTGCCGATATTAAGCAGGGAATGTCGATCCTGTTATATTTAGTGCTTAGAGCTAATGCTTATCTCTTAGGAAAAATTTCAAGCGAATCACTAACCAGTACAATATCTGCAATTCAGTCATACGCATATACAAATGCAACGTATCTTTCAACTATAGTCATTGACATGACCATTGATCAATATATGGCACTTTAGCCTTATGGGAAGGATAAAACAATTATTGACAATTTCTAAAAACCCATGAAAACTGATTTGTTATGATCGTTCACATGATTGAAAATCAGCCATATTACGAATTTCTCAGAGTTAAACGGATTTTGATATTTGCACGAAACTTGGATTTATAGAAATCCTCTATTGTGAATAAATCAGTTATGGAAGCGGACATAGCCAAACAAATGAGGGCTACAAGGTTATGACAAAGACTATAAACAGATCATTCCCCCCGGTTGAGAGTTGTTATATGTCACATATAGTTGCCGATAATTATTATATATTGTTATAACATTCTAAGTCTGTGGTGCATACAACTATACAGGTGTCTAAAGAGACCAGAGAGAAACTCAAGAATATAGGCAGTAAAGGACAGACGTATGACGAAATAATTGAAAAGCTTCTTGAAATTCGCCAGAAAGTAATGTTTTTCAATGAGCTTGATAGAATATCCGATAGCGAGGAATTCCTACCGCTTGACCGGATTTGAAGTGCTGGTTTCCCAGACCGCTGCCAAAGAGCTGAAGGCATTAGAGGGAAATTTGCAAGCGAGAATAAAGGAAAAACTGAGGGAGCTTGCACAAGACCCCGGCAATAGATCAGGCAGGCTGGATGTAAAGAAACTCTCGTCAACGAGAAGAAATTATTACAGGCTAAGGGTGGGAGAATATAGAATTATTTTTTTTACGGAAGAAATGGGAATTAAAGTCGTGAGAATTGCCAACAGATCCGACGTCTATTCTTGGTTAGACTAGCCTCTCTCAAACGGATTCGATGAAAATATTCCCTTAAAACTTTAATCAGATTCCGACCGACATCCCCTTCAGAATTAAGTTCAGAGGCCACCAAATACCTCTGCGACTTCGGCCAGCTTAGTGAAACCAGTCTCCGGGATCCTGATGCCAGTCCATGATTCACCATGCAGCTCGTCCGATATTGAGAATACTGCGGCAGATTCCACATTCCTTCTCACAGAAACTGCAAAAACAGAGGCTGCTTCCATCTCGACCGTTATGACTCCTCTCCTCCTGAATTCCGAGATCTCTTCTATTGTTTCCATGTAAGGGGCATCTGTTGTCCAACTCGGACCAGATAGTGTTATCATACCTTTCTTTTTTAGTGCTTCGAGCAGTGACCGCGTCAGCGGTTTCGAAGGATAGGCATAGGTTGAAGGCCTAATGTAATGATATGAGGTACCCTCGTCTCTCACAGCCTTGGTGCACAGGACGATATCATTGAAGTTTGCCCTGGTGCTAATGGAACCTGCTGTTCCAAGAATGAGAAACTTTCTAACTCCAAGAGAAACAAGTTCCTCAACGGTGGCGACTGCAAGGGGAGCGCCTGGAGGAATTCGGATCACAATCAAGTTTCTCTCAGCGTTTACGGATTCCTGATAGAAACCATCGTAGGGATACCTTATTTCCTCCGTTCTTAGCCTTTCCTGAAGTTTATCGTAAAGAGGTTTTGAAAACACCATGACACAACTTTCTGGGAGACTCTTCAGATCGCCCGGGCTGATTCTCATGGAATCCTCTGCCGTGAACTTTGGAGTATGACGAACCTTGTTTGGAACCTTGGGCAAATACCTGTTCAGCACAGACATTCATCCGCACCCACTACTAAAGAGTTTTTCTAAATAAGACATTGAATGCTAAGGAGTTCAGATTTCTATGAAAATGAAAAGATTTAGAGCATAAAATTACAAGAAAATCTAAGCCACAGGCTGGAACGATTGCTCAGATTTGACTGTTTTTGTCGGAAAGAATGATTCAGGGAAATCTTCAATTTTTAGAGACACTTCTAAACTTGACCCTTCAGACGGAGAGAAGCATGACGATCTAAAAGAGCTCCCAAGACACCGATACATCAGCGACTTCAAGACGCGGGATTGGCCGATAAGGGTCTGCTTGCCGGAGTTCTCGGCTATATCAACACCCTGAAAAGCGAAAATTTCCTCATTTTCCCGTTTCCCAGTCACTGTCCATTCGGTTTGAAGTCCCTCTTCCACAACCTTAGTGCTCAAGACATGCTGCATGCTCTCCCGCGTCCGTAAACTCGGAAGGCTTAGCATGAAAGATAGTTTACCTTCCTGTAGATAGGAAATCAAACCCATGGAAATTCCACCTTCACCCTGTGAAATGAGAAATTCCCCGCGAAATCTGTGAGAGGAGTTCACAGAATATCTTAAGGTGAACTATTTTTTAAGTTATCTATCTTCGCAATACATTTATCCAGTTCCCTAGCCAGTTCCTCATAATTGCTCAGGCATCTGATCCTTGTATTCAGAATATCTGCATATATGTCTCCTCTCATTTCGTGAAAATGAAGAATATTTTTTCCCCTGTAATAAAAATGAAATGGGGACTTCTCCTTTATTCCCTTAATCTGCCTGAGATGATTGGAGATATGTATAGAAATCCCATTGAGTTGTTCCGGTCTGGCATGCTTCATAAGATTACCATAATGACAGTAACTAAATAATGATTCTTTTCTAATCTGAGTCCTGAGCTCAATCAATTCGTTTTTTGTTATTGCGTCCTCTATTACTATATGCCCTTTTTTAAACATACGACGAAAGTCCTTCTTTGTTGCTATCTTTCAAGTATTCACAGTATATAGTGTCACTTTCATAGATCTACCAGAGGTTTGAGCGCATCGGTTTTTCAATCCCTTCTTTACACTGCTACTTATAACCCCTATTAATGCATTTTTTATAGTATCAATTTGTTTGGTTGTGAATCTTGAATGTTTGAATTCCTCTACGTCTAGCAGTGAATAGCTTTTTTGAGTCTTCTACAACGTCTAATTTGAGATTGGTCTGCCCCCTTTTTACACCATTTTCTTGGAGAAGAGCATAATTTCCATGTACGTTGCTTCGGGGATTGTAACATTTCCATCTTCTTGTTCCAGATAGAGTCTCACGTTCCTCTTCAACCGGTAGGTTTCAGGATGGAAAGAAAGAAGTCGCTAACGTGGTATGTCATTATAAACCATTTTGAGGATTTCAGTTCGAAGTTTCATAATACTTTTGGAAGTAATCTTTTACCCAGTTCTTCCAGATTCTTTATGGGATCGTCATGCAGACTGATCAATACTATGCGATCTCCCCATCTAGTGGCAGGGAACCTGTCACCCGAATCATCCTTCAACTTCTTTGACAGAAGGGTCCTTCTGGTTGTACCAGTCCCTGATGTTAATTTCAATGTTTTATAGGATGCCGTGCTTTGAATATATCCGCCTACAAATGGAATCGCAGTGCTCAAAAAAGCGAAGAATCGTTGAACCATTCCTCAATGGGTCTATTTATGATCAGTGTCCTATTTCCTGGCGTTTTTGAAATTATGCCCTTAAATAACATATCTTTGAAGATAACGTAACCAAGGGAACCACCGAGGTGAAACTGTCTCTCTGATACATCGACGCATCCATATGCAAACATTCTGCCGTATTTCTTTACGATGGGTATTTCAATGCCAAGGTTCTGAAAACCGCTAATTCCCACATCGGTAAGCCTGAAGGTTGGTTTTTCCATATTCTCTGGCATAATCCATGACCTTTTTAGAAGCTCTTCAAGAAGCCATACACCCGCTTTTCCAGCTAAATGATCGTAACAGCATCTTGCATTTGAGAAGTCTGGTTTATAGGGTAATTCTTTATGATTCTTATCAACGGAAGTATCCCTATTCCTCATTCCCGAAAGATTTTCTATCCATGAAGATAGTGTTTCCAGACGTTCAGGTATTACAGAGTATACAATTTCCTTGCCAATTCTCATAGAATCAACAATTCCGGCTGACTGAAGACGTGAAAGATGACCGGAAACCTTGGGCTGTGCTATTCCAGTCTTGCTGACAATTTCCGTGACGTTACATTGCTTAACGCATAGTAGTTCAACTATATGCGTTCTTTCAGGATGAGAGATTGCTTTGGAAATGGCACTTATTTGTTCAACCGAAATGTTTTTCATGAGTTTGTTCAGAACCTGGCTACACATATTAAGTTTTCCTGATATATGATACACTTAATAATACAGGCAACGATTGGCAACAATGGAAGGAAAAAATATTGAAAAGAAATTGGAGTTTAGTGTAAATGATATAGAACATATCAGGTCAACTTTTGTTGACAGGAAAACACTTATTGAGAAGAATGGGACAACAGATGAAAAAATTGCAGAATGGCACACCAATGGAGATTTCCCAGAACCAACCTATAGTACAGATGACGGGAAAGAATGGTATCCACCGTACCTGGTGATTTTGATTAGGAGGAGTCTCAATAACGGATCAAGCCCTAGAGAGGAGTTCCTGAAAGACGCTAAAAAAGTACTCAATAAGCCTTCGTATGTTTACAGATTCGGAAATGTAGAGGTCACCGGTTTACATGAGGATGACGCACAAAAAATGTGGATGGATTTCAAATCCGGACTGTATGGAGCATGCCTGAGAAAACCGGAACCTGAAAGCATATTGGAGAAAGGAGCATTGATCAAGACGATTAAAGAACTGATCTCAAATCCAGATCCAGCAGGTACAGAGTGGCGTTCAGCGTTAAGGGAAACTGTCAATCGACTGGACAACATTGAAGCACAATTTACAGATTACGACAGAATCAGGTTTGGAGGAACTGTTTCCAGAGACATTTTCATTACAAATGTAAAGAAACAATTCGGTGAAATATTTTCAGAATGAGAGAGATGTAAAGTTAGGACAACACTCCAGAATTTTTGAAAACCGGAACAAGTAGAGTTGATTTAGTACTTCACCATGAATGGTCAAATCAGACCGGGATTTGAGGCATAGAGGGACATTCGACAGTAAATATACCCCAAATCAACAAAACAGTCCAAATTCTTGAGGCTATAGAGCAAGTTAATCCAAAAACCATGTTTAGTTATGAAATATCCTTCTCAGAAATGACTTCTTTTCTCTGGGAAGGTCGGCGTCTCCAATCCATCTGTCGAACTCAGCGGCCGAGTGAATTATAATGGTCTTTCCCTTTCTCTCTTTTCGGATCTGTTCCGGAAGCAGACCTTCGTAAGACATCACCTCATCATTTTCCATTTCATCCTTGAAATTTATCCTTATTCCACTTTCAGAAGTTACCTTTTCAGCCTTCCCGAGATATGTCAAAAGTCTCCTCCATTCATATCTGCCAGCATCAAATTTTTCCTCAAAGGGGATGGTTGGGAAATACGTTGGGATATCTTTTCCGGCATAATTGTAAAGGTCCAGGAATACTTCCCTGGCAATCTGAAGATCATCATCTCCTGGGATCATGTTACCGTTACCTAACTTACTGAGAAACAGGTTTGAGAACCAAGGAAACACATCATTTTCCTCTCCAAGGATCATGTTCAGTTCGGCCTTCTTCTCACTGGATGGCCTGAAATATACCGGTAGAGTTATGAACTTGGTTCTGGTCTTGGCCCAGTCCTTTCTGATAGGCCTGTTTGTGGAGAAAATAAGTTGAGGCACTGGATTATTTTTTGACCACTCCTTCTCCCAGTATGTTTTTACAAGTTCCTCAAACTTACTATCAGATATTGATTTTATGTCATCAAAAATCAATGGAAAAACAGTTCCGGTATTTTTTATGGTGTTTATTACACCGGTTTTGAAGTCCTTTATGCCCAGTGGTTCTAGGTTCTTACCTGTAAGTAACTTCATGCAATATCTCAACAGTGTTGTTTTCCCATTGAATGACTGGCCATAAACTATGAGGAATCTTGGTCCTCTTCTTTCAAGAAGGCCAAATTTCTCCATTCTCAACTTCATTAACTCATGAAAAAAAGGGGAAGAGAATAGATAGAGAATGACCTCATACATTCCAGTTTTTTGCATAGCCAGTTCCTCCTCGTTAGAGGAATCCCTTGATATTTCACATGCCTCTATGTATTTTTCAATACTTTCAATACCCCTTCTCACTGTCGATCTCTCAGGAGGTAATACTTTTGACCTCACCCATATTTCATTTCCGACAAAAAGCGAAATCTCAGAGAGATCCTGCTTCAGAAACATCTTAGGGTAAGGGACCTCTTTGCTAATTATATTCACAAGGTCCTTCCTTTTGACAAGGATTTTGTCATCCTCCTCCCCTAAGAGTGACTCTCCAAGGAATGTTTTAAGTTTTGTCTTCTGCTTTTGTGTTTTAGGGACAGAAATTGTGACAATTTCCTGTTCATTGCCGGAAGCTACCGCCGACATTATTTGTACCATTGGATTTTCTGAATCCTCCTTTCCCGGAGTTAATCCTTCCAACCAGTAGCTGATTATTTGGTTCCTGTTTTCAGAGTCTCCTGAAGCTAAAAAGTCCAGCAGGTCATCGAAAAGAGGCTTTGAAATGAGAACATATTGATTGTACACCCTGTTGAAATTCGCAAGAAGCCCATCATTTTCCTGTAAATCAAAGACCAGAACAAGATCCTGGCTTTTCGATTCCTGAAGATTCCTGCTTCCAATTATTACCCGGAAATCCTTTCCTTTTTCAAGAATGTACAGTTTGGTGTGTACTCTCACAGGTGGAACATAAATTTTCAGTTTCTCATTTTGTATGTATTCCAGCAGTTTCTCTGTGTTAGCTACGTTAAGCTTATCTTTCATATCGCTGAAATTTTCACCAATGATTATCTCAAGGTTTTCATAGTTCAGTTTGTTGAAAAAATCCATAACATATCTGGAATCTGCCACGTATGTTACTGCCTTGAGATTAAGGTAGCCATTAAACAGGTCAGAGAACCCCTTCGCTGATTTGATCTCCACAATCCTTGGTTCCGCCACCATGTTTAACCATACCGCTGAACAGGATATATTATTTTGTCTGTTTACCCATGGGCAGAGTGTTTCCTGTGCTGGATTGATGATTATATTGTTTCATACTCAATCTATGCCGAATACGCAAGAACTCCTATTAGGCAAGATCATCGCCAATCTTAGGTTATCTCACAGAAGGAAAAACCGGGTTGAAATCTTCGTCTAATCATCCTTATCGGGAAACAGTGAAGTCAGTACTTGCTCAAAATGGAACGTATAGTTAAACAACCACAATCTAATCAGGTTACG
>JAKADT010000056.1:9087-10618 GCA_021820245.1 Thermoplasmata archaeon | reverse complement strand
TAGATGAAGGTCACTGTTGTAGGGGCAGGGACGATGGGAAATGGCATTGCTCAGGTGTTTGCAATGGGAAATCATGAAGTTGTCCTGAATGATGTTTACCCTGAGGCACTTGAAAAAGCGAGAAGAAATATCCTCTCCTCTCTTACACGCCTCAATGGGAAGGGTCTGCTGAAGGATCCGGAGGATGCCATAATGGCAAGGATAAAATTCACAGGCGATGTATCCGAGGGAAAAGGTTCTGATCTTTTCATTGAAGCGGTTTTGGAACAGCCAGAACTGAAGAAACAGGTTTTTAAGACTATTAATGGTCTGGCTGATGAGAATTCCATAATTGCCAGCAATACTTCTTCAATCTCCATTAACCTCCTTTCCAGAGAAGTGAATGATCCCAGGCGCTTTCTTGGGATGCATTTTTTCAATCCACCTCCTGTTATGAAGCTAATTGAAATCGTTAAATGCAGCAGTACGTCAGAACGAGTTGTAAAGATGGTCTATGAAATGTCTAAATCATTAGGGAAGGAACCTGTCATCGTTGAAGATTTCCCTGGATTTGTGTCGAACAGGGTTCTTATGCCACTACTTAGAGAGGCAATCCTTACTCTTGAGGAAAATGTTGCGACCAAAAACGACATCGACAAGACAATGAAGCTTGGTATGAATCATCCGATGGGGCCCCTTGAACTTTCGGATTTTATAGGACTTGATGTTGTTTACGACATAATGCAGGTCCTTTTCAATGAATTTGGAGACGTCAGATTCAAGCCCCCTGTGACGTTGAGAAATCTTGTAAATGCCGGAAAACTCGGAAGGAAAACCGGCGAAGGATTCTATAAATATTGAGGTCTGGTATTATGCATTACAAAAATATTGTAATAGAAGAAAAGAACGGATACAGGATTATATGGATAAACCGGGAATCTCCACTGAACCCATTAAATATCGAGACGCTGGAGGAGATAGAAAATGTTCTTGTCGAAGAGAGGAGGGAAACAACCATCATAGCTGGAAGAAATAAGGCTTTCTCAGCTGGAGCAGACATAAAAGATTTTCTTCGTATGGATGAATCAGCTGCTTTCGAATTTGCGGGCAGCGGACACAGAGTCATGAATGAAATATCCAGTTATCCATTTCCGGTTATTGCGGCCATACACGGATATGCACTCGGAGGTGGATTTGAACTCGCACTTGCATGTGACATAAGAATATGCACCCCTGATGCTCAACTTGGACTGCCAGAAGTTACACTGGGGATCGTTCCAGGCTTTGGTGGTACTCAGAGATTAAAGGAACTTATAGGTGAAGGACTTGCTTTCTACTACGCATCAACCGGCGGAAGAATCACGGCGGACAGATCACTTCAACTTGGTATCGTTTCCGAAATTTCTCCTGCAGTTGTTGAAAGGGCTGAAGAGATTGCATCTGAATACGTGAAACTCCCGCCGGTTTCCCTGAGACTGATCAAGAGCCTTACCAGAAAACATGCCGATGATGGATTCCAGGACGAAATAGACGCATTTGCTGAAGTATTTGG
>JAKADT010000056.1:0-8987 GCA_021820245.1 Thermoplasmata archaeon | reverse complement strand
TAATTTGAAAGCTGAAATATGAGATTACTGAAATACATGGGAGAAGAAGTCAACTAAAACCAGACAATGTCCATTTTTCTATTCTAACTTTTCAGATATGGTGATTTCTATGCCCCGATCCGAAAGTCTTTTTATGAATTCTTCGAAAATATTTTTCTGTGATCCAATTTCCTCCATGTTGACGAGTCCTTTACCGTTGATCAATCCTTCACCTATCATCTGACCCATTATAGAAGCAGGGCAGGCAGTGGTCATGGACATTCCAGTGAAATTGTGATTTGCTTCACATTTATAAGTCAGGTTTGCAACCAGCTTGGACTTTCTGCCACCCTTTATTCCGGAGACATTTATTTTTAGAATGATCGTATCTCCGATTTCGGAAAACTTCAGCTTTTCGTCAAACAATTTCTCAGTCAATCTTCTCGGTACCACTGCGTTTCCGTTTAATAGTTTCTCCGATGAATCAAAAAAGCCAAGATCCCTCAGAAGTTTAATTTTTTCTGCATGACCCCTGTATCTTATGGTTTTTTCAAACATGTTTTTTGGCGATTTTATAGTATCTATTAAGCTCCTGAGTCCATCAGTGTAGAACGCCTCCAACGGATACACCAATTCCCCCGACTGAAATTCTTCTATCCCGGATAATGCTTCCTTTGAAACAATCTTTCCATTTTCCACGATTTTTGCAGGGTTTACATACTCATCTACCACGCTGTCGGACGCGAATGTTATCTTATATTCAAGTGGTGGTACAGGTTTATTGGGTAAACCTCCCACATAAATTTCAACGTTTTCAAGTTCTGTGAATTCGCTTGTAAACCTACCTACTATAAAGTTACTTATCCCTGGAGCAAGACCACAATCTGGTATTATGAGAAAATTTGAATCACTCGACTTTGGCAAATAGTCGCTGATTGTATCATTTCCAAATGTTATGTCGACCAATTTCGAGTTTCCCATTATAACCGCTTGGATAAGCCTTTTCCTGAGTTTGGCAGGTAAGGCAGATATTACTAATTTGTCTTCTCTGAATATATCTGGTATATTTTCGTCTGACAGAGGATCCTTATTGTGAAACTCAACGTTATGAGGGAGATTCTCAATGTTCTTGACAAATGGATCATAAACCACAATGGTTTTATCACCCTGGTATTTTGAAATGTCCGCAACAATTGTTCTTCCAATTTTTCCATAACCTAAAATTACATATTCCATATTTCTTTATTATTACCAATTTATTTAACTTTTCAAGGAAGGAAAAATGTCTGGCCAGGTTTAAATGACGGTGGGCTCTTCCTACAGGTCCCTTTCATGTTCCATCCCGTGTCACTGTTTACTGAGTTTTCTCTTTGCATTACTGGCATCGAAGATGCTATTCATTCAGTTCTTAGTATTGTATAATTGATATGACCCTTTCGTGTCGATTCGCAGCCATGTAGAGAATCTTACTTTCAGACTTCACTTAATCATGCGTACTCACACTATTTTATAAACGAAGATGATAACCAATAAGAATAGTACCAGCACGGCATTAGTAAAAATTGAGTTATTACGCCTTCTTTCTCCTCAGCATTCTGGGTATAATAACTGTAAGTATAACCAGTCCTATAATAAGCAGTATCAAACCAGCTTCTAGAGAGGGGGCCTCTTTTGATATTGCTTTGAATACTGTCCCGATGAAGTAGCCACCGAGGATCACAAGAACCAGGCCGACGACCCCGGTAATCAATTCTATTTCGTGTCTTTTGCTTACCATTATTTCAATAGGCTATGAGAATATATATAAATATAGTTCGTAAATGGACTCATCCAACAACGTTATAAAAGTCCATGTCGGTTCTAACAGGTCATTGTGGAATATGCGAAAAAATCAAAATAGTTATATTATGCCAACTGCTTATTAACCATGGCGACAAACAATTTTCTTGACTATAATCCATGGACACTTGCGATTAAAATTCATGAATTTTCCGAAGTGGGAAGTTCTGAGTTCATGTCCTCAGAGCTAATAGAAAATATACTTGAGAATAATGGGTTCAGAGTTGAAAGGAGTTACAAGGGAATACCCACATCCTTCAGGGCAGAGATGACCGTAGGAAATGGTGGGAGCACCATTGCGTTTCTTGCAGAATATGACGCTCTTATGGGTATAGGACATGCTTGCGGACATAACCTCATTGCAGCAGCGAATGTTTTTGCTGCAATAGATGCATCGAGAAAGATACGCAATGGTAAAATTGTGGTAATAGGAACTCCTGATGAAGAAGGCACCGGTGAATATTCCGGATCAAAAATATTGCTTGCAGAGAAAGGAGCCTTCAGGGACATTGATCTTGTACTTGGGGCACATCCCGGAAGTGAATGGAACGTTTTCGGCCAGGCTCTTGCAGTCCAGGATGTGGAGGTAACCTTTAAGGGGCAATCCTCACATGAAGCCGCAAATCCGGATCAGGGGAGGAGCGCCCTAGATGCCGCAATATTAACATACACTGCAGTCAATATGCTCAGGCAACATGTAAGAAGGGATGCAAACGTAGTAATGCATGGCGTCATTAGAGAAGGGGGAGGTGCATCCAATGTCACCCCTGACAGGTCTGTTCTTGTTTTTGGAATAAGATCCTCTGATCTTGACTATCATGCAGTTCTCATGAAAAGATTTGAGAATATTGTAAAGGGGTGCTGTATTGCCACAGAAACAGAATACACAATAAGGAGGATAGGTCCACTCTTTTCCACAGTAAAGCCAAATAGAACCCTCTCGAACTTTATACGGGAAATAATTGTAAGCAGGGGAATTGAAGTTCCCACAGTTGAGGATACTATGAAGAGACTCCCTGGCGGTTCCACTGACTTTGCGAATGTAACTCATGTTGTTCCTTCCCTGGAACTTCATTTCCAGATAGCTCCACATGGGACCCCATGGCATTCGAAACAGTCCCTTGAAGCGGCCAGATCACCTGAGGCAAAGAAATCTCTTTCCACTGTGATCGAAGTTCTAAGTGAAGCAGCACAGAAATACATGTCCGATGCGGGCCTTAGAAAAAAAATAAGGGATGAGTTCGAACGTCCAGTAGGCTGAAACAGGGACTCAATGAATCTATATTATTTTCTCTATTTTTTATCTGAACGCCGTGTTTCACACTATTTAACACTTAAAAAATTAAAAATAATAAGACTTAAATACATATTAAAACATAGAGTATATGACGATTGTCAGACAGGTTAAACATGATAATTGAATCTCTTGAACTGGATAACTTCAAATCATTTGGAAACAAAAGAAAAATCATCTTCAAAAAAGGGTTTACAGTGATCAGTGGACCAAATGGAAGTGGAAAGAGCAACATAGGCGATTCCCTGCTTTTTGTGCTCGGTGTCAGATCATCCAGGGCTGTTAGGGCTGACAGACTTGGAGATCTTGTCCACAACCCACCATCTGGAAAGAAGCAAAAAGACTACTGCAGCGTAACAATTACCATAAATACGGAGGAACAGAACAGACCAGAGGAAGAACGAATCATACGTATAACCAGAGAACTTTTGTCAGACGTTGATGGCTATCGTTCAGTCTATTCAATCAACGGCTCTAGATGCAAACATGGTGATATAGAAAGACTTCTTGACGCACTTCATATATATCTTGATTCATATAGTTTTGTTCTTCAGGGTGACATTAATAATATAATAAAGATGACAGGCTTTGAAAGAAGAAAACTTCTGGAAAGTATAGCTGGAATCGAAAGTTATGATATTCAGATAGGAAAGGCAAAAGACGACATGAACGCCATTAACGAAAATATGACACGTCTTGAGATTCTCAGGGATGAAACGTGGAGAAGGTCTGAGGACCTCAAGATTCAGAAGGAAGCAGCTGAAAGATATAACGTACTTTCCAGAAAGATAAGGGATATGCGTACAACACTCGTTAGTTACGAAATAGAAGCGCTTAAAAGAGAAAAAAATTCTATGGAACAACAGATTGAGAGAATTAATTCTGAGATATCTTTAACAGAGGGCGAGATAAAGAAGGGAGAGGATTCTGTAAATAGAATTAGGGAGAACATGTCAAAACTTGAGAGTGAAAGAGATTCCATTGCTGGGTCAGAACTCACAGAGTTGAGAAAGAAGATAGAGGAACGTGTTGTGGACACTGCGACCAGAAAAATAAAGTATGAGAATCTTGAAACTGATATCCTGGAAATGGGAAAGAAGATAAAAGAAAACATGCAGGAGTTGGAAGATGTCCGAAAGATTATCTCTGGGTTGAAACTCAGCAGGAACCAGAATAATCTCAAGATTTCTGAAAATATGAAGAAACTGGGTGAAAAAGAATACGAACTGAGCCAGATCAGAAAAGAGAATGAATCCGGTTCAAAATTCATCATTGATGCCCAGAAAAAACTCAATGCCATGGAATCGGACCTCGCAGATTTACGGATCAAGATAGATGATCTTGATGTAAAAAGGCAGGAACTGCTTTCACAGAGAACTGAAATAAGTGGGAATATAGCACACCTTGAAGAAAATGCGAAGACAACTGAATTCCAGATAAAGGATGCCCAGTGGAGACTCAGGGAAAGCGTGGATCAATTCAAGGGGCAGAAGGAACAGAGAGAAAAACTAACAAAGAGATACTATGATCTTAAGGCCATGATTCAGGACCTCGGAAAAAGAAAGGACGATATAAACCGGGAATTACAGACACTTGGGCGTGAGTATGAAAGAATCCAGGCAACTTCCGAGAAGAGAAACCTGTCTTCGGGAAGGGCACTGCACTCGATTATGGCTGCAAGAAATGAGGGAAGAATTTCCGGTATTCATGGACCTGTTAGAGAACTGATCTCTTTTGATGAGAAATTCAGAAGTGCAATAGAATCATCGGCGGGATCAAGACTTAACGCTGTTGTGGTCGACGATGATTCAGCAGCAGCAAAATGCCTGGAAATTCTGAAGAAGGAGAAGTCAGGTAAACTCACATTTCTACCGTTAAACAAGATGACGGTTGGGAGACCCAGAGGAAAGGCAATAATTGTGAGCAGATCAGACGGTTCCCTTGGTTATGTTTTTGAAACAGTCAACTATGATAAGATCTATGAGAATGTTATCTGGTATACTTTCCAGGATACAGTGATAGTTCAGGACGTTGACGTGGCAAGAAAATACATGGTTGGTGTCCGTCTTGTAACAATGGATGGAGACATATTCGAGGCCAGTGGGGCAATAACTGGAGGTTTCAGTGAGAAGAAGAATATTTCACAGGACAGCGAGACCAGAATTTCGGAACTTTCGGCTAAATTGAGGGATCTCAATGAGGAACTGGCTGGACTTGGACCTTTAATTTCGGAAAAAAACCGTGAACTTGAAGATGTCACATCTCAACTTACAAGCATGTCAAAAAGCGAAGGCTCCAGCGGATCCGAGGAACAGCACCTAAAGGGTATAGTAGAAGAGGGAAAGTTTAAGCTTGATCAAATGAGACACGAACTTGAAAATTTTGGGAACAGCCTTAAACTCAAAGAGAATGAACTCTCTGAACTTGAAAAACAACGTTCTGTTCTTGTTAAAAATGTAGAAAGACTGGAGAGTGACAAAAGATCCATACTTGAGAAAATGCGCGAACTATCTCCGGAAACAATGGAACTTCAGGGGAGGATAGAGCGCGATATAACCCAGATCAAGATGGAAGAGGCCACATTGAATGAACAGAAGAATCACATAGAAATGGAATTTGCCACGCAGACTGAAAGGGAGAAAAACTATTCCGATTCCATAAATATGCTCAAGGCCAGAGTTGAGGAAGATGCTAAAATCATCAGGCAGATAAAAAAAGAGTATGCCGAAAGTGATGCCGATCTGCAAAAGTTAAGGATGCTGGAAAGCCAGCTCGATTCGAGATCAAAGGAGTTTAACGAAAAATTGCAGTCCATGCAGAAAGAGATAGATCTGCATGTTGAAGAAATCAGAAAGCTGGATGCCGATCTGTCAACCCAGAAAGGAATTGTCATAAGCCTCAATGCAAAACTTGACACCAATTCGTCAAGAACCCGTGAAAAGGAACAGGAAATGATTGATCTTGGAGGGGATGTTATTACCGAAAGAACTGGCAGTAACGAACTGAAAAGGGGTATTGAAACTCTTTCCTCAGAAATTAATGCACTTGGATCCATAAACCAGAAGGCAATCGAGGAATATGCACTGATCACGGATGAGTTCAAGGCACTTGTTGATGAAATTGACAAACTGAAGGATGAGAAGAGATCGCTTGAGGAACTTATGCAGAGGCTTAATGAAGAAAAAAAGAAGGCGTTCCTGAAACTGTATTATTCACTTAGAACTGATATGAACAGCATATATTATAACCTCTCAGGGGGAGGAGAAGCACAGCTTATTCTCAGTGATGAAAATGATCCGCTGAATTCTGAAGTGCATATAAGGGCAAGACCAAAAGGAACTAACTTCAGCAAACTTGACGCGCTGTCTGGGGGAGAGAAAAGCCTCACGGCACTTGCATTCATCATGGCAGTACAGAGAATAAAACCATCACCCATTTATTACCTGGATGAGGTAGATATGTTCCTTGACGGTGCTAACGCAGAGAGAACTGGTGGCCTGTTCATGCAGAACTCAAAGACTTCGCAGATTCTGGTTGTCTCTCTCAGAAAGGCAATGCTGAAGTACGCAGATCATGTCATAGGAGTTACCAGCTTTGACGATGAGAATTCTGAGGTTTTTGAGAAGACACTCAACGACGAGACGGAGGCTTTCTGATGGACAACTATGAGATTCTGAAGAGCATAGTCACACAGGGGACACTGCTTGATTCCGACGTGGGAATTTATAAGGATATACTTGAGGAGATGGATCATGGAGTTGAGTATTCGGATCCTTTCTACAGATCCGTTGCCAGGATATTTGAGATGTGCAGGGAAGGTCTTGTTGACCCATGGTCAGTGAACATAACTGCCTTTTCTGCTATTTTTGAAAGCCTGATTAATGAAGAATTCAGCGATTTTGGAACCGCCGGTTATGTACTGACCCTGGCATGGCATGTGCTCATGGAAAAAAGCGAGATCTCGGTTAAGAAGAGGGCAATCCAAGAAGAGGAATCATTCGAGGTCACTGAACAGGAAAACGTGGGTTCTACGGAGATTGAAAATGCTGATCCGGTCGTTTTCAATAATTTCAGGGATGCCATTCTTCCTCTTGATCTCCCGGTGAGATCTGATCATAAGAGTAAAGTACTTCTCGTTGAGCTCCTTGAATACGTGAAAACCGCTTACAGGAGGAGAGAAAACACAAGTAAGGAACAGAAAAATGAAGGGACAGTTTCTCTTTCCGTGATGGAAGACATAGTGAATGAACTTCACGGAGAGGAACCTGAAAAAGAGATAAAGGAACTTTATGAAAAAATCCAATCCATTCCCGAGAGTGAGTTTTACCTGGACACGTATTTCTCAGCTTCAAAGCTTGAGAGTTTTGTTTCCCTCATTTACTGCCTTTTCCTCTGCAGGGAAAAGAAGATATGGATCTCACAGGAAGGCCCATACATGCCCATAGTCATACATAAAATTGAAGGTGAAATGAATGGAACACAATAGAAGGAAAGATGCCAGAAAAGGAACCTCAGGTTACCGAGTTCGTGACACTGCCTGGATTCTTTCTGGTTACAGGAAACCTCAGCAGGTCTACCGGAGGCATGAATTCCACTATCCCACAAACAACAGTTATTCCACAAGTTTTCAAATAATAAAAGTGATTACATCTGGCATACTCACAGTTACAATGGTTCTGATCCTGATGCTTGTTGTACATACACTTTTGTGAATTTAACCGCTTCCTGCACCGGATTCCCTGAATCTTAAGCACCACAGTTCCAAAAGTATTGTTATCAGGTGTTAAAAATTGTTTAATAACACCCTTATTATTTACGTTTATAATGGACAGTATTGATCTTGTGGAAAGAAATATGGTCGAAATTGTAACACATGATGATCTCGCCAGGCTTGATCTGTCGAAAAGCAAAGGTTATATAGGCTTTGAACCGTCGGGAATTCCACACCTTGGAACCGCAATAATATGGAAGGAAAAGATTAACGATCTTGTTGCAGCCGGAGTTCATATGGTGATTCTTCTGGCTGACTGGCATGCCAGGATAAACGACAAATTGGGCGGTGACATGAGGCTCATCAGACTCAGCGGAGAAATGCTGAAAGGATGCCTGACTGCCATGGGACTTTCCCGTGAAGTTGAATTTGTCTGGGCTTCGGACGTTGTAAAGGATGAGAGTTACTGGGAAACACTTCTCAATGTAGCCAAAAATGCAAACCTCTCAAGACTTAGAAGATCTCTCCCGATAATGGGAAGAACTGAAGATGACGCTGACAGCGATTTCAGCAAATACATCTATCCACTGATGCAGGTCACGGACATCATCTATATGGGTCTTGACATAGCGGTTGGAGGGATGGATCAGCGGCATGCACATATGCTTGCCCGTGACATTCAGGAAAAAATGGGACTGAAAAAGGTTGTTTCGCTTCATGGACCCCTGCTGGGAAGTCTCCTTGGATCAGGAAGGATGGATTCATTCAAAAAAATGTCAAAAAGCGATCCGGATTCAGCACTATTCCTTTCTGATTCAGCGGAAGAGATAAGAAGAAAATTGAGAAATGCTTTCTGCCCAATGGGAGAAATTGAAGGGAATCCTGTCACCTCAATTGTCCGGGAGATATTCTTTCCATTCTCCGGTAAACCCCTGACAATACAGAGACCTGAAAAAAAAGGTGGTCCATTCAGCGTGAAAAACTGGGATGAATTCGCTTCCATGTATCTCGAGAATAAAATACATCCCATGGATCTCAAAGCGGCAGTTTCGGAATATCTGGTTGAACTCCTTGCCCCGGCCCGTGAATTTTATTCTGAAAACGCAGACAGGTTCAAGGAGATACTTGATCTTTACAGAAAATGATTGATTTCTTTTTAATAAA
>JAKADT010000055.1 GCA_021820245.1 Thermoplasmata archaeon | reverse complement strand
ACGATTCTAAAAATCTAATTTTACAATTCACAAATGCACTCGAAAAGTGGTTTGGCATTCATAATGATCTCTAAATACAATGGGAATAACGGTGTTTCATTAATTGCGTGTTTAACTGAACGGGTGTCATTTTGAAAGTTGGGTTCAGGTTGACCGTTCTGAAGGTCCATAACATTGAGAATGAATTCTAAAAAAATTCTCTGGGTATTAAATTCACAGTGTTATATATTTATGCGGGTACCGGGATTTGAACCCGAGTTAAGGGCTTGGGAAGCCCCTGTGATAACCACTACACTATACCCGCCTGTGTTGGGTATATTTTTTGTAATAATAATTATTTCCGCTATTTTCTGTTTCAGAAAAATAAAAAAAGGAGAATGTCAGTACATTCCCCTTAGTTTCATGGCATCCGCCACTCTTTTTATTGATACCGTGTACGCGGCAGTTCTCGGATCAATCTTGTATTTTTCCGATGCGTTCAGCACGTCATAAGTGGCCTGTGTCATTTTCTTATCCAGTCTCTCGTAAACCTCTTTCTCAGTCCAGTAGTCTCCAGTCTGGTTCTGGACCCATTCGAAATACGAAACTGTCACACCACCTGCATTGGAAAGGAAATCAGGCAGAAGGAGCACCTTATTCTTATAGAATATCTCATCTGCGTCTGGTGTGGTCGGTCCGTTGGCCAGTTCCAGTATTACCTTTGCCTTTACCCTGGCGGCATTTGCTGAGGTCAGCTGGTTCTCAATTGCAGCAGGAATCAGTACATCAACCTTGAGCTCAAGAAGCTCAGAGTTGGTTATGTTCTTGGTGCCAGGGAAATCCTTCACTGAACCTGTCTTCTTTTTGTATTCCAGAAGCTTATCAAAATCTATTCCATTTTCTGAATATATCCCTGTTTTCGTATCAGAAATTGCAACTACCTTTGACCCGAACAGTTCCTTTACAAGTTTGTGAGCAAACTGGCCGGCATTTCCAAAGCCCTGTATGGCAATTGTTGCTTTCGACAGATCCATTCCCATCTTCTTGGCTGCCTCTCTGAGCACATAAAAACCTCCCCTTGCTGTGGCATCTCCTCTTCCAAGTGAGCCAAGTACCTCAATGGGTTTGCCAGTTATGATGCCAGGAGCTGAATGCCTTGCAATGGTCTCATATTCATCCATCATCCACGCCATTATCTGCGGTGTTGTATAAACATCAGGAGCTGGGACGTCGATTTCCGGGCCAATGAATTCGTAAATCGCCCTTATATATCCTCTGCTCAACCTTTCCAGTTCTCCTGTGCTCAACTTTTTAGGATCACAGATAATACCGCCCTTTGCTCCGCCCATTGGAAGGTTCGTTATGGCAGTTTTCCATGTCATCCATGCGGAGAGAGCCTTCACTGTTGAAAGTGTCTCATCCGGGTGAAATCTTATTCCTCCCTTTGCCGGTCCCCGCGCAGTGTTGTACCGTACCCTGAAACCTGTAAAAACTTTTGTTTCTCCGTTATCCATCTTAACGGGTATGCTCACCTGAAGGATCTTCATGGGTGCGCTTAACAACTCAAGAGCCTGCCTGTCCAGATTTATAATTTTTGCAGCCTTGTTCAGCTGTTTCAATGCTATATCAAACGGGTCTAAATCTTCCACCATTACTATCACTCTTGTCTTTCTTACAAGACTGTGGTTAATCTCTTGGACCTAATTTAACCTTTTTAGTTTGATTGTTAAGAAATGCGCTGAAATAGGTTATTATTAATTAACGGAAATTGAATACGAATTTCGTATCTTAATGAAACGTTGCCTGATGGCCCGTCACTCATCTCATCGTTTAAAGTAGATTCGATAGCAATATTTTTTACAGTGCCAGTATTTTTGTTTCATGGACCTGGACGGAACTTTTACAGTTGAGAAAAGTGATTCAGATGTTGCTGCGTTTCTGTCGGATATTTCAAATATCCTTACAATAATGCCTGACAAGGAATCTCAGGAAATAGTAGACAGCACCAATGCCAAATTCAGGGCAAAAGCCGGCGTTTCATTCATAAAGGGTAAGTTTGACATAAGAATTTCCCTGCAGGAGATTAAGGAAGATTCAGTAAGGATAACAGGTGCAGGGTCTGGTAAAGGGGGGTCAGTGGATTTTACCATAACCGTGATTCATTTGCCGCAGAATAATGGGACTGAGGTAAAATGGATCCTGAACCTCAACATAAGGGGAACACTTGCAACACTTGGTTCAAGAATAATCAAGAGTCAGGCTGAAAAGTATGCTTTGAATATAATAGGGGAATTTAAGAAATCGCTTGAAGCAATGTGAGGGAAATCAGATGAGGAGAATATCCCTGGTGATATACGCGGCCGGGTTATCTAGTCGTTTTGGGGAACCTAAACTGACTCAGGATATTCATGGTAGAAAAGTTATAGATATTCTGATGGAAAAAGTCTCGAATCTTCCATTTGAGAAGAAGTATATAGTGGTAAGGCAGGACGATGAGGATCTGAAAAGGATAGTCCGAAACGGGTTCACAATACTGGAGAACCCACATCCTGAGAGAGGGATGTCCGGATCCATAAAAATAGGTATAAAAGCCCTTCCTGGTAATATTGATGGAATCATGATGCTTCCAGGTGACCAGCCCCTTGTTTCAGTTTCCCATCTCGAAAGAGTCATGGTTAAATTTGAATCGTCCGGGAAGGGGATTGCAGCGACATTGTGTGATGATGAGATCCGCAATCCGGCAATTTTCTCAAGAAAATATTTCAGCGATTTTATGGAACTGACTGGAGATATGGGAGGAAGGAAGCTCTTTGAAACCCACAAAGATGATATTGAGCTTGTTGAACTGGATGACGGGAGAATGCTTGAGGATCTGGATTATCCGCAGGATCTTGCAAAACTCCGGAAACTCTATGATTTTTTCAACTCAGGTAACAAGTCGACTGAATCCTCCGAAAATAGAACCAATGTTTCTTTTGAAACCGCCATGAAGTCCTTGATAAAAACTGCATGGAACAAATTAAGATATGAAGAGATTCCCATAGAAAAATCGTGTGGAATGATCTCAGGGGAAAATGTGTTTTCTAAAGTAGATTACCCATCCTTCAGAAAGAGTGCTATGGATGGATATGCCATAAATTCTGAAATTTTTCACACAAGTACTGTACTGCCATTGGAATTGAGAATCACGGGAAGGATAACAGCCGGTAGTTCCTCGGTTGTACTGAGTTCCCATGAGGAATGTGTTGAGATATTCACGGGAGGCGAGATGCCAGAAAACGCTGACTGTGTGGTAAAATATGAGGATGTTTCAAGGGGTGACCGTAGAATACTTATAGACCGGGTCTTTAAAAAAGGGGAAAATGTGATCGACGTGGGAGAGGACTTCAATGCAGGGGACATGTTTCTGAAAAAGGGAGAAATTATCCAACCCGCCCACATATCAGCACTTTCCCAGTGCATGACCGGTTCGATTGTTGTTATGGAAAGAATACGGGCTTCAGTCATTTCTACCGGAAACGAACTCAATGATTTTAACGTCCATGGACCTAACCCAAATTCAACCCAGCCCCTTCTCGTTAACTGGCTCAACACGGGCTTCATGGATGGATTTTATGAGGGCATATGCCGGGACGATGTGAAAGAGATCAGGTCAAAGATTCTTGGATGCAAGACAAAATCCCACATTATACTCATTACGGGGGGCAGTGGGAGCAGTGATCTTGATCTGGTGCATGCATCTTTAACCGGAATCTCCAATGAAGTATTCCATGGTGTGCAGATAAAGCCTGGAAAAACTATCTCTCTTTACAACCTTGACGGAATCCCTGTGTTCTCCGTGTCCGGTCTTCCTGTGGCTGCTCTGCTTTCGGTTACACCTTTTATGGACATGATGGTAAAGATCATGACAGGCCATAACCCGGACAGAATAGAATGGGGCACGCTTGAATCAGATCTCCAGAGTAGTGGGAAATACACTTCGATTGTTCCCGCCAGAGTAGAACACACTGAAACTGGTTGTCTTGTAAAACCCTTTAAAGGAAAGATTTCGGGAATGATATCTATTCTCCTGAAGAGCAATGCATATATTCTTTTAGAGGAAGGTGTTTTCACATTCAGCAGGGGAGATTCTGTGGAAACGCACGTAGGAAGGTGGTAATTGTTGTATTCATCCAGTAAACTCATAAGCGTCAAAGAAGCCGGTGAAAAGATCTCAAAATACATGAAAGTCATCGAGGATAAGGAGGTTGTTGCTACAGTAGATGCATTTGAAAGGGTATGTGCCGAAGATGTGTATTCTCCAATGGACAACCCTCCTTTCAACCGGTCTGAAGTTGATGGTTTTGCAGTGAGGACAGCGGAATTTAAAACTCATGGCGGGCAGAGCACCACGACACTGGATATAGGCGGAACTGTGGAGATTGGCATTACCACTCCTGCCGAATTTGGTGAAAATACATGTGTAAGGATTTCCACAGGATCAATAGTCCCAAAAGGTTACGATGCGGTATTCAAGATTGAAGACGTGACTGTAAAGGGCAATAAGGTTATTTTTAAGGGGAAACCTCCGAAGTTCAGCAATATAGCCCTGGCCGGATCTGATGTTCTTAAGGATGACCTCATTATCAGGCAGTACTCAAAAATTACGGAGAAGGAAATGGGCGCACTTGCAGTACTTGGAATCGAAAAGATTACAGTATTCCGCAAAGTCAGGATCGGTATTATTTCTTCGGGAAATGAGCTGATAATGCCGGGGAATGAACTGCAACCAGGTCAGACGTACGAAGGGAATGCCGCAGTACTCAGGACAATCCTGGGAAAGTATCATTTTTTCAATACAGTTTTTTACGGGATAGTTCCTGACAGTGAAGAGGACACCAGGAACATCCTGGAAAAAGCATTCAGTGAGAATGATGTTGTCATAACGACAGGCGGATCCTCGGCTGGGGAAAAGGATTATATTGGAAGAATTGCAGCCTCCTACAATCCGGGCGTGATCTTTCATGGAATAGACATGAAGCCCGGAAAGCCCACCTTCTTTGCCCTCAATGGAAAAAAGATCCTCATAGGACTTCCCGGATTCCCACTATCCTCTTACATAGCTTTCACACAGATATTCCTGTATAAACTTCTTGGAATGGCGCATGTTCAGCCAATATTGACGGAAACTGACGTGCAGCTTGCAATGGGAATCAGTGCCAGGAAAGGCGGCACTAATTTTATACCGGTCGTGCTGTATATTTACGATAGCATATACGCTTTCCCCATAGATGGGGAATCCGGATCAATTTCCAGACTTCTCAGGAGTGATGCAATCGGAGAAGTAGTTGCGAAGAGTGATCGTCTCTTTCCCGGTGACACAGTAACAATAACTACAATTGAAGGGGAACAGGACTTTTTATGGGCCGTGTTTGTGGGTCTTACCGACCCACTTATGGACACGATCTTCAGCATATCTGGCAATCCGGTGTCTATGTACAGGACATCCATAGAAGATGGCATGAGATGCCTCGAGGAGGGTTATGCACCGCTCATGGGAATCATGGTAAAAGCCGGAAGAAAGCCTCCCTTTAAGAATAAGGATAAATACTCATTTTTCAAGATATTCTCCTCAGAAACAGGGTTAGTTTTCAGAAACGGGGATCCTATAATATCAGATGATTTTGACCATAAGAATGAGATTGTGGTGGGAATTCCCGGTAATGGTATATATCCACAGGAATCCATTGAAAAGTGTATTGAATCCATTCCTTCTGCCGCCCGTCCTCCTGGTTTTTCAACGGTTGACTATGGGGATCTCAGGAGCATAGCACTGGCCGTAAGATCCGGCGATATCTCAATTGGCTTAGGAAATCGTCATACGGCATCAAAGTACAACCTGGGATTCAAACCTGTTTATAGGGAAACTTACTACGTGGTGGTTACCAGGGAACAGAAACAGGAATTCATTGATACAATGAAGAAAGCTTATCAAAACGGTGCCCTGAAAGTACTGAAGGAAAAATACGGGTCTTATGAAATACATGATGATGTTTTCCTTCCGAAATAAAAATGCTGAAGGTAATGAGTTAAGCCTATAAGTTAATTGAAATTACACCTTATGGACTTCTTATATCATGCGAGGCACCTCGTGTTGAGCCGATTCTCACAGGCTGATCTGCAAAGAATTTCAGACAGTAAGGTTATGATAGTCGGTATGGGCGGAACAGGAAGCGCCGCTGCAAGACTTTTTGCAGGTGCTGGTATATCCACTCTGGCACTTGTTGATCCAGATATCGTGAGCCTGTCAAACATACAGAGACAACAGTATTCAATCCATGATGTAGGGGAGAAAAAAGTTATAGCTGCAGTGAAATACCTTAAGGAGGTAAACCCTCAAGTAGACGTAACGCCATATGATGCTGTCTTTGATTCAGATTTTGCACTGTCAAGAGTAAATGATTTTGATCTCATTTACGATGGGACGGATAACATCACAACCAGGCGGATAATAAACGACATATGCGTAAAAACAGAAACACCATGGGTATTTTCCTCTGCCATTGAAACATACGGTGAATTTAAGGCGATTATTCCAGGTAAGACGTCATGTTATGAGTGTTTCATGCCAGAAAATGCAGGACCTCAACAGACCTGCTCGCAGATAGGTGTGCTGAACTCTGTTCCTTCAACGGTTGCATCCCTGGCATATGCCCTTGGATTGCGAATTCTCAAAGGAGATAATGTTCCAGGTGATATTCATTTTATTGATGCATGGAACATGAATCTGGAAAAAATCAGATCTGCCAGAAATCCTCAGTGTCCTGTCTGCAGTAGGGGTGATTTCCAATATCTTGTGGAAAAGTACTCCGGTTTTGATCCAAGGACTGTACAGTGAATTCCAGCCACACACTCTCTCGGTTAACTCTTATGGTTTCACCTGCAATGGCGGGATATTCTTTCCATATATTGATTCGGTTTCATCGAGAGCAACTTCCCGGTCACCTTCCCTGAATCTACATGGTAGAGAAGATAATGCCGGCATACACGCAAGGTTAAGCAGGGGTTGATTCGATCTATTGTTCGGTCGTTGCAGGATCTCCATCAGGAATTTCCCATGGAATTCATCACTCTGTCAGGAAAATAATCTCGGATCACTATTGCTAAATCAGGTATTTATCGTTCTCCCCTGCGTCTGACGATTCCGAAGAGGTCTGAAAGAGCCAGCACGCAGAAAATAAGCCCGGCGAGTAGAGATATGAAGAAGAAAATTTCAATGTCCAGGAATAGGGGAATGCTGTTATCCGGGATTATTCCATTTGTGAAATCGATTATCATGAGTATTATCCCATTCAGTATGGTGTAAAGGAAGAGCCTGTTCACCTGCCCGAATATTGGCTGTTTCAGACTGTCGGAAGAGAAGTTGGGAATCATGGTTATGAGTACTGCATATGCTGCAAGTAGAAGACCAATCAGGCTTGCATATACACCCAGAAGCGAAGTCTGTGAAAAGAACAAAACAAACCTTGCAGAAACATCTGGAAGTCTATAGAATTTTATGTACTGGTTACTGGTCAGGAATGTTATTACGAGGGCAAAGGCAAAAACAGTTCTAACTTTATAAAGGCTCTCTATCCTGCCCTTGAGCTTGACCTGAACCATTCAAACCATATCATAAGCCCCGTATATATACTTGTCATTCGAGATTCCGCATACCGTAAATATGTGAGATATATGTTCATTCATGGTTAAAACTACATTAATGCATGTTGGCCCCTCCATAGGTGATTATGAAGTTCAGCTGGCCGGTGTCTCTCCGGATCAGGGTTTTGCCTCTGAAAAATTCAGGTCAGCAATGAGTGATGCGCTTAAAGGTCTCATTTATGTAATGGGTGCCAACGAAGACTATATTCCATTCATTATCCCCGGAAGTGGAACAACTGCCATGGAATCTGTCACGACCTTTCTGCAGAAAAATGACAGGATTCTTGTGATAAGCAATGGTGTCTTTGGAAACCGCTGGGAAGGAATCTTCAGCAGATACGATGTCGATCTGACCTTATTAAAAGCAAGGGCTGGTTTCTGTGTTTCGCAAGATGAGATAATGAACGCTCTCAGCAACAGGCATTACAAAATGATCATTTCAACTCATGTGGAAACAAGCACGGGAGTAAGGTTCCCAATTGAGAAATATGCAGGTATTTTCAGGGACCACTGCGATATTGTTGTTGTTGACGGAGTAGCCAGCGTGGCTGGTGAGATGGTAAGGACTTCCACATGGAAAGTTGACATATTTATAACGGCCTCACAGAAGGCCATAGGTGCCCCTCCTGGAGCCGGGCTGCTCGTGGTTAAGAAGGATATGTTCCAGAAATATACAGAAGGTAACATCGCTGGTTATGTGACAAACCTCGAGAACTGGAAACCCGTAATGGAAAGTTCATTTGAAGGCAGAGGTGGTTATTTTGCCACTCCACCCATAAGTGTTGTTTTTTCACTCAGGAACGCCTTCTCAAGAATTATTGAAGAAACCATGGAAAAGAGATCTGAAAGACACGCTGAACTTGCTAAAGCCCTCAGGAAGGGGATAAAGTCCATGGGGCTTGCAATTGTGGCACAGGATGGTTATGAGAGCAACACCGTCACAGGAGTTTTGCTTGAGGATATAGACTCAGACCAGTTTGTTAAAACCGCACTGAAGCATGGTGTGGAATTTGCAGCTGGTGTGCATCCAGAACTGAAAGGAAGATATTTCAGGATTGGACATATGGGCTGGGTCAGCAGGGAAGACATCTTCAAGGCGCTTAATGCAATAGGCAAAACACTGGCAGAGTTCGACCACAACGCCCGCATACCCGATCTGAATTCAGTCTTTGAATAGGTTCCCGGTTAAACCGGACAGATAAAGCGATGTACAGTGTGCACTGCTGAACAAAAGATCTTTTAAAATAGCTTAAAGTTGGACTTCAGTCTTGATCAGTGTGATCCAATGGCTGCCACTAAACTCAGGATATGCTGAAATTGATATTTCCAGTTTTATTTCATCATCACATACTATGGGCTGATTTGAGTCCGTATGAACAATAATTGTCATTACAAAAAATTCATGTTTCTGTCATTCCTGCCTGGTGAAATTTTTCACATTAACGTCTTAACAGCCTAGCACCAAACCTCTCAAGAACTGGATCTATTGGCGAAACAACAGTTATATCGCTTGAAGAGGCCAGAATGATTCCAAGGACATTCTTATTCCCGTCAAGGACAAATGAACCTTCGTCCCCGGAAAGAGCAAAATGTGATTTCTCGGAAGCAACAATGATCTGGTCACGAAATATATACTCACCATGTGGATATATCACTGATACTGTTGCGTCCGTGCATATTATTATGCCATATGTGGTGTCAGTTGTCCTTCCTCTTTTCATTACCCTCATACCCAGCATTGGTTCAGCCGTTCTACCAAGATTCCCAATCCTCACTATCCTTCCAGCCACACCAACATCTTCGTAAACAAGTGCCACCGCACAGTCCATCGTATTTGAATTTCCTTTCACAGGAAGTGCAGTTGAACTCAAGAAGCCAATGACATCCTTTTCATTGCCTCCGTCGAAGAAAGCATCCTGGGAGACTTCATCCCTCAGTTCAAAATTCTCAGGAGCAAGCGCTCTCCCTGACGATAATATATAAAACTCGTTATTGATGATCACAACCCCTCCTATTGTCCCAGCAACAGGAAAATTTACATTTCCCACTGATACACCTCCCTGTACAGGTCTTATTTTGGTTGATTTGGGTGTTTCGGGAGGAGTCATGATTATGCTGGGTGAATTTGTTCTCCACAATCCCATGTTGAATTCCGAAGTTATTGTTTCATTTTCCCTGAAATTGTTTGAAAAAAGATTCAGTAGAAACTCTCTGTTCACAAGGGATATTCCAAGAGCAACAAAACTATTCATCTTGAATGCATAATTTACAGCTGCTTCTTTAAGTTCGCGTGCAGTTTCATAACCACAAATGTAATGATAATGTTCATTTCCTAGAAGATATTTATCTTCCCCAAGATCCTTTCCACAGAGTCCGCATTTGTCCATTTCTATTTTCCCAGATAATTTGAAACTCAATGCAATTTAAACATATAAAACAAATTGATTTCTTATATTGTAAAAAAATGGAGAAATACTGTGTTTTTAAAAAAAAATTTGATAAATTATGGAGGGACAAGCAGATGTTGAGGGACTGCTTTTATGGCGGTTAATGCTGCAAGCACTGCAGACACTATCAGACCAATCCAGAACAGTACAAGTATGACCGTCCACCCCTTTGATACTTTTTCCCTTCCGGGAAGCATATCGTATATCAGAGTTGTCGGGAACGTCAATACACCCGTTAAACCGAACGCTATGTAAAGTCCAAGCATAGCTATTGGACTCGAGGTCATTTTGTCTATGTATGCATTTGCTCCATAGTAAATCGCGATTATACCAGCAAAGAATGCCAGAATGCCCACATACTGAAGTTTTTGCCTGTACCCAATTGCCAATGCCATCATAACCAGTATAATGCCAATAAACATGTATGGGTCGAAGAACAGAATGTTATAGCTTCCTGGCAGCGGCCATGTCATTTCCCCATAAAACCCCATTACGAGAATTACCGCACCAAGCACGGATAGTGGGAATACACCGGGTTTGAGAATCTCCTCTATGTTTTTTGGCCCGTTTCTCCTGTATTCCAGGTAAACTGATGCAGTCATGTATACCGAAACTA
>JAKADT010000054.1 GCA_021820245.1 Thermoplasmata archaeon | reverse complement strand
AGACAGATTACTGGAACAACGTCAATTAGTCGTAATAACCATACTAAAGTTATTTAATATGGGCTGATGATCACTTAACATGCAAGAGGATGTTAAACAATACCTTACTAGGCTGGAGAAGGATAACGTTGATTTTTTGCAACTTCAGTTCACAGATATAGTGGGGTCTGTCAAGACACTGACAGTTCCAAAAAACAGGTTTGAGAGTGCACTTGAAGAGGGCGTTGTGTTTGATGGGAGTTCCGTGGCGGGTTATGCACAGATCGAGGAATCCGATATGAGGGCAGTTCCAGATCTTTCAAGCTACACAGTTCTTCCAGAAAAAGGAAAAAATTACACCGTTGCAAGGTTTATATGCCAGGTTCATACACCAGATGGGGAGAGGTTCCCCGGAGATCCAAGATACGTCCTTGAAAAGCAGCTTGAAAAACTCCATAAAAATGGCATGGATTTCTACGTGGGACCGGAGTTCGAATTTTTCATATTCAAGAGGGACAGCAACGGAAATCCAACCAATATTCCAAGCGATTATGGTGGATACTTCGACAACACCCCACTGGACACAGCAAGTGAAATAAGACAGGATATACTGAAAACACTCTATGATCTGGGATATCATCCTGAAGCAGCCCATCATGAAGTCGCATATGGTCAGCATGAAATTGATTTAAGATACGCTCAGGCCCTTGTTATGGCGGACAGGGTGGCAATGCTCAAGAACATAATAAAAAATGCAGCCCAGAATCACGGTCTTTATGCAACATTCATGCCAAAACCTGTTAACGGCGTAAACGGTTCCGGAATGCATGTGCACCAGAGCATAATGTCTACAGGAGAAAAGGAGAATCTTTTCTATGAAAAGAGATCAAAATACGGAATAAGCGATCTTGGAATGCATTACATGGCCGGAGTACTTAAAAACATAAACCAGGGGTCCGCAATACTTGCCTCCTGGGTAAATTCATATAAACGTCTCATTCCGGGTTACGAGGCACCTGTATATATCTCATGGGCAAACAAGAACAGATCTGCCCTCATAAGAGTCCCGGCGGGTGAGGGAATGAGAAAAAGAATGGAATTGAGATGTTCCGATTCGGCTGGAAATCCATATCTGCAGTTTGCAGTCATTCTCGGAATGGGTCTGGAAGGTGTAAACAGGAAACTTGAAGCACCGGAACCAGTGGAGAAGGATATATTCCACATGACCCCCCAGGAGAGAGAGGAGTCTGGAATACTGTCTATGCCGGAGAGTCTGGGGGAGGCACTGCATCATTTCAGGAACAGCAAATTAATGAAGGACATACTCGGTGAACACATATATGAAAACTTCATCACTGTGAAACAGAAGGAATGGGACGCTTTCAGATCATATGTTACAAAATGGGAAATTGACAGGTATCTTCCCATACTCTGATTTTCAGTTCAAATTTCTGAATCTTTCCCTTCTCCTTTCCATTTTTCTTGAATAGAAGTATATGTAAATCAAGACAAGTCCAGAAGGTATCAGTACAATTCCAAATACAATGAGGAAGATCATTTCGAAGTTAAGGTCGGAAAAAGTTGCCGAAAGGAGAGCATTTTTATCTCCATGATTGAGTATAACCAGAGACCAGTTTCCTGAGGTGTTGGAAACAACAGTTTCTGATAGGGTTGATGAGGCATTCATGGTTTCAGTGCCCATATGAAGCCCGTCCGGAGAAAGCACATAAACCGAAATGTTCGCATTGCCTTCCAGCGTGACTGAGTATTCCAGTTCTGTTCCGGATGAAACGTTTTTATGTGCCACCATGTAAGGTATACCGGGGGTTGCAGTGAAATTCAGCGCGGAACTTGTATCTGCAAAGTATAGTGCAATTCCTGTCCCCAGCAGAACTATTGCTGCAACAAGAACGATTGATCCTATCCTAAGCAACTTTTTATCAGGTCTTATCATGGGTTATTCTTTCATGAAGAATAAAATAAAAAGTTATTTATGTTCTTGCTTTTCGATCATGGAAACGAGAATATCCTGAGAATCACCAATTGTTATGTTGCCAACCTTCATCATCCTCATTATAATATCTTTTCCATCATTCAAAATCGCGGAATTACCGTTGATCAGGAGATTTTCAACCGGCGCATTCATGGACATCTTGTTGCCAGTTTTCAAATTCCTTATCTTTCCTATTATCTCGATTATGTAATCCATTTTTTCTTCCGTTTCACTGAATATATGTTCTTCTGTAAGTGAGGGCCAGGAATCCAGGTGTATGCTCTTTCCATGCTCGGGGTATGAAAGATATATCTCCTCTGTTATGAAGGGCATTATGGGGGCATACATTCTCAACACGTTGAGGAAAACATGATGGGAGACTGATATGGTCTCATCCAGCAGGGCCTGATCAGTGCCCGTGTTTCCGTATCCCTTTATGATCTCAAGATAATTGTCACAGAAGGTGTTCCAGAAGAAATTGTCAAGCTGCGTTCTTGCCTTTGAGAATAGGTACTGATCCATCAGGGCAGTGACCTCTTTCACAACACTGTTAAGTTTTGCCAGTATCCACATGTTTGCCATATTTTCAGGAGGTTTTTCCAGATTTTTCAAGGTCCTGTCCGATCTTATTATTTCAAGGAGCTTAAATGCGTTGTACAGCTTGATAACAGTTCTCTTTCCCCTGACAAAATCCTGTTCCTTTATCTTTATATCCTCACCGGGAACAGAAGTTGAAGCCCAGAATCTAAGGGCGTCTGCCCCATACTGTTCGATGAAACTGGATGGTTCCAGCACATTTCCCTTGCTCTTGCTCATCTTCTGGCCAAGAGGATCATAAACGTTACCGCTGATGAAAATTCTGCTCCATGGGATCGAACCGTCATGAATCTCTGATCTCACAATGGTCACAAATGCCCATACAGATATGATATCGTGTCCCTGGAATCTTATGTCCATGGGGTAAAGCTCATTGAAGTACCCCTTCGGAAGCATGGCAAGCCTTGGTGAGAGGGAAGAGGTTGCCCAGGTATCCATAACATCCCTTTCCGGTTCAAGTTCATCCGATCCGCAGTGGGAACATTTCCTCTCTCCTGATTCCACTCTTGGATCCACCGGTAGTTCGCTTTTATCTGCCAGAACCATGTTTTTGCAGCTTCTGCAGTACCATACCGGAAATGGCACACCGTAAAACCTCTGTCTTGAAATGCACCAGTCCCATTTCAGGCCATCGATCCAGTTATCAAGCCTTATTTTCATATGTTCAGGGAGCCATGTAACCTCATCTGATCTCGTTTTAAATTGATCCTTCAGGTCAAGATATTTCACAAACCACTGAGTGCTTATGCCTATCTCAATGGGGGTGTCGCATCTTTCATGGAGATTTACGGAATGTTTTATCCTCTCTATTTTTTCAATCCTGTCCTGTTCCCTGAGTTTTGTGACAATCGTTTTTCTTGCGTCTGGAATCAGCATTCCCTTCAATAAACCGGAGGCTTCATTCAGTCTTCCTGCGTTGTCCAGTACAGTTCTCAGTGGAAGCTGGTATTTTCTCCACAGGGCAAGATCGTTCTGATCCCCAAAGGTGCACATCATCTCCGCACCTGTTCCCTTTTCGGGTTGAATGGCATCATCCGACATTATGGGGACCTCGTATCCATATATGGGCACGATGGCTTTCTTGTTCAGGAACTGCCTGTATCTCTCATCAGTTCCATTGACGAAAAGTGCCACACATGCACTCAGCATCTCCGGCCTGGTCGTGGCAATAACTATATTCCCGCCATCGGTTAAATCAAATTTTATATAGACAAAATCGGTCGAAATTATTCCATCTTTAAGCTCAATCTGTGAAATTGAGGTACGGCATGATGGACATCTGATTGTAGGTGCTTCTTCCCGGTAAGCCCTTTTTCTCTCTACAAGATCAATGAACATGGACTGCGATATCTTCCTTGATTCACTGGACATTGTTGTATAATGGGTCTTGAAATCCGCACTTATTCCCATGTTTCTCCATGTTGCCATAAGTTCTTTTTCAGATCCAGCGCTTGCTTCCTGACACGCCTTTATAAAATCTTCAAGCTTTACTCTCTCCGCTCTTATACCCATAAGTTTTTCAGTGTATCTTTCCGTAGGAAGTCCGTTATCGTCGAAACCCCAGGGGTAGAACACGGAATACCCTCTCATCCTCTTGTATCTCGCTATGAAATCCTGGTGAGGATAGGAAAAGGCATGACCCATATGCATTTTTCCGGAAACTGTGGGAGGAGGTGTGTCTATGGAAAAGTTTTTCTCCCTTCCCAGGGGATTCAAATGGAATTCGTAGATATCATTATCTTCCCAGTATTTTTTCACATTATTCTCCATTTTTTCAATATCCAGTTCCATATGGGACAGTATTTGAATTTACCTTAAATCCTTTACACTGAGTTCCACTTATTGACATATTGTTCAGCATTATACTTAATCATGAATAAAACAGCCATTTCTCGATTAAAGTTGATGGAATTCTGTACTGGGAAACATCTTATTACCATGAGTTCATATGCTAATTCATGTCATCCACGAACTCAATCAGACAGAAACTGTCGGATCTCGCCCTTGAAGAGGAGAAATGGGCAAAAAAGTATGAGGATCTGATCGGTGAGACAAATATGTCAAATATAAGGATGTTCCTTGATGCATTTGCAAGAAGCAGGAATGAATTTTCCAGGGATATTAATGACCTTTTAAATAAAAAATATGTTATAAATAATGAAAATAAAACATTGAGGAAATTGTTAAGGATACAATCAACTGGACATCTCCTTAATTCAGAGAATATAGACCCTAACAGCCTTCAAAACATCTTGCTGTATATCTCAAAAGCTGAAACTGAAACTTATGCCAACTATGAAAAAGTTCTAGCGGAAATGGAAGATGGCCCATTGAAGAAAATGTTTTCCAATATATGGGAGAGAAGAGAAAGGGTCATGCTGAAAGCTGACAACATCTATCACGATATGATAGTAACAAAGGTCTGAAGAGGATTTACCGTGATTCAGAAATTAACCCTATCCTCAACCTGCGGTTTCAGATCTCTCCAGCGCAATATTCTGGTTTTTAAATCTTCATGTGATACCGTTTCATGTTACCGGACCTATTAGTTGCATCAAAATCAGATGAAGCAAGCAGATCAATCCTCAATTACATTCTTGAGAAGGAGACATTCAGGCAATCTGAATCAAAAAAAATAATGGTAGACGGAAATTTTCTTCTTGCTGTGTTTGATGAAAAACATCTCTATCTGGATAACCTTGAACAGTTTCTACCAGATAACGGAGTGGAGGCAAAGGGCATCATATTTCTCTCACGCCATTCATCCAAAGCAGATATAAAGTCCATCACAGTGCATCCCACCGGCAATTTCTCAGGTGCATTGCTGGGAGGGAAACCTGGTACGCTCACAGTGTCGTACCCATCTGCAATGTCAGCCTCGCTGAGATACCTGAAGGAGAATTTCAGTGGTGATAACTTTGAAATTACGTTTGAAGCTACCCATCATGGTCCTTCACTGAATAAGATGAATTATTACATTGAGATCGGCACCACAGAAAATCAGTGGACTGATCCGGTTGCCCTGGAGGCTGTACGAGGTGCAATTTTTGAACGAGAAGACAGGAATTTTGACACATTCGTGGGAGTTGGTGGAGGACATTATATGCCCAAGATAACTGAGTACTTTCTTAAAAATGACATAAATCTGGGGCACATGATTCCAAAATATGCCCTTGATTCCATAACGGAGGAAATGATAGTGCAGGCAGTTGAAAAGACACCGGGATGCAAGGGTTTTCTCATGGATAAAAAAGGTACAAAAGCACCAGCGAGAGATCTGATTAAGAAAGTTGCAGATCTCAGGGAACTTGAAATAATAAGTATATAAAATATGAAATATACATCTACTTATATGTATATTATAGTAAAATTATTTCTTAGCTGTAATCCAGAATGGGAAGACGTTTCAGATTAATTTTTAAATAAAAAACATTTATATACTGTTAATGTCTTAGTGGAAATAATACCAGGTTAGAAACCTGGGTGAAATGAAATGGAAGAAATATCTGAAGAGGAAAAACCTCCTGGTAACACACCTTTTTTTAGAGCGCACAACCTTGAAAAACGTTTGATGATGAACGGCCTTTTTATTAAATTCGAGGGTGCAAGCTTAACCGGAACCCAAAAAGACAGGATATCGACGCTGCATGTTCTGAGGGCAAAGTCAAAGGGGTTTGACACCATATCACTGGCAACCTGCGGTAATTATGGGGCATCAATCTCTTATTATGCAAACAGGCATGGCCTGAAGTCGGTCATAGCAATCCCTGAATTTTATTCCGGTGAAAGGGTTGAAGAGATGAGATCCAACGGTTCCACAATTCTGGAAATGCCTTACAAGTATGAGGAACTGGTTGACTATATGAGGGACAGATCCAGTGACGACAACTGGTATGATTCAAGTCCAGGTTCAAGAAATGCTGAACTGGATATTCTTGGTTACGAGAACATTGCATATGAGATTGCATCTCAGCTGGGTCACAGTCCCGAATTCATATCAGTACCAGTGGGTAATGGAACAACTCTTGCCGGAATATTCTCCGGTTTTGAGAAGCTGTACCACACCGGGGAAATCAGCAGGCTGCCAAGGTTCATCGCATCCAGCACTTCAAACGGCAACCCAATAGTGGCTTCATGGAAAAAGAGGAGAAGGAAAGTTGTGGATCTGGATCCTTCACAGATAACTGAAACATCAGTGTCAGAGCCGCTAGTTTCATTTCGTTCCTACGATGGGCAGAAGGCTCTGGACTCAATTTACAGAAGTAATGGCGTTGCAACTTACGTCTCAGATTCAGAAATGGTTGACTATTCAAGAATTATAGAGAAGACCGAGAAACTTTCGGTTCTTCCCGCTTCAGCATCAGCAATGGCTGCTGCGGACAAGGTAATGAAAAAACTTGGTTACAGAGGGGAAGTGGTGGTTATACTCACAGGGAGGAATAGATCATGGATAACGCAGTAGTGCTTGCAGAGAAGGTTTTCAGTTCAACATACGGGAAGACTGCAAACGGGCTTGTGAGGTACAGCAAACGGTACAACATAACATCTGTCATAGATTCGAGATACGCCGGAAAGGATGCAGGACAGATACTGACTGGAAAGGCAAAGGGGATTCCTGTGATAAGTTCAGTGGAAGAGGGAAAATCACTTGGTTCAAAGGTTTTCATTGTTGGAATTGCCACGGATGGAGGTTACATTCCGGATGAATACAGGGGATACATAAGAGATGCAATACTCAGTGGCATGACCGTGGTCAGCGGCCTTCATGAGTTCATCAGCGATGATCCGGAGTTTTCAGCACTTTCAAGAAGTAACGGTACAGATATAATCGATGTCAGGAAGATGTTCAGGGACATGAAGATGCCATTCACCGGATCCATAAGAGAGGTGAAGGCAACAAAGATTGCGGTACTGGGTACAGACAGTGCAATAGGGAAGAGGACAACGTCAGTATTCCTGAACCAGGCAATGAATCAGTCTGGAAGGAAGTCAGTAATGATCGGCACAGGACAGACGTCATGGATGCAGGGGTTCCCGTATACTGTTGTTGTGGACTCCATGATCAATGATTTCATCCCGGGCAATCTGGAGTGGATCACCCACGAGGCATGGATTGCGGAGAAACCTGACTACATGTTCCTGGAGGGACAGGGGTCTGTGCTGCATCCGGCATATCCGGGAAGTTTCGAGATTATTGGAGCATGCAGGCCAGACGCAATAATACTCCAGCACGCCCCCAAGAGGAAAGCATTCGATGGCTTTGAGGAATTTCCAATACCGCCACTTGACAAATACATAAACATACTGGAAAACCTGTCAAACAGGAAGGTAATAGCAATATCAATAAACAGTGAAAATATGAATCACTCAGAGATAAAGGAATCAATAAGCTATCTTCAGGGGAAATATGGAATTCCGGTATTCAACCCACTGGAACCACTGGATTCAGTTGCAAGGGAACTGGCCTCTCGCTCCATGTAAGTGATTGATTGAAGTATACTGAAAGGGTGAGATGCTTTGATTCAATCAGGGTCAGACCCGGGAAGCATGGCGATGGATCTGTAAGGGGAAACATAACATTTGTAACCGGGGAAAATGAGGAGAGTTTTGAACTTATTTTCACATATTCGGACCAGGTGGAAGTTGATGAAAATGCAGCTGGAATGATGCTTGCAATGGCTGCAATAAACTTCACATATTTCACGGGAAAACTTGAACTGGATTTTCCGGTTTCTGATAATGATATTGAAATAATTGGAAAATATGTGAAAATAAACAACAGGGAGGTTTTTGTGAACAAGCTCTGCAGGAGGAGATACGAGTTTGTAAAGAAAGAATATCTTCCCACAGAAGCTGACATAACTGAGGAAAATGCAAACGGTGCAACTGATATCCTGGCGCCATTAAGAAAAGACAACGAAGGCTCTGTTCAATTCAGGCCGGGAAACAGTGTGGCAGTTCTATCATCTGGAGGCAAGGAAAGCCTTCTGACTTACGGTATGTTGAGAGAATCAGGGGCAGAAACTTATGCCTTCTTCTTCAATGAATCCGGCGGTCACTGGCTTACGGCAAAAACGTCTTATGAATACTATTCCAGCAATTTCAAAAATGTCAGGAAAGTCTGGTCAAACATAGACAGGTTCTACAGATGGGCACAGTTGAGATTGAAAATACTGGATTTCGCAGTTGTGAACAGAAGGGCAGATGATTACCCCATCCAGCTTTTCACATTTCCCGTATATGTGTTTTCATTCATTCCATTGCTGAAGGCTTATTCCATAAGCGGTCTTCTCCTGGGAGATGAACTGGATGATCCACGCGAGATGGAAGGTTACAGGGGAATAAAGCACTATTACGGTGTTTTTGATCAGACATGGGATTTCAACAGAATGACCTCGGAATACCTCCATTCAAAGGGAATAAACTCATCACTGTGGAGTGCAGTCTACCCGATTTTTGGTTCAATCGTTGAAAAGATGCTGATTCACAGGTACCATGATCTTTACCTGCTGCAGCGATCATGCCACTCATGCCATTACAGAAATGGAAAAATAATACCATGCGGTGAATGCACAAAATGTATGGGCATCTTGCTCTTTGTTAAATATGCAGGAGGAAAGGCAGGAGAAATAGGGTACAGTATTGAGGACGGGAGACTTATAATTGAAAAGGCTGAAAGGGTGAGAATGAGAATTGATCCGGATGAGATGGATTTCCTCAAACGGTCTCTTTCCGGCCAGGCAATTCCAGAAAATCTATCTCATGTTGAAGGCATTCATATCCTTCCATGGGAAAGCGAAAAATTCTCTCTCATTCCGGAAAATTTCAGGAAGAGTATCGGGGAAATAGTGGAAAAATATACAGCCGGAACATACGCATTGAAAGGGAATATATGGGAGAGATCCGGTTAAGGTGCAACAGTCAGAAAAACTCAGCTTCCATTGTTTTCATCTCGTCCTCGGTTGATGCTGTAGAGTAAAGGGTTAATGGCTCCAGATTTACCTGGATAAAGTTCAGACCCCAGTTGAATTTTGAAAGAACATACCCTGCCTGATCCCGGAAACCGGTGATATAAAGAGCAGAGGCCAGTGCCTCCACAGAGGAAAGCAACCCAATTTTTCCGTAATTGACGGGATTTACTGCCAGCAATTTTGGAAGAAACCTTGCATAGGGACCGGTTATGCTGTCAAATCTTTCGTGTTTTTTCCATGATCCCTCTATGATACATATTCCCCTGTCTTTCATCAAACCAGAATCAGAGGGAAGAAGCATCTTTTTCGCATATGGTGTGAGAAGTACCATTCCTCTTGCAGATCCAGGTCTCGTTATGTTTGCCAGTCCAAATCTCTCAAGTTTTTTCATGGTGGATTTTTTGGGATCGTCATCCTTCAGGTAAATGAATCCAACCTTCACCTGTTTACTTTCTTCGGTTTTTTCCATTATTTCACACTGGACTTTATCGGTTCAGATCATGCGGGGATATAAAATTCCTTAAGTTTTGCAAGGAATTTTTCATCATTAACTATCTCTTCAAGCATGTGCACGGTTTTTATATAGTCATATCTGAAGCGGTTGAATCTGTATTCCAGACCGTCAGTGTCAAATGTCATGTACATGGGCATCCATACGCCATCCCTGGGTTGCCCGGAGCTTCCGGGGTTGAGTATCCTGTTCCTGTACATCATCATGTAATGGGTGTGCCCAACTGTTATGTAGTCGTACTGTTTCAGTGATTTATCCTTCCATACCATCTCAGCCTCTGTGGAAAAGAGGTACCCGTACAGGTTGTTGTATGGTGATGCATGTGCAGCATAGATCTTCAGGTTCTCAATTTCAATAATCTGGTTTTCCCTGAATTTCTTCAGGTGATTGATATCTTCCTTCGAAAGTAGCATTTTTGATATATTTTCCCTGGTGTACTCACTAAGATCATGCATCTCCAGTGCGCACTTACAATCTTCATCATAAGCTACAGCCCTGTCGTGGTTTCCCATAAGTCTAACGTCACTATTTTCCATTACAAGGTCAAGTGTTTCGGCAGGTTGGGGTCCGTAATCAACCGCATCCCCCAGAAATATTGAATAATCGAATTTCTCTCTTCCCAACAATTCCTTAAGTGCCTCAAAGTTTGCATGTATGTCCGAAAATATCAGGATTTTCATGA
>JAKADT010000053.1 GCA_021820245.1 Thermoplasmata archaeon | reverse complement strand
TAGATGCTATCAAAAATTTTTAGTATGTTCCGATGAGGGAGGTTCCTGTAAATCCCGGTGTTGTTTTCCATATCTTTAGCGTGAAATTCTACTTCATTATCCGGAAGCGCAGGGAAATGTTGTAATTTAATTGCCTTTACAGCATTATCAATCAGAGTCCAATTGCTCTCATTAACGATTATGCTAGAAAGCACATAATCCTCAGATTCTTTCATTAAAGCGGACCCCGAGGAATCCAGATATATAAGATACACGAAGAGCTAGTGTCGTTCTTTACTAAAATTTATTCCCTATTTTATGGGCCACAATAAGACACAAAATCTGCAGGAACTAATCTTCAATTATGTGGGGCTTGTCAATGGAGTATACCCTAATCCTTTGAACCCCCAGAGGAAGGGAGATACAGTAACCGTACCCGCACTTCCAGGATGCATATCCGATGGGAACACAAAGGAAGAAGCCATTGTGATATTAAAGATGCAATTTCAGGTTATATAGGGGCCTCAAAAGGCATGGAGAACCCATTCCTGTGGGAACTACTGTTAGATGTCTAAGCCTCCTGTCGTTTCCGGCATAAAGGCTATCATGGCTCTTACAAGGGTCGGATTCTTCATAGACCGGAAATCCCATAATTTCGTGAACATTGTTAGAACCTTTTCAATTGATACACCTTTTGAAGCAATAATTTATTATTCTCCTCGGCATGAAAAGTCCGTAAAATAGTAAAGTGATTTAAATGGAAGGTACAGGTCCTACAAAGAATCAGCTGATGTTTATCAAGAAATTGCGGGAATCATCCAGCGAAAGGGAAGAAGCTTTAAACAAGTTTCTCAGGGAATACAAGAAAGGAGATGTAGAGGAGCTTTCTATAAAAGAGACTTCACAACTGATTGATGAACTTAAAAAGATTAAGGTTCAGGGAGATACAGCTGAAACCGATACATTTGCCACGGGCAAGCAGATCACATTCCTCACAAGACTACAGGATTCTGATGAAAGAATAAAGGCGACGGAAGATTTCCTTCTCGAAAAGGGAAAAGGAAGCGTGAATCTCCTCTCCCTCAGCGAAGCATCAGAACTGATTGACACGTTAACCAAACTTAAAGGTACCGATTCTGGAGGTTCTGAAGGGAACGCAGCCACAAAGAAACAGATCAGTTTTATCAGGAATTTGCAGAAAAATGACAAGGGACTGGTAAAGACGACCAGATACCTGAAGGAATTGAAAAAGGGGAGCATAGAAGAGCTCACCAGCAGGGAAGCAAGTTCACTTATTGACCGACTCAAGAGCCAGTAATGATTTTACACCCTACGAACCTCTGGTCAACCTGTTTCCAATGCCCCTGAAATGCCCACCGTGAAAGACCAGGGGTTTCTTCTCTTCATCATAATAACCAGTGAGGACTTCCCCTATGAACGCTGCGTGATCCCCCACCTTGAACTCGTCTATAACCCTGCATTCAAAGTTTGATATTGACCCTTCGATAAGCGGAGCCTTGATGTATTTTGCACTGAAGGTCCTGAATTCTGCCATACCGAATTTATCGTGGTCCCTTATTGAATAATTACCTGCAATGTGCGCCAGATTTCCCTGCTGATCTGAACAGTAACTTAAACCATATTCACCGGAATTCTTTATCATATCATACGTTCCTCTCTGGTAACCCACGAATACCGCCATGAGGAATGGTTCAATGGAAACACGTATTGACCATTCAGCGGACATTACATTGATCCTGTCCTCATGCAACGATGTAACAAGTGCCACTGTTGTAGTGAAGTACGACTGCGATTCCTCAATATCCTCTTTTCTCATCAGTGCTTAATAGCAGGTATTTCATAAATCTTCTCAAAAACATGCAGGTATTCTGTATCATCCCGTGGAGTTAAACTCAGGAATGAACGTAGTTGGTAATGAGAAGTTCAGTTATGCCTGTTCTCCCGTGACTGTCGCTGTTGATGCTTCTTCTTGCTTCAATTCTCTTAATTGTAAATTCGCCATAAAGTTCAATTATGGAAGGAGAAAACGAATTGCTCACCATGAAATAAACTCCCGTACTGTCAAGTTTCCTGCACAGATCGCTTAGTCTTTGCTGTTCGGAAAATGGAAAACCAGTTTTTGTATATGATGTGAACCTGGAAGTCTTTGAAACTGGTTCGTACGGTGGGTCAAAGTATACGAAATCTCCTGGTTGGACTCCCGCAACAGTTGATTCAAAATCACCACACCTTATGTCCACATTCTGGAGGGCTCCAGAATATTTCCTGATTTCATCTGGATTTGGTATGGAAGGATTCCTGTATTTCCCGATTGGAACATTGAAGTTTCCACTGCTGTTTACCCTCCATAGCCCGTTGAAACAGTGGCGATTAAGATAAAGAAATAGTGCTGCTCTCTCTGTTTTACTCTCTTCGGCACCCTTTATGGTGTTGAATAGAGTCCTTGCGGATGTGTAGGATTGTCTTTCGTTTATGAATTCCATGGCACTGATGCGCCTGATCAGTCCTTCCGGATTGTCCCTGATCTCAAGATAAAGATTTACAAGTTCGGAGTTTGTGTCTCCTATGGTTGCCATTTTTGCTCTATGATTATTCCTTAACGCAAGAAACATGGCTGCACCTCCAACAAACGGCTCAAAATATCTATTCCATTGTTCGGGCAGGTTTGAAAGCATCTGGGGGAGAATCTGCCTCTTTCCTCCAGCCCATTTGACAACAGGCTTTACTGCCGCATTTACTGTTTCGGATTTTCCACTTTTTTTCATACTTCACCTAAATTCCAAATTCTCCAGAATTCATCGGAATGCCATTTCAAACCTACCGGGGTTTTCAAGAACTGATTTGACGACTGTGCTGCTATCCAGATTGTCACAGTAAATCATGTGTTGTTCTGGTGCCGTTTCAGCAAATTCCCTGTGTAGAATCTCTATTCTTTTAAGAAGGGAACCGTTCCTGGTTCTGTCTCGAAACTTGAGAGTATTGGGACTCGCCATCAGGACTATGTAGTAAACCTTCAAATCCTTCATATTGATGCTTTTAACCATACTCTCCACTTGATCTGGCATAACTATCCAGTCCAGAACTACATCAAATCCATTGAAAAGAAAATTTAAGGTAATGTCAGTTATGTTTTTGAATGCCATGTTTACCTGACTTTCGCTTAACCAGGGCTGTTCCTGTCCGCTTACGATCATGTCATAGATGACATCACCCTCAATTAATGCACACCTGTGAAAACTTTCTGCAATCATCCTTGAAGTTGTTGTTTTTCCACTGGCAGGTGGACCGGTTATAGTGAACAGTCTCATTCTATGACCTTCGATGTGTCTATTTTATACCGGTGTGATCCATTTCGAATACTTCTTTTCTTTTCCCCTTACAATCCGATCATACATGTCAGAAACAGATGCCGTTATTTTTCCAGTCTTACCTTCACCAACTTTTAAACCGTCAACATTTATCACAGGAGTCACTTCAGCAGCAGTACCTGCGAGGAATATTTCATCCGCAGTGTATAACTCATCCCTGTGAATTCTTCTTTCAATGATGGTCAGGCCCATATCCCTGGAGATTTCTATTATAGATTCTCTTGTAATTCCTAAAAGTATGTCAGAATCCTTTCCCGGTGTAAGAATGGTTCCGTCTTTTACGATGAATATGTTTTCTCCTGTACCTTCCGCCACATATCCACCCTCTGATAGAAGAATTGCTTCATCGAATCCTGATGCTGAAGCCTCATTTGCAGCAATTATGGAGTTCAGATAGTTGCCGCTGGCTTTTGCCTGAATCGGTAGGATACTGGAATTTATCCTGCGCCACGAAGATACCTTACACCTTATTCCCCTGGATTTCATGGAACCAAATATGCTGTCATACGGGATCACGGAAACTGTTGTCGATACCTTCTTCTTCCCTATGCCCAGGCTTATGGCATCATCATCTACAAATGCAAATGGCCGTATGTAGCATGAACCCGCATTGTTTACCCTTACAGTTTCCACAATGCCATTGATTATGTCGTCAACACTGTAACCCAGATCCAGGTTGTAGATTTTTGCAGTCATCAGAAATCTGGCAGCATGTTCCCTGAGACGGAAGATATTTGAACCCTCATCACCACTGTATGCCCTGATGCCTTCAAAAATGCCTGAACCGTATTGAAGCGAGTGCGTGAGCAGAGGTACCCTGACCTCAGTATATGGAACAATCTTTCCATTAAACCAGACCTTGTTTTCTTTCACACCTGAACTGTTTTTTTGCATGAGCTATGAACCTGAACTCACTTTTATAAGTTTGCCAGAAAAGTCCTTTCGTGTGCCATGAACATGTTCCGGATCGTGATGCTGAAATGCCATTTTAAACTAATTTTCAATAAATCAATTTATAAATTTATGGTATGATAATGTATCAATTGACGAATATTTATATATAGAATAGTGTTAGATTCGTCTAATGGTAACTGAAGAAGAGAAACACCCGACTCTTATTAAAACTGCGACCAGGAAAACCAATGTCAGATGGGTTATACCTCTGATGCTGTTTATTGCCATAATGTTCAACTATGCTGACAGAGTGATCTGGACCATAACTGCACCGGCATATGCCTACGCATTTCACTGGATAGCCAGCCCCAGTGACTATGGTGCTAAAGGTTCCCTGGGAGGCAGTGGACTTGCCAACTATTCGCTTATCCTTTTTGCATGGTCCCTTGCCTACGCGCTGTTCAATTTCCCGGGCGGATCACTTGTGGATAAACTTGGCCTCAGGAAAGCCATGGGTATATTCTACGCCGTGTGGTCCGTATTTACGATCCTTACTGCAGCAACATTCGATTTTCTTTCCATGCTTGTTGTGAGAATTTTCATGGGTGCTGGAGAAGGACCGGTCTGGCCAGTCAACGCAAAATCAGCAAAGAACTGGACCAACAGATTTGATGAATCTAAAGCGTACACCTGGGCTGGAGCAGGACAGGCGGTGGGACCGGTTGTGGCAGCGTCCCTGGGAGTGTTAATTTACCATTTCTTTGGATGGCCAGGGCCCTTCATATTTTTCGGAGCAATTGGTCTCTTATTTGCGGTTATCTGGTACTACTATGTAAGAGACACTCCTGATGTCCATAAAGGAGTCAACGCAGAAGAACTTGCATATATTAACGAAGGAAAGACTGACGCAGAGAAATCCACAAAGAAACTCCCTGCAAAGCTCATCTGGAAAAACACGCTCAAGATGATTTTCGGAACACAGGCCGGAATTGGAACTTTACTCATATTTCTCTCCTTTGGGTACATACTGTTCACTTTCCTTTACTGGCTTCCTGGTCTTATGTTCATACAATTTGCACATTCTGTAACTACTAGCGGCTTTTACACAGCTGCAGTGGATACTGGCCTGATTGTAGGTTTCTTTGGATCTGGACCCCTGAACGATGGCTTGCTGAGGAAATTTACAAAGGTCAACGCCAGAAGGATTGGATCTCTTCTTCCAATGAGCCTGATGATACTTATGGTCGGTCTGTCCTATTTCACTGGAACAGCCAGAGAGCTTGTTCCAACTGCACTTCTGCTGGCAACTGGTGCCGGTCTCATGAATCTGACAGTTGGTTCATGGGCAGTGAATGCCATAGATCTTGCACCAAGAGGAACAGCCGGTACAGTATATGGTTTCTACAATGGAGCACTGAACCTGGTTGGAGCCTTCAACGCCATAATTGAGGGTGTCCTGTTCATAAAGTATGGACCTGTTGTTGGATTTACCAGCTCTGTAATATTCATGGCACTGTTCATCGGTGGATATGTGGGACTCATAAGAAAGAATACATGGGACAGGGCAATGAAACTCAGGGACGAGCTTGTAACTGCATCTGAGGCCAGCACCAGGTGATTCTGATTGAAATACACAGCCACGCAGATTGCCGGTCTCATAGACCACAGCTCATTGAAAGGCTATGCAACATGGGAAAATATACGGAAACTCCTTGACGAGGCCATGAATTTCAGGACTTATAGCGTGTGCATAGAACCAATTTTTTCTTCTAAGGCCGGAGAATATCTCAGGGAGCATAAATCAAATGTGAAGGTGGACATCACTCTCGATTTCCCACTTGGAACCTACACAACTGAGGGAAGGGAAAAGCTGATTGATCTTTATTCTGGAAGTTGTGATGAGGTTGACCTTGTGGTCCAGACAGGATATGTGAGATCCGGAATGTTCAGCGAGGTTGAACATGATGTTAATGCCCTTGTTGACGCCGCCCATAGTCATGGAATTGGTATAAAATTCATAACAGAGGATGCCTACACCAATATGGAGGAAAAAAGAAGGCTGTATGAGATCATCTGCAGATCTAAGGCTGATTTCATAAAGACCAGCACAGGATTTGCTGAATCAGAATTTGCCAAAGCCCTTGGAAACCAGGCAGGTGCAGCAGTGGAGAATGTCAGGCTCATGGCAGAAACCGCAAGGAGGCTGAATTCACACATAGGAATTAAGGTTGCAGGAGGCATTAAGAATTATTCCGAGGCTCTTGCATTGCTTGAAGCTTCAGGGATGCCACCTGATCCAGTAAAATTCAGACTGGGCGTTAGCAGAACCTCACAGATACTGTCTGAAATCCCCTAGGCATCATTTTTTTTTAATTTTCCAGTAGCGTATACCATAAAAATTTAAAAAGAGAGAACATTCCCAATGGTCAATGAAAATTATTTCCTCCTCTTCATCAAGAGAACTTTCCCTGAAAATTGCAGTTGAGCTCAAATGTGATCTCCTTGATATTGAAAGAAAACGATTTCCTGACGGAGAGATGTACATAAGGATTCTTGGCGACTTCAGGGGAGAAGATATCGTAGCAGTTGGAAACACACGCAACGATGCTGAAATAATAGAATTCCTTCTTATGCTCAATGCCGCAAAGGAAAATGGAGCGGGTAGAGTCATTGCAGTAATACCTTATTTCGGATACGCAAGACAGCATATGATTTACAAAAGTGGAGAACCCATATCATCAATGGTCATGCTGAAATCCGTTGAGAATTTCTGTGATTCACTCATTGTTGTTGAGATCCACGATCTTGGGACAGCCAGATTTTCTCGAAAGGGGCTGAGAAATGTCAAGATTGTGAAACCACTTGTGGATTACTATTCAGACAAGAAGATTGACTATGTCGTATCTCCGGATGATGGGGGACTTGAAAGGGCCAGAGAACTTTCTGGTTTCCTGAATGCAAAATCATTTAATATTGACAAGAAGAGAATTGATTCCCGGACTGTAACAATGACTGTTCCCGATATTGACGTTACAGGGAAGAACATTGTCCTGCTGGATGACATGATATCAACTGGAGGAACAATCATAAAGGCAACAAATATGTTGAAGGAGAGGGGTGCTGACAAAGTATATGTGTCAGCAATACATGGAATCTTTGCCAACGGTTCCTACAACGAAATTTCATCCATTACCCAGGACATTGTTATAACCGACACAATTTTCGGAAAATGGAGTAAAATAACTGTTGCCAGGGAAGTGGCTGAAGCTGTAAGAGGTGTCATAAATGGAGCTTGAGCTAAGAGATTGCAGACAGGATGGACCTTTTCGTGGAAAAGCCTGTCCGGTGTGCGATAACAGCGGTAAACTGCTGATGAATCCCAGGGAAATAGAGACCATGGGAAGAGTCCTGGCGGGGATGCTCAGGCATTTCCCTGAAAACTATGGCATTAAACTTGATGATCATGGATGGGTAAAGACCTACCTTATAGTTCCGGCTGTAAAGGCACAGCGTAGATTTTTTGAATGGCTCACACCTTACCATATTGAAGCCCTTGCCAGAACTGATCCAAAGCAGAGATACCAGGTCAATGACAGGGAGGAGATAAGGGCGACATATGGGCATACAATACCAATAGAAATAGACGATATGCCCACCGATGGAATTCCTGAAGAACTGTACTACCAGACAACTCCGGAAGAGTACGAATTCATAAAGGAAACGGGAATCAGCCCATCTGACAAAACATGGGTTCATCTATCAAGAGATGTCAGGCAGGCGTATGTCTCCGGGCTATACCACATTGATTCCCCATCAATACTTGCTGTTAAAACGGGAGAGATGATAGCAAACAATAAACCGGTCTACAGAGCCACAGATGAGGTTTTTCTGACTGGAGAAATACCTGCGCAGTTCCTTGGTGATCTCAAAACTGAACGGTTTGAACTTACCCCTGAAGAGGAAGCCGATATTAAGGCAGTTAGAGAGAGAAGAGAGAGGAAGATCAGGGGAGAAGTTTAGAGATAGTCAGATGAGTTCCTTTCAATATATTTACGTATAAGTTCTCTTCCAGACACCATTGCTGATCTTATGTCGTACTGGTTTCTCTCTATTATTGAAAGATCAAATGTTTCTTTACGGTGATCGACAAATTCAAGCCCGTTTTCCGCTGCAAGTTTTTCGAATTCGAGCACCCTGGATCTGTCAAGGCTTGAGAGACTCCTCCTGCTCATGTAAACTCTGTGATCCCTTGATAATACAAGGGCCTGGTCATGGTGCTTGTATATGTTGGAATCTACCCATATTTCGTCCTTTTCCGGCAGATCTGGATAAACTGTATCCGGATCACAGATCAACCCCGAATTATTCTTTGAATCCAATACCACCTCAACGCCGAGAATTTCCAGTGATTGTTTATAATAGTCTATGAGTTTTGAGAACTCAATCATCTTTCTATGATCACTGATTGAGAGAAGCTGACCTCCAAGCTTATGGTTGGAATCGTAGAGTGTTACTTTCAGTCCGTTTTTTGCAGCTTCCATGGCTGCCTCCATTCCTTTTATACCTCCTCCGGAAAGTACAATTTCACCCGCGAGCTTGTGGGTTTTGTATGGTCTGAGTACATTTTCAAGACCAGTGTCCGGGTTTACAGTGCACCTTACTTCACCCAGTCCAAGATCCCTGCATGCCTGGTTGCACCTGATACATGGTCTTATGGGGGTATTTTTCTCAAGAATTTTCGTGGCAAAGTAAGGATCCGCCAGACTTGCCCTTGCCACCGCCACAAAATCGGCACTGGATAGAACTTTTTCGGCATCATTGCGATCTACAACGGAACCCACCACCATGGTGGTAACCTTTGGCCTTCTGGGGAGCTTATTCAATATATGAGTTCTGGAATTATAGAAAGATGCAGATGATCCGGGAGGGTTGAATATTCCTGCAGAAAAATGAACGTAATCCAGATTATGCAGGTGATCGGCAATTTTCAAACCATATTCAGGATCGTATGTGGAGTCACCATTCTCAAAAAGGCTGATCCTCATTCCCACTGGAAAGTCCATCTCTGATCTTATGGAATCCAGAACTTCCTGTGGAAATCTAAGACGATTTTCAAGGCTTCCACCGTACCTGTCTGTTCTTCTGTTTAAAGAAGGTGCCATGAACTCAGAAAGAAGGTACCCATGTGCACCGTGGAGTTCAATTCCATCGAAGAATGCATCTTTGGCATTCCTTGCAGCATGGACGAAGTCCTCGAGGATTTCCGAGATATCCGACTGTGAAAGTTCCCACGGTGTTGTGCCAACATAATCCACACTGCTGGGTGCAAATGATCTCATCCTGTTGAACTGCTGAGAGGCCTTTCCACCAGCGTGGACTAATTGCATGAATGTTTTTGCTCCGTGAATGTGAATTCTTTCGGTAAGTCTGCGCAACTTCGGAATGAATCTTCTGTCGTACACACCCAGCTCATTTACAGATCCCCTGCTGTTCCTGTTGTTGACAAACGTATATTCCGTTATGATAAGACCAAAACCACCTTTTGATCTCTCTTCAAGATACTGTATGTGATTCTCGTTTGTTGACCCGTCTGGGTTTCCAATGTTGGAAATCATGGGAGCCATAACAATTCTATTTTTTATCTTCAGGTTGCCAATGTAACCTGGTTCTTCTGGAAGCATATCGGTTAATGTGTTTTAAGGGTAAAATACTGATCTCACACGACCATTCGCATTTGGGAATCGCATGGTGAAAGACGATGAAATCTGAGATGGAGGATGCTTTCTCATCCCCTATTTCTTCCAAATGGTTGGTAAGAATTAAATGTAAGGAATAGATTACTTATGGGTAGGAATATGATATTGGATCTGGGTAAAATAACATCAAAGGGCCAAATCACGATTCCCGCAGAAATCAGGAAAACTCTGGGAATCTCAAGGGGAGATCGAATAATCTTTGAGCAAAAAGGCGATGACATCATAATCAAGAAGGCAGAGGAAAAGAGCCTGGTCTCACTTTTAGAGAGTACTTCCCCACTAAGTGAGAAAGCAACGAAGTCCATGAAAAAAATCAGAGATGAATGGGATTAGAGCTTGCATAGATACCAATGTTTTCCTTAATGTTCTTAACAAAGAAACACCGTATTACAAACATTCAAAAGAAGTGTTGCTGGCAATTGAAAGGGGAGTTCTTGAGGGCATTATACCAACGCTGGTGATCTCAGAAGTTCTAACGGGATTCTATGTTGATAAGAGAGATAAAGATGCCAGTGGATTCTTATCGGCAATCTTAACGAATAAAAATTTCAGAGTTGTGCCCCTGTCGTTAGACATTGCAGTCTCTTCAGCCATTATAAGGGCAAATACACGATTGAAACTTCCAGATGCAATGGTACTCGCAACCGCTGTACAGCTACGCGCGGACTTCCTGGTCTCGAATGATGATCGATTTCCGGAAGTTCACCAGAATGTTAGCCATGTTACATCCAGGGAAATGTCAGAGCGTTTGAAGTAGAAAAGTGTCCAGCCTGGGGGGAAGGTTAGATTGAAATTTCCTCCAACAAAGGTATTC
>JAKADT010000052.1 GCA_021820245.1 Thermoplasmata archaeon | reverse complement strand
CCCACTCGAAACCGCCATTCTGTATATCAGTATCAATGAGTGAAAAAGTATGGTTTCCCTGTCCAATCCATCTTTTATACTCGTCGCAATCAATGAATCTGTCCATCTGGATACAATAGTTCAAATGCGTTATATAAGTTTTTAAAGGAATCAATAAGCGTCGATTCTCAGTAAAGTTAAGAATTTCTGTTTGGCACCGTAGAATTTTCGTGAACATGGGTTTTCATACGTCCAGACCAAGCAATTCCAAGCTCAAGTGCTTTCATGTTAATGCTGAGTTTTTTCTCTGGGAATGTATCTTTCAAAACATGAACAACTTCACTGGTGTTCATGGGAAATAGATTGAAACCAAGTGCTACACCAATCATTACTATGTTGACCGCTTTTGAAGATCCAGCCTCCATTGCTATCTCTCCGGCCTCGACAGGGTATATCTTTGTTCCCATGCTATATTTTTCCATCAGGTCCTCAAAACAGGGATATTCTTTCCTATGCATGCTCAGGGAAATTGGATTGATTTTCTCTGTGCTCATAAGTGCTGTTCCAACGTTCCCCAGGGATTCAATTGCACGAAATGTTTCCATTAATTCAAGCCCAATAACGAGATCGCATGAATTCTGCGGGATAATGGACCCATAACAATCTCCAATCCTGACATCGACTGTGACAGAACCGCCCCTTTGCGAAAGACCATGAATCTCTGACATGATAACCTTTTGTCCTGATCTCTTTGCAGCTTCTGAAATTATGGTTCCAGCGGTTATTATCCCCTGTCCACCAACTCCTGCAAGTCGAATATTGTATGTCAATTCTTCACCTCTATTGCTTTGAATGGGCAGACAAGTGGCTCAGCACATACCCCACAACCATCGCAAATCGTGGGATTAATCTGTATCTCACCGTTTTCTATAAACAGTGCTGGACACGAGAAGTTCTCCACACAATTCATGCATTTGCCACATTTATCCTGGTTAACCGTATAAATCTCAATTTCACCCTTCTTTCGGAGTTTTCTATCACGATTTATGGCACACTCCCTTCTTGAAATGATGACGGAAACTCCGGCCTGGTGCAACGATCTGTTTATGGTTATAAGAGATGCCTTGAGGTCATATGGGTCAACTACGGATACATTCTTTACGCCTATTCCCCTGACTACATTCTCGATTGGAATTCCCGTCACAGGCTTTCCATCGTAATCCAGTTCATTCCCTGGATTCGGTTGCTGCCCTGTCATTGCAGTTGTGGCATTATCCATTATAACGACAAGCATGTCCAGGTTGTTATGTACGGCGTTTATAAGTGGCGGAATACCAGAGTGGTAGAAGGTTGAATCTCCTATGAAGGCGATGACCTTCTGATCAGTAACCATGGAAAAACCATTTGCGACACCAATAGATGAACCCATTGATATTATGGTGTCTGCCTCATCAAAGGGATCGTATGTACCCAGTGAATAACAACCTATGTCTGATGCATATATTGGTTTCTTGATATTCGACATTCTGACCGATCTTTTAACAGCGTAGTAAGTACCTCTGTGAGGACATCCCGGACACAGAACAGGTGGCCTTGGTGAGAGATCCGATCCGTTTTTTGGTGAATTGGGCTGAATATATCCGGGTATATTTATAACTCCTGCCAGGGATTGAAGCACAGCATCAGGATTCAATTCATAAAGCTGGGGGAAATAGCCATCAAGCTTTCCATAAATGGAGGTCCTGATTCCATTCATCTGCGCAATTGTCCTGATCTTTTCTTCCATGTAAGGATCCAGTTCTTCGACTACCACCACCTTCTCATGTTTTCTCAAAAATTCAGCAATCCTCGTTTTGGGCAAAGGGTTGGTGAACCCGATCTTCAGGACGTCCATCTCAATTGAATGAGAAACTACTGCATCCATAAGCGAATTATATGCTGAACCTGAGGTTATTGCACCAATCTTACTGATCATGTCGGATGAAACGCTATTCATGGATGACATGTCAGATTCCATTGCAATTTCACCAAGTTTTTCCATGAGCATTTTTTTCAATCCAATTGCATTGACTGGTAGGCTCACAAATCTTTTTGGTTCCCTTTCAAAAATTCTTCTTGTCCCTTTTATTTTTGGTATTTCTCCAACATTGACCAGACCTCTCATATGGCTGACTCTTGTCGTAGTCCTGAACAGAACTGGAATATGGTACTTTTCTGAAAGTTCAAAAGCCTCTTTCATGAAGTCTTTTGCCTCCTGGGGATTTGAAGGCTCGATCATTGGAATATGAGCAAGATCAGCGTAATGCCTGTTATCCTGTTCATTCTGAGAAGAGAACATTGAAGGATCATCCGCTGTCATGATCACCAGCCCACTCCTTATCCCGGTATAGACAGTACTGACAAATGGATCCGAAGCAACATTCAATCCCACATGCTTCATGAACACCAGCGATCTCATTCCTGAGATGGATGCAGCAAAGGCACTTTCAAGCGCCACTTTCTCGTTTACTGAATAGAGAAATTTGATCCCCAGTTTGTCTGCGACCTGAGAAAGGGTGTCTCCTACTTCACTTGATGGGGTACCCGGATAACTGGATGCAAACTCTATTCCAGCTTCGACTGCGCCACGGGCAATTGCTTCATTACCTAGGAGAAAGACGGGGTTCTTTTCAATTTTGCTTTCAGTGAACTGGATAGGGTCGGCCATATATCTCATGTTATCATGTTCAATCTCTAAATTAAAAGATACCCTTAAATGTAAAGTTAGACATTATTTGTCACAGTAAGACAGTCTGGATAACTGTCTAATTGAATCATTCAACATTGTAAAAAATAACTGTAAATTACCATAATATAAAGAAGAACTCTCTTCATTCAAGATAATGCTTATAACCGGAGGATTGCGAGGTGAAGGAAGATAACTCGGGTAGAGAGTTTTGACCTCATGGAGAACGGAGTTCATCCACATAGCGGTGAATTATAGTTGATAGGTACTTACGCAGGCGGTAGTGATTAATTCCCTGATTTCCTACGTTAATCTTATACATGTCTTCCACGAAGGTACCAGATACAACTCTCTGAATCCGGAAGCAAAGTACTACTAGAGGAAGTGTTTAACAGAAACTCGCTGTGATTAATGGCACATTTGCGCAATTTAAATTTAATAACACAAATGTTACAGTTTCAGTGAATTTGACCATATTACCTCAGATTCGATGAAGCGGTGTATATACGTTTTCTCAAATCATTCCTGTAAAATGATTCCCTAACAATTCCACTTGATACAAGTTCCTTCAAGGCATTCTGAACAGTTTTCCTGTTCAGGCCGGTAAGATCCATTATTCCCGCCTGATCCAGCGGGCCATGGTCCGAAATGACGTAATATATAAATTTGTTAGACGGTGGGCCCTCAACGGAAGTGGAGGACGATGGAATACCAAATGTGTCCCCCCTTAGTCCCAGTCTCTGAGTCTCAAGCGCTGCAAGACTAGCAGGGGCAATGTTTCCAAGATTCACATTGTTGCCCATCCTGATCACAAGCTCGACCTGCTGTCTCTCTGCAGGGGCCTCAAACATAAGTTTCTCCATTGGAAAGTTCTCAGCTAGCCTGGTTACCCAGTCCCATTTTATAGATCCTTCAATATCGAACACACCTACACCCTTTCCAGTCTCCCTTCCCTCAACAATGACAACATCAGGTTCGTATTCCAGATCACGATTTACCCCCTCAATGGTTTCATCCAGGCTGAGCTGGTTTTTTTCGCTCTTTTTTCCAACCTCCATGGTGAAAGGGATGTTATTTGATCTTGCAAAATCTACAATCTTTTTCTTCTGGGATTCCGGAAGGTCCAAAACTCCTTCACTAATTTCCAGGTGAGAAAAACCATATTGGAGAAGATTGGAGAGAGTCCGTTCCAGGTGACCTTTTGCATAGGCTATCTCCAGTGTTGTACCACCTGGGCTTACTTCAATTCCGAGGTTCCTGTATCTTCTTATCCTGTCAATCAGTGTTTTTTCATCCAGGAGCATTGAAGTCGTCCAACCTATCTTCATGACATAAATTCTCTCTCTAAGGCTGGAAATAACATCCATATCCACTGAGGAAAGTTTGTCCAGAAGCATATTTTTTCCCATTGAACTGTTCCATGCTCTGTCATTGATTATATTTTCTGCAAGCCTGTTGATCTTCACAATTCATAAAGGAGATCTTTGGCATATTGCTTTCGCATTGTCCCTATATTACCCATAAATGTTCAAAACTTCCCATTCTGATAATTATTTCAATAAATTGAAAATTACAGCAAATGGAAGAAGATTTGGCATCACAGGATATAGATCCGGTTGAGATGCTTGTAAGAATTGGTAAACACCATGGAAAAAGTGCTGTTTTCACTTCAAGTCTGGGGCTGGAGGACATGGTCATCACGGATATGATTGCCAGAAATAATATTGATGTTGAAATTGCGACCATAGATACCGGAAGACTCCCGGATGAAACGTACCAGCTTATGGAAAAAGTAAGATTGGAGATGGGTGTTGATATAAAGGTGTATTTCCCTGAAAGAAAAGAGGTTGAGGACATGATCAATTCCAGGGGAATCAACCTTTTCTATCATTCGATCGATAATCGCCATTTTTGCTGTAATGTGAGAAAGGTAAACCCACTTAAAAATATACTTCGCAACAGATCAGTCTGGATCACGGGAATAAGGGGAGAACAGACTGTTGCAAGAAAAAATTCCAGGAAAGTTGAGTTTGTAAGAGATCACAATGTCCTGAAAGTCAATCCTCTTCTCGATTGGACCAGGGATGAAATATGGTCATATGTGAAGATTCACAGAGTTCCCTACAACATTCTCTTTGATAAGAACTATAAGAGCATAGGCTGCCAGCCATGCACGAGGGCAGTGGGAAAGGATGAAGACGAGAGATCCGGAAGGTGGTGGTGGGAGGATGGCATAAAGGAGTGCGGTCTTCATCTGACAGGAGAGGTCAGTACAGGTCTCAATCTGGGAAATAAGTCTGGTGGTATAATTGATTAATTCTCCTGCAAATATAAATTTCTCGGCTCATGGCGGGATGCTTGTCAATATTCCGGATGTCAGTGATGCGGAAGCCAACCATACAGTTGAAGTTAGTTACAGTACAGCCGTCAGGATAATGAATATGAAAACAGGAATCCTCAGTCCGTTAAAGGGGTTCATGGGAGAGAATGATCTTCATTCGGTTATGGAGGAACAAAGACTGGAAAACGGTATTCCATGGAGCATTCCGTACACACTGGACATAGAAGAGAAAGATTTCAGGAAAGTAAAAGAGGGTGATAATGTAAGTTTGATCCACAGATCAAGGACAATTGCCATTATGAATGTAACGGGTATTTACAGGTATGACAGGGTTGGTTACTGTCGGAAAGTGTTTGGAACAACCTCAACAGCACATCCAGGGGTAAGAAACATAAGGGAAAGTACTGGTATGTGCCTAGCAGGAGAGATCAAGTCAGCTAACCTTCCAGAGATTCCCTTCATGAAAGAAACACTCTTCCCGATGGACACAAGGCAGATATTTCTTGGAAGAGGGTGGAAAACAGTTACTGGATTTCAGACAAGGAATGTTCCACACAGAGGTCACGAAGAGATGCAGAGGACTGCACTTCGTGTTACGGATGGCATTTTTATTAATCCTGTAATTGGAAAAAAGAAACCAGGTGATTTCAGGGACGAGGTTATTATGGAATCATACAAGACCCTCATAAATAACTATTATCCATCAAACAGGGTCCTCTTTTCCCCACTTCACTATGAAATGTCATACGGAGGGCCCAGGGAGGCCATGATACATGCCATCATGAGAAAGAATTTCGGGTGCACTCATTTTGTTGTGGGAAGGGATCATGCTGGGGTCGGAAACTTTTACGGACCATATGATGCCCAGAAGAATCTCCAGGAATTTGACCTGGGCATGAATATCATGAATATGGATGAGGTTTTCTACTGCAGGAAATGCGAACAGCTGGCTACTTCGCAGGATTGTTCCCATAAGGATGGGGATAGAGTTCATTTCAGCGGAACAATGGTGAGAAATACTCTGAAGAATGGATTATCTCCAGAAGCTTATCTCTTCAGAAAAGAGGTTTATGAAACAATAAACAGCCATGACAATATGTTTGTAAAATGAGTCTGGACGGACATGCGAGCATAGTAATTCAATTAATGCTGCAATCAAAGTTTCATAAGCACAACATCTCCATGAACTACAGTATATCCGAAAGTTTGCAATATTCCTATCTTTCATTCAAGATTACTGCAACCTAAACTCTTTAAAAAGTTATAATATTCGCAAGGGGAGTCACAGTTTCACAAGATTAAGGACTAATGAGAATCCTTTTGTATTCCCTTGAGATTTGTGATCTGTCTGCTGTCAGGCGGTAGTGAAAACAGCTGGATAGCTAATTGGTTCAAGCGTGCCTGCATCTGTAAAGTCAGAATACTAAGTATTAAGGACGGAGTACCTTCGACTAATGGAGGATTCAAGCGCATAAAGTTCCGTAGGCAATCTTTGAAGTGGGCGCTCCTTTCGTAAGATAGGGAGGGGCAAGGTCACTTTCCTGTTCATGAGGTTACATAATAATGAAGAGACAGAGTAAAAACCAGGACATTTATCTTAAAACATTTGCCATTCTGGAAGCAATGAAGGTTGAACCTGACGAGAAAAGCTTCAAACAGGCATTCAAGTTTTTCTGGAATGGAGAAACTTTCCGGTACGATTCTTTCCGGAATGTTCTTGAAATCTGGAAAGAAAATAAGATGGATGAAATCAGGTCTACAGTTAAAGACCAGGATATTAAAAGGATGAAAATCGCTCTCTCAGATTCATACCGCACAATTTCCAAAGCCGCCGAACTTTCAGAACTTGACAGGTCTATGGTTAAACGTCTTGTTGAGAATGGCACAATAAACTCCGTGAGGGTGAATAATCCACATTACAGTAAATCCCAACCTATGACGCTGATCAGGATGTCTGAACTTAATGCATGGATGGAAGAAAACAACCGGGCCGTTCAGGCATCAAGGAAAACCCTCGAAAAGGTGGAAAAGGCAAAGAGAACCAGGGCGGACAATAAGAGTAAGAGACTGGATACTTATTCAAATGCCATTGAAAAATCAATGTTAGAGTTTCAAGAAATCGCAGTAACAGATCCTCTGCCATTGCTGTTCCTTATGTTAAAACTACTGGATATATACACAAAGGAAACTCCCAGATTGAGGTACCTTTATGACATGAACCTTATGGACCTTTTAAAATACGCCAAATCTGAAAATATAAGCTTTAATCATGTAATTGAAGTTGAGCAGTTCGACACTGTGATATTATGTGAATCATGTTCCTTAAGTGCTTCATCATTTCTACTTACTGCCCATATGTATCTGGAGAAATTCGGTCCGTGCTCAAGGTGCATTACCAGGAAGGAAATACTGGAAAAAGGGAAGCATTATGAAGTCATGTTCAAGAGAGGTGATTTCGTTCTGCTGTTCAGAGTACCTCGTTCAGTAATAAAAAAGATTGAAAAAAATATTCCAGGAAAGATGAGGACAATGAACAACAGCATATCGGACAGAAGTGGAAATTTCTGGGACTCAATCCCCATTCAGGCTTTGCATCTGAACATCCACGAAATACTGGATATAATGCATTCAATTACTGTTTCACTGGAAAACAGATAAATTTGAATCAATTAATTTTTCACAGCGATCACTCCTTATAAATTTTTATGAGATTAAGGCATGGTTTGAAAATTCGGTTCTTTCTAAATCGCAGGTATATATTATGAATTCATCTATATTGATATACTATGCAGTAAAGTGTTAAGACAGGGTAATGCGCAGTGGAGGGAAAGTGGGTCTTAGTTGCAGTCATAGCTATTTCCATTTTGATACCTGCAGTTGCGATTGCAGATGTTATTATAACGGGTAACGTTTCAGTGCAGGTGTCACAGGGTCAGTATGCATTTACAATCAACCCTGGCCCTAATTACAATACTGCCAACAATTCGAAATTTTTTGGCTGGAGACAACAGAACCAGAGCCCAGATAAATATCTGGGGACTGCCTGGATTGGAACCATTTCAAATGAAACAATCACCGAAGTTAATGTCCTGGAAATAAATTTTAGTTCCAGTATTCAGAAGAATTCAGTATTTGTGATCAATGTAACAGATGGTAAATTTGCCAATAATACGTTCATGATAGTCTCAACAAGTCCCCTTACTATACTTCCAGACGGTAATATATTTGGTTCATCTGGCACCCTCATATTCTCGCTGTATTCCGGAAATTCAGTTGTTACAGGTAACTATCCGGGCATAACAGTTGGGAGTTTCAGTGTAAGCCCCAGTACGCATCTGTATGTGGGTTTCTATATCCCTCCCCAGGGGGGAATGGGCGATTTAAAGAACAATAACTCACCCCCTCCACCACCAGATCCACCATCCCCTCCTTCTCCACGTTCACCAGACACCCTGGAGACAGGATCGTTCGTGGTACAGTTCTATCTCACAGATCCATGATGGGTTAAGCCCTATAGAAACAGTTCTTGTGAACGACTCTCTTCAACGAAATTCCGGAAAAAATCAGAAATTTCATCAAAAAGATAAATGCAATACTTAAATTAGTTAGCCGCAATATTGGATAGTTTTAAGTGACGACATTTACAGAAATAGGAATAGACGAAAGGTTGGTAGAACAACTTAACAAAATTAATTTTACCAGCCCCACAGAGGTTCAGGAAGTTTCAATACCCCTGATTCTCCAAGGAAAAGATGTAGTAGTGAGAGCCAAAACGGGAACCGGAAAGACAGGGGCTTTTCTTATACCAGTTATAAACAAAATATGGGGGACACGGGGGCTAAAGGCAATCGTTCTAACCCCTACCAGGGAACTTGCAAAGCAGGTTGCCGAAGTTGCTGATAAGATGGGAAGAGAGGCAAAACTGCACGTTGTTACAGTGTACGGTGGGGCATCCATAAATGCCCAGCTTGATGCACTGAGACGTGGTGCAAATATTGTTGTCGGTACGCCGGGAAGAATACTTGACCTTATATCGAGGGATGCCCTGAATCTGAGCAAAATTGAGTACCTCATACTTGATGAGGCGGATGTTATGCTTGATATGGGTTTCATAGACGATGCCAGGGAGATCATATCGTACATGCCAAGAGAAAGGCAGACAATGTTATTTTCTGCAACAATTCCCAGGGAAATACTCAGTATAGCCAAGACCCATATGAAAAAAGATAGAGAAAATATTGTTGTGGGTGAGGAGGAAGAGGTTACTGTTCAGAGTATCAGCCATTATTATGCTGTTGCAGGCCGAAACCAGAAATTCAGAAATCTTCTGGCATATATCGAACAGTATGATCCGGCCAAGGCAATAATATTCACGAACACGAAAGATTCAGCCAACAAGATACACTACATGCTTAAACAGATGGATCTTAACGTAATACTGTTGCACGGAGGTCTCACACAGGCTGAGAGAGAAAGATCACTGAGCAATTTCAAGAGAGGATCGCAATTCCTCATTGCAACCAACGTTGCATCAAGGGGTCTTGATATACCTGATGTTACAGATATCATAAACTACGACGCTCCCGACACCGGCAACTCATATGTTCACAGGGTTGGAAGATCTGCAAGAATGGGGAAGGATGGAAGAGCGTTCACAATAATTTCTTCATCAGAACAGTCCCTTATTTCCGATATAAAAAGGAAGGCAAACGTAAAGATGAAGATACTCGAACTGGATCTTGAGAATGTTGAAAATGTCCAGATGGTCAGCTCCACGGAGTTTTATGGCCAGAGAGGAAACAGGGGAGATCGTCCGGGTCGTGGTGACTATGGTGGAAGATCCTCCGGTGGACACAGTGGACCAAGGCGCTATGGAAACAGTGGTGGCAGAGGATCTGGCGTTTCACGAGGTCCCAGAAGGTACAGTAACGATCATAGAAGAAGCGATCGGGACTGATTCCGGGATTCGTTAATTTTTTAAATCGATGGAAGCGATTGTAAGTTTCCATGCCGTTTTTATAGTTTCTTTTCATGACATATTGTGTCCAACAATCGTAACGTGTTCGACGGAAAAGCCTCATGTTATGCAAAATATCGACCCGGATACCCGAACCAGATCCTGAATCTATTGAAAGAAGAAGCAGGTTTCAGTGGATACTGGGTTGTTGCAGATATTGGTTCAGGCACGGGTATATTATCTGATCTTTTTCTGAAAAATGGTAATTCAGTTTATTGCATAGAACCAAACGCTGATATGCGAACGGCATTGCTGCAGCACAATTTACAATCCTCTAACTGTTTCATCCTTGATGGAACTGCCGAAGACACAGGTCTAGAAGAGAATAGCGTTGACTTAATTGTAGCGGGTCAGTCATTTCACTGGTTTGACCCGGTCATGACAAAGAAGGAATTTGCCAGAATCTTAAAACCTGGAGGTTATGTTGCCCTGATATGGAACAACCGTTCTGAAACAGAAGAAAGCCTCAGTAAGAATTATGACCACATTTGCGAGAAATTCAGCAAGAATTATCATGGGACTGGAAATACAAGAATCAGCTATGATACGTTTAATTCTTTTTTTGGCAGGGACTACGGAAAGTTTCAGATATCTAACAATCAGGAATTGGATCTTGAGGCACTTATTGGAAGATATCTCTCAACATCTTATTCCCTCAGTCCCAAAGACACAGGTTATGAAAGCGCATTATCAGGTTTGAAAGCGCTTTTTGAACGATTTGAAAAACAGGGTAAAGTGACCATGGAATACGAGACGCAGATCTTTCTGGGAGTATTGAAAGGATGAACCAGGCATCAGTTCCTTTTCAGGCATTCGGGGCATACACAATCTAAGGCTACAATGGAGATAAGTTCCCTCTTCCGTTTACTGACAACCACCTGATCGCACCAGCACCCCAAAATGCTGCCACACGAGAATTCAGATCCACACAACTGGCAGATCTTTACTCCAGACATACAATGGCATGTTACGAAGATATAAAACATTTTGAAACAGCGACAGCAAATAGCATTTATGCAAGGGCAAGATCAGTGCAGCCATGACTTCCAGGAATGTTTTCCTTGTAACTGGGGCCTCCACCATAAGGGGTCTGGGTTATTCGTCAATCTGGATTTACAGTGCGTTATATATGCATGAAATACTGAAGATCTCTTTTTTTTACGATGGGATAATATTTACCGCTGGAGGTCTGCTTGCCGCCTTTGTAAATATTTACGGAGGTGCAATATCCGACAAGGTGGGTTACAAAG
>JAKADT010000051.1 GCA_021820245.1 Thermoplasmata archaeon | reverse complement strand
AGTTTAAGCATCAACGAGATGATAACTTCCAGAGGTGGACGTTAACGTGGTTAACAGAAATCGTAACCTGATAGATCTTTCTGTCAATTTAAAGGGATTGAAACTTGAAAATCCACTCATTCTTGCATCTGGCATACTGGATGAAAATGGGTACACAATTAAAGCCATACTTGACCAGGGTGCAGGGGCCGCGGTTACAAAATCCATTGGGATGATGGAACGTACGGGATACCGGCCTCCAGTTGTTGCTGAGGTAAGGGGAGGACTATTGAACGCCGTAGGGCTTCCAAATCCGGGTATTGAAAATTTTGGCGATGAGATTAAGATCGCATTGAAATCAGGAAAGCCGGTGATTGGATCAATTTTTGGATCAGACACTGAAGAGTTTGTCTATCTTGCAAAAAAAATGGAGATGTATGGCGTAGAAGCCATTGAACTGAATCTCTCCTGTCCACACGTAAAGGGTTTTGGTTCCGAGGTTGGTAGCGATCCTGACCTTGTGGAAGAGATAGTCAATGATCTGAAGAAAAAGATCAGAATACCCGTTTTCGCCAAGCTAAGTCCAAACGTGACAGATGTAGTGGAAATAGCCAAAGCAGCTCAGAACGCAGATGCGATTGTTCTCATAAACACTGTCAGGGGTATGGCGGTTGACATATATGCCAGAAAGCCAATACTTACAAACACATTCGGAGGACTTTCCGGGCATTCCATAAAACCTGTGGGCGTCAGATACGTGTATGAAGTCAAGAAAGAGACAGGAAAAACAGTAATAGGAGTTGGGGGAATTTCCGATTATACAGATGCTATTGAATATATTATGGCAGGTTCTTCAGCAGTGCAGATCGGTACAGCGCTTTATACTGAAGGGAAGGAAATATTCAACACAATAAATAGGGGCATCAGAAATTACATGAAAGAGGAAAAGTTTGAGACAATTGATGAAATGGTGGGTGCGGCAATATGATGCTGAAGTCAAGGGTGACAAGGATAGAAAGGCAGACACCAACCGTGGTCACCTTATTCTTCAACTGGGACCAAAAGGTACTTCCGGGACAGTTTATAATGGTCTGGGCTCCCGGGATTGGCGAGGTTCCAATGTCTCTGTCACACACCGGTGACGAAAAGGCCATTACAATTAAAAGTTATGGACCAACAACTGAAGCCATAATAAAGATCAGGGAGGGAGATTATATCTTTTTCCGTGGTCCATACGGAAAACCCTTCACCAGTACAGAAAATAAGAAACTGATGATTGGTGGAGGTTCAGGAATGGCATCCCTGAGGCCGCTCGTAGATAATAATTCCTATGGTCTAATCTCAGCCAGGACCAGGGACGAGATACTATTTTCTTCACTGTTCAGCAGCAACAGGTTGAAAATAATGACAGATGACGGTTCAGCCGGAAGGAAAGGTTATCCTGTGGATGCACTGAAAGAGATGGACCTCAGTCCATTCCATATAATCTATGTATGCGGTCCGGAGGTTATGCTTAACAGCGTCTTTCAATATCTGAAGGATTCCGGACTCAATGTAGAATTCTCTCTTGAGAGGAACATGAAATGTGGAATAGGTGTATGTGACTCATGTTCCATTTCGGGATTTCAGCTCTGCAGGGATGGTCCAGTATTCTCTCTCAGTACACTGAGAGAAATGGAGGAATTTGGTAGATGGAAACTGACCGAATCTGGAAAGAGAGTCAAAGTGGGAACCTGAACGAAAACCAATCCATGCAGACCGTATAGACAAAAATCCTTATCTATTGTATACGATATTCAGCCTACCAATGGAAAAGGTTCTCTCTCTTGTAAATTCCCTTAAATACGTCAGGTCATCCCTTGTGAACGAACCAGGTAGTGGAGAATGCTTCATTCTCTATGGAACAGAAGGTTCAGGAACAAAAGTCCTCCTGAACATGATTCATGAGGCGGGGAGTGCAGAAGGATTTGAAGTATACAGGGCAAGAACATATTCTCAGAGTGAAATCATAAAATACCAGGCATTCAACGAGATAATAAACCAGGTGGAAAAGAATTTCAAAAGAAGAACCATGAATGAAATAATTGACTCCTTTTACACTCTTTTTGAAAACAGCAAAGGAAGAAAGATCCTCATAATAATTGATGGCATAGAAAACATGAATGAGGCTTCCAGGAATTTATTCTTATTCCTGTCAAGAATGACCCGAAGGGCGAATTTCAAACTGGTTGGATCATTCGAAGCCAACATTGAGAGGATCAGAACCAACTCACAGAAATTCCTTGAGGTCATAGGGTCAGAGGACTACCTGAAAATAGTGGTTCTCCAGAAGGTGGGTATTGAGGACTTTAACTTTGTCCTGAAGCACGGCAAATACAGGCTCCCGGAAAGCTTCATGCTGGAGCTTTACAGGCTGGTAAATGGCAACATTCAGACCCTCACCTATGCACTTTCATATTATGAAGAGGAAGGGATTATAAACAGAGACAGGGAACTCGAGGAGGTCACCTACCGTTTCTTTCCAATTCCACCCACAGTTGAAATGTACTATACCCATTTCCTGCATTCCCTGAATGAAAATGAACTCCAGCTTACACTCCTGCTTGCTGTAATAGGAGAAGAGATGACGTACCGCTTCCTGGCGAAGATCTTAGGGATGAAGGAAGAAAATGTGGAGAAATATCTGGAAAAAGCCGAAAAGGCCGGTATAGTTCTGAAGGACGGTCATAAATACAGCATAAGCTCAAATAAAGTGAGTGATTTCATAATAGATAATATTACCAGAGTCCGTGGAAAAAATCTTACGGAGAAAATATCAGAATCAGTGGAGTTCCAGGATCTTCCCATTCTTACAAGGTTACGCATCCTTCTTCTCATGAAGGATTTCCAGAAAATAGAATCCCTGCTTAAGGAAAAATGGCAGGTCCTGGCCACGGAATCAAACTCACAGGATTACCTTCTTATTTTCCTTAAAGAAATTAAGGGCAGATTCGGCGACGAAATGAACATGATCATTGATCGTCTGATCTGTGAATCATATTATATTTCAGGCAAATATGATGAAGCCCTCTCCTGCTATGGCGATATAAATCTATCAAATGAAGATATAAAGCCGAGAATACATATTTCAAACATATATTCGAGACTTGGCAGGAACAACGAATCGCTTCTCATAATAGATAACCTTCTGAAACAGAGTTCACTATCGGGGAGCGACAGGGCAAAGATCCTTGTTTCAAAAGCCGAAACATTTTACAGGATTAAAAAACACAACGAAGCTGAGGAGGCGGGAAGGGATGCCCTGAAAATAGCCACAGAAAATAAAGATCAGAGTGTTATGGCAATGGCATACAACATTCTTGGTAATCTTGCCATAGAAAAATTCCATCTGGATGAGGCGCTTTCATCTTACAACAAGGCAATAAAAATAAACAGGAAGCTCAGAAAGTGGGATCAGACCTCAAGAAACCTGAACAACATCGCCATACTCAATAGTTTTATGGGAAAGTTCAGTGAATCCATTGAAATTCTTAAGGAGCTCATTGAAAATTCATATATTACAGGTAACATAACATCCAGAGCATACGCCATTTACAATCTTACAGAAATTTACCATATGACTGGAGGAAAGGAATTGTGTCAGAATCAGATACAGCAGGCCATAAAACTTGTGGCAATATCCAAGGACAAGAACCTTTCATACCTTTTCAACAGATTCCTGAGCATTTATTACCTCGAGAATCTGGATTACCAGAGGTCAAAGGCTGCAATACATGAGGCAATCTCCATAGCAGAATTTACAAATATCCCTGACAGGATTGCTCTGGGAAAGGCAATGCTAAAGGTCATAGATTCTATTTTTACCGGGGAGAGGAAACACGAAACGGATAATCTGCTTCTCTCAGATTATGAAATCAGTGATGAATTTCTTCCTGTGTTCTACACCATAGTATCAATATATTTTCTGATAAACGGTGAGATAGAAAATTACCATGTGGCTCTTGAGAAAGGCATCAAGGTATCTAATCTCGTTGGTGATTTCTACGGTTCCAGACTTGTGGAGATAGCAAAAGCGATTGGGCTTTACATGGAGAGAAAATTTACGGATCTGGATGACTTCCTGAAGACAATACCCCCTCCTAAAACCCCGGTTGTTTTCTACAATGATGTCGTAACGAGTCTCCAGGAATGCCTGAATCACATAAAGACCGGCGAAAGATTGAAAATAAATGAAAAAATAACGGAATTCAGGCATGAAGGCGGGTTGACCACGCTCATGGTACAGATGATTTACCTGATGGCGGATTATCTGAAAGACAACAACAGGGAGAATTTTGAAATTGCAGTAAATATTATAAGAAAGAGCGGATTGACGACCAGCTTAAACACCCCCGGTGAAAGTTCCAATGGTAAAAGATAGGGCTATAGAGGAGGACTGTATTTTTCATGATAAAGGTCTGTGCAGATTCAACGAGAGTTACGAGACAAGATGCAGCTTATGCTTCAATTTCTGTACCACAGTGAAATTTTCGGAAAATCTACCTGTCAGATCAATATACACTATATTCGATTACCTTAAAGCCAACGGCAACCGCGGGCTTAAATTCAGCAACGACAGCTCCACCCAGGGAACATTATTCTAAAGGGGATTTCCACAAACTCCAGTTTTATTTGAATGTCTGAATCCGATTTAGCATGTGGTATTTGCAACCTGTCCAATTTTCAGTTTTATGGATAATTACCGCAGAATATATCTCACGGGTTTTGAAAAGTGCATCCTTTTTTTCCGTATAATAAGTCTCTCCGCACTTATTGCAATACATCCAGTTAATGCTGTATTATGTGGTCACTGGAGGCAACTCAGGTATATCTTCCGTCGTCCTCTTTCTGGCTTCTCTCCGCACAGTGGTTGAATAACACGAAGTGTAGATCGTTTCGGTAGAATGAACATTCACCATTTCCGTTATCTTTTCCCCGATTCCATAATGCCTTTGTGCTTCATCTGACCTGGGTTTCCTTTTTCTTCCCTGTTCCCATTACAGACACAATAATCATCATCCGACACATTTTTTCTCTTCCATGGAACACATATGGTTTCCCTCCTCTAACACAGGAAGATCAAGAGGTATGGTACATCGTTCTTTTTAAGGGTAAAAAGGATGGAAACAACACTTAAACGGAATAGAATCATATAAGGAAAGATGATGACATCAATATGCGAATAAGGCGCTAGTCTGGTTCTCATAGAGTTTTGATATGATATTCACCTGGACCAGTCATAAAGTAAAATCTTTATTCACCGCAGTAATGGAAGCTTATGTTTTTCCGGGGGTATGCCAGATATGTTTGCTGATCAGAAGCCTTTAATAGTACAGGGAGACGGAACCATCTTCTTCGAGGTTGACAAAGATCCGGATCATCTGTGTCGTGACAGACTTCTGAGATTTTCGGAACTCATAAAGTCACCAGAGCATGTGCACACATACAAAATTACGCCACTTGCAATATGGAACGCTGCATCATCCGGAATTACTCTGGAAGAGATCATGGATGTTCTGTTGCAGTATTCAAAGTACAGCATCCCATCAAACGTTGAAATCAACATCAGGGACTGGTACAGCAGATATGGGAAGATCAAACTTGTCAGGGATCCGGAGAAGCTGGAAGAGACGGAACATGTTGAAAAAATTCCAGATTCAATTTATCTGGTATCAGGTGACTCAGTTGTTATTCAGGAACTTTTGAGCAGGAAGAGTGTGGCACAGTATGTGACCTCAAGAATATCACCGTCATGCATAGAATTAAGATCAATATACAGGGGAAGGCTCAAACAGGCACTGATAAAGGTCGGGTATCCAGTGGAGGACAGGGTTGGTTATCTTCCCGGGGACCCTATGGATTTCGATCTCAGGAAGGTAACTCTGAAAGGAGAGGAACTTTCCATAAGACCCTATCAGAAAGAGGCAGTTGAATCTTTTGTGCATGGAAGTAAGAGTGGCATTATTGTTCTTCCCAGTGGTTCCGGAAAGACAGTTGTTGGTATGACAGTTATGAACAGGATAAGGGAGAATACCCTGATAATAACAACCGGAACCGTGGCAGTTAGACAGTGGATTTCAGAACTTCTTGACAAAACAAGTCTATCTCCAGGAATGATTGGTGAATACACGGGTGACAACAAGGAGATTCTTCCTGTCACGGTTACAACCTATCAGACACTCACCTACTCACCAAGAAAAAAGAACAGTGACGAAGAAACACAGGAAACAGATAATGTGATACCGGATAACTTTTCTGATGAACCTTCTGTTAATCTGGATCGATACCCGCACCTTGACATATTCCGTTCAAGAAACTGGGGGATCATAATCTATGATGAGGTCCATCTTCTACCAGCACCAGTGTTCCGTATAACAACCGAAATACAGGCTAAAAAGAGACTGGGGCTCACGGCAACGCTGATCCGTGAGGATGGAAAGGAGGAGGATGCATTCTCCCTCATAGGTCCAAAAAAGTACGATGCACCATGGAAGGATCTGGAAAAGCAGGGATGGATAGCCACAGCTTTCTGCCATGAGGTGAGGGTAAAATTTCCCAATGACGAGTACAAGATGCAATATGCAGTTGCTCCCCCAAGGATAAAATACAGGATTGCCGCTGAAAACCCGATGAAACTTGAAGCTTTAAAATCTATTCTTTACCGTCTTTCAGGTGATGATTCAGTTCTTATAATTGGAGATTACATAGAACAGCTGGAGATCATAGCTTCAGATCTGAAAGCTCCACTGATAACCGGTAAAATGAAGAATTCGCTAAGGGAAAAGCTCTATGCGGACTTCAGGTCTGGATCTGTAAAGCTTCTGGTGGTGTCAAAGGTGGCCAATTACGCCATAGATCTTCCCGACGCAAACGTTGCCATACAGGTGTCTGGAACATTCGGATCCAGGCAGGAAGAGGCCCAGAGACTCGGAAGGCTTCTTCGACCCAAGTCCTCAGGTACATCAGCCAACTTTTACTCCATCGTGACAAGGGACACAGTTGACCAGGATTTTTCAATGAGAAGGCAGATGTTCCTCACTGAGAGGGGATACAAGTATGACATCATGGATCACAGTGAACTCCTGAGGGATATCCAGTCGGTTGAAGAGGATGAATGATTTCTCCACGGACCACAATGTTTCTGGTGATCTACTCCAGTCCGTCCATCCTTCTTCCTGCAATCTAAAGGGCAAATGAACCGGGTATATCACAATCATTTTTCGGAACTGTCCAGATTTGTATGGCACATTTCAATCCAGATTCATAAATTAATCAGTTTCCACAGACCTGGCGCTCATGGGCGTAAACCTGACTATCTGGAAGAGATCTATGAGCGTTATCAAGCTGAAGTGCCATTGCACAGATTCATATGTAATCAATAAAATATTATGTTGGCGGTCAACTCAATATTTTCTGGGGTTAAAGTGCCTTAATCAGATTCAGTATTCTCTCTGAATTGACTGTTTCATAGAGGATTGCACTGGGAATCTCATCTGTTTCGAAGAGCGTTGTCCTATATTCCCACCATGACTGAACCGGGCTTACTATTTCAATAAGTGATAGTCAACACACTCTTGAATCGGGAATCCATTGCCTTTCGGGAGAGGATGCCAGAAACCACTCAATTCATAATATCATCCATTAGATGATCCTCATGCTTCTCACTTTCAGCACATTTACCGCAGAGATATACTAATTTACCTGCATTCTCTGAGCATGCCCAGCATTCCATACTGGCAATCGTCTTTTTCCCAGAGGAAGCGCAATCTGAGCAATAATATTCCTTTTTTTTGTTTTCCGATACCACTCTTGGAAAATTATCCTCATTAATTTCTTCTTCCAGGACCTGCTGAAGGGTCACATAAAAATGTGTTTCTGATCCAAAATCATAAATGTACCCAATTTTGCTACCAGTTCCAAGCCCAATAGAATCAATTCTCAAATCAGCTCCTTCGCCTTCACCTAACGGGTTGATTGATCCAAAGCCGGATCTATACCATTGCTTCCCGCCATAAAATTCACTTAAATGATCAAATGTATCAAGGTTGAATGAGATTCTTATTATCCTGTCAAGATCTCCAAATGTCTGATCTCCCCTGATATCTATTTTACGCCATATACTTCCTCTTCCCCGCATTGAGATTCTGAACCTATAGATACGAATTTTTTTCTGCTCCATATATCTCGCCTCAATATGGAAGTAATTGAACCAGAACATGAGATTTATTGTTACATGATCTCCCAAGCTTTTCGGGAATCTTCCCATCTCAAAGGTTGCTGGCAGTTCCTCCATGGGTTTAAATTCCACTTTGCCTGAATGTGCTCCGCTCTTCATGCTGAGTGATCTGCCTTTACTGATTTATGCACGAAGCGATTAATGTCCAGCCATTTTTACTTCTGTCTACCAGTGGACAGAGTACAAATCCCAATTGAATACAAAAATATTCTCCTTCATCACTCCTCTGTAAAGTGCGAATTCGTACTCCAAAAAATTCTCACTATGTTAACTCTCATCCGTGAAGAATCTGCAACGGTTTATAGTAGGATTCATAGCTAAATGTTTTACGGGCTTGCTGGGATTCGAACCCAGGTATTCGGCTTCGAAGGCCAACAGGATATCCTAGCTACCCCACAAGCCCATAACAGTAATGCAAGGCTTTTATTTACTCTTATTCCAGGAAGTGGCATCCTGTTCTTCTGGAGGTAAATTGCATGAAGATGCTGTAATTCCCTGAAATGTGTGACAGATTCGAAATAAAGGCATTATATCAATGGAATTATTAATTTTCTTGTAGAAATATTCCGAGAGCAGGACATGATAGAAAAACTGCAGGGATCTTCCGGTAAGATCGGAAAACACAGGTATATGATATATGGGGGATGGAAGAAGAGCTTAAGAGATTGAAAGAAAATAATGAGAAATACCGTAAGAGTTCTTCTCCAGTATTATGGAGAAGGACAGCTAAATCTGCAAGATCAGGCCAGAAATAATCCCACATCCCGGGAGATCAGAGTTTCTCCCTGAGAGGTTTCTTGTCTATTTTACCGGTACTTGTCTTTGCGAATTCCTTTACAACTATGTAGTCATCAGGAAGCCAGAACTTCGCCACTCTTCCTGCCAATATATATGTATCCAGATGTTTTTTCACATCATCGACATTGAATTTTGGAGTTACGGTAACGAATGCCACAGGCCTCTCACCCCATTTTTCGTCTTTCTTTCCAACAACGGCTACTTCGTTAATTCCCGGGGCAGTGCTGATGAGGTCTTCGAGAATTAAAGTCGGTATAAATTCTCCTCCGGACTTCACAGCGTCCTTTTCCCTGTCAACTATTGAAATGTAACCGTAAGTGTCAATAACCGCCAGATCCCCTGTATGCATCCAGCCATTTACCCACAGTTTTCCGGTTCCATCGCTATCCTTTACATATTCGTCTGTAAGCCATGGTGCCTTCACTATGATTTCCCCAATACTTTTGGAATCTCTCGGTACTTCCTTTCCATCTCTGTCAACTACTCTCAGATCAACAAGGCTTATGGGTACTCCCGTCTTGATACGATAATCCGTTCTCGTCTGATCATCCATCTCCATTATTTTTTTTGTAAAGGTTGAAAGTGTCAAGATAGGAGCAGTTTCTGACATACCATATCCCGCAATTGTCTCAATACCCAGTGCTCTTGCCTTTTCAGCGAGACCTCTCAACAGGGCTCCACCGCCGACTATTATTTTCATGTGATTGTCAGAAAGTATCCTGGAAGCATCCGGGTTTGTTATGAGCATATAAAGTATGGATGGTACCATTGCACTCAGGGTCACTTTTTCCTTCTTCATCACACTGAGTATTGTGGGTATGTCATATCTTCCAGGAAGCACATATTTCATACCTTTCATAATGGTTGTATATGGCATTCCCCAGGAATGTACATGGAACATTGGGACTAAAGGCATTATGACATCTCTGCTGCTGAGGTTGATGGGAGGATCGCTCAAAGAGGATGTTGCGGTCAGTGTATGAAGCACTATCTGTCTGTGGGTAAAGGACACTCCCTTGGGAAGTCCAGTGGTACCGGATGTATAAAACGTAGTGGCGGTGGTGTTTTCAGTAAGTTCCGGCAACTTTGTTCTATTATTGTCAAGAACGAGGGTGTCATAATTCACAGTCGGTTCCAGTGTGTCAGGGATATTTCCACTCTCAGAGTAAATTATCCATTTCTTGACGAATGAGAAAAGCGCCTTATTCTGGGCAACCAGTGGGACAAATTCATCTCTTATTATAACGTATTTATCCTCAGCATGCTGCATTGTATAGTAAATCAGTTCCGGAGGATATCTAATATTAACTGTATGCAGTACAGCACCGGACATTGGAACTGCGTAGTATGCCTCAAGGTATCGGTTTGTGTCCCAGTCAAGAACAGCTACTCTGTCACCTCTCTCGACGCCCAGTTTGACCAGTGAGGACGCAAGGTTGTAAACTCTCTCATTAAACTTCTCATATGTTATATTCTCTTTTCCTTGATAGGAAATAATCTGGTCTGGATTGTTTCTAACGGACGCAGTCAGTATCTTGTCTATTGTCAGTTCATATCTGTAAGCCATGAAAACATATGGAATGAGAAGCCTTAAATCTTTCTGGGTCTTCCAAACATAAGTAACATTATCAGAGAGAGTCTGAGTTTCAGTAACTATCAGCGACCGAATTAAACCGTGCAATAAAATGCGCATCCGTACAGCTTCGTCAAAGCCGGTATTTCTAGATATTTACGACTATACTGACACGACTCCAAGTTTAGCATAGTGGATGTTTATACTGTCAATTTCCATTGCATGAAGCGAAAACACAGAGATCTTTCCGGAATATATGCTTGTTTCAAATGGAACTGATCCGAAGTACCAGGACGTGTTATTCTTCACAGGAGAGTACTGAATGGAGGAGTTATACTGGGTATACATTGAGAAATTCCATGCCGAGATGAATGGTGTTGTTATCGTATAATTAAAACTGGAAAGATAGATGCTATTTACATAGGAGATCGATCCGTTAACGGCCGATATTCCACCCTTTGAATACTGCAACACCGATGCGTTTTCTGAATTCAATTCAAGAATAGTGGAACCGTATCCGGCAGTTGAAATTGTCGGACCGGTCATATTGATGGAATTCACAGACAATGAAACAGAACCTGAATTATTCACTGCATCAAATGGAAGGGGGCCATAACCGAATGAGGGCTGTACCAGACCATAATCTGCCAGAAGATATCCATCCTCAATGACAAAATCAACCGGGTTAATGAACTGAGTGTTGCCGGAGCTGAAAAGAGTTCCGGAAGAATAGTCAATTATGTTTATGGAATAGTTGTGCTTTATACCTGTTGAATTGGTATAGTTCACATTGAAGGATACATTCATTAAAGAAGTAAAGCCGTTTCCCACAAAATTAAGCGAGGTGTCCGATGGTCCGGAAAATGGTGAGACACCCTTTATTCCTATGGATACCGGAAATGAAACGGTGCTTCCGGAAACAAAATTTGTACTTGAAAGCGAAGATGCGATGGAAATCATTGATGTCTCAGACGCTGCCTGATAATTCTGTTCATTGGATGTGGAAACATTTGGAACATACCACATAACAAATGTGGTTAGAAGTGAAATGACTATGGCAAAGATCAGGATTGTACCGATGACCTCCGCAACAGCCTTATCCTGGCTATTTTTGCCAGGACTCTTAAATATTTTTTTAAGATTCACAGTTTCCACTAACGGCATGGTAAATATTAAAATTTGTTGCCATGGACTGTTTTTCAATATTTCATACTTTGATCAAACTGGGGGAATATTGATCTTCTATTTTTCCCTAAATCT
>JAKADT010000050.1:3931-12531 GCA_021820245.1 Thermoplasmata archaeon | reverse complement strand
CAAAACGACAGATACCAAAATCCTACATGCGGGATTATGGTATTACTAACCTATGGAAGTACAATCTACCCAACGCTTGGAGGATAGTGTATTCTGTTGCTGGAAACGAAGTGGAAATAATTGCGATATTGCTGGAGTGGTTTCCTCACAAAGAGTATGAAAAGAGATTCCGTTATTAAGTCGCATCACTACTTTCATGGACCAGATTTCTCGTAAATCTTATGCCTTAAACGTAGCTTCTATGGCAGATTCGCACGCGAATATTTCCCGACTCAATTGTGGGGTGATGACCGCTTATCCTTTATGCGAATCTATCACAGCAGATAAGCAGATTCTTGATGAAGCTCGCTATACAAACAACGCTATATCCACTATAGCAACGAATGAGGCTGAGGCTACAAAGTCGAACATTCCTTCCCTTGGCATGAAAACCACGTAACGTATTCCTCCATCGCTGGCATAAACATGAAGTGTTTTCCGAATATCTATAATGAATTCAAACTTCTCTGTCTTTCGCTGTTAATATCTGTTGGGTACTGCGCTATAGAGATCATTTTTGTTAACTTTACATTTTCTCATTTCTCTGAAATCGAAATGAACAATCCACTTGGAAACGGTAATTTACCAAATTTTAAATATGTTAGTATAATACTAACGAAGTTAATATTACATTAAGGGGGACCTAATTATGGACAACGCACCTAAAAACACAAGACTTAAAAGATCACAGGTTGGCACCTGGGGTGCGATAGCAGAGGAGATATCGGCAATGGCTCCAGCATGCGATACTGTGGCATTCATGACATCTGCAGCCGCCTTCGCCTTTTTTCTCACTCCACTTGCCTTCCTAATAGCAACCCTGACCATGTTTCTTGAAGTCAATACTCTCTACCACCTATCGAGACGGCATGCCAGTGCAGGTGGGTACTATGGCTACATAGGAACCGCATTCGGACCCACGCCGGCCATAACCTCTGGTCTTCTCTACGTTATGTACCAGATTGCAAGCACCGCGGCAATACCGGTGTATGTTGGTGGTGTTGTCCTGCCTGGAGTCCTAGGTTTTTTCCTAAACATAGCCCTACCAGGTTGGATATGGATTCCACTCATACTTGTGTTTATCCTTGCACCGATTACACTTGCCATATTTGGCATCAGGCCACAGATGAAGTATATTCGTATTGCGGCATTTTTTGAGGTCATTTTCCTTGCAGTCCTCTCTGCAATAATAATCATTGAGGCAAAGGACAACACGCTTGCGGTTTTCAATCCTTTCATAAAGTCTAAACTGTTTGACTCAGTAGGAGGGCCCCTCAGTGGGCTTGGACTTGGAATGATATTTGGCCTGACCAGTTTTATTGGATACGGAGGTTCTGCACCTCTTGGAGAGGAGGCGGTCAACAGCAGGGCAATAACAAAGAGCCTGGTATTCGGCCTTGTAATTGTTGGAATAGTGCTTACCGAGGTCGCCTATGCCCTCACAGTTGGCTGGGGTGTATCACTTATGAGCACCTTTGCGGTTGCGAATATCCCTGGAATTATAGTGGCAACCGCGTATACCGGCGTGGCGGGTGGGGTTATGCTCTCCATGGTAGCATTCAATTCAGCATTCTCTGATTCAGTGGCAATGCAGTCCAATGCGGGCAGAGTATACTTTGCAATGGGGAGGGACGGTGTTCTGCCCCATTACTTTGCAGAACTGCATGAAAAGTATGTAACCCCACACAAGGCACTTATTTTCATAGGAACAATGTCATCGGTCCTTGCAATAGGCGGTACCATTCTCATAAACGGCCTTTTGGGGAGATCATTCATCGCAATTCTGTCTGATACCTCCTCTAACATAAACGTTTCAACATCCCTGAGTAACACATTTGATTTCCTTACCACACTTGCGCTATTTGGTTTAATAATAACACACATACTGTTAAACACCAGCGTCATGACTCTGTTTTACAGATTGAAGGAAAAACATCATGGAATCTTCATTTTTGTGCATGTAATTGAGCATTATGTCCTGCCGATTATTGCAACTGTAATATTTGTATGGGTTCTGCTGGAATCTGTATATCCACCGACCTTTCCAATAACTGAGGCGGTTCTTGCTTCAGTGGGATATCTTGCGTTTGCCATATTCTATGCGGTCAGGACTGTTAAATTAAAACCAGAAGTTGCAAAAAGAGCCGGCAGATCGATAAATCTGGTAGAGGAGGAGAAACTTGCAGAACAGCATCATTAGGATGGATCTGGCTCTTTTTGAGGGAATAAAGGGCACACTCAAGCTAACAGACAGTGGACTTTTTTTCATATCGAGGAAGAAAAATTCCTTCTCGCTTGATCTGGATCAAATTGAGAAGGTATCCTTTCTCATGACGGCACTCACCACTTCAACCCTATACATCAATGAAAAGGAGATAATTGTATGCAGGGCACATCTCTGGGCTGCCGATATCAGGAAATTAAAACCCGGACTCCCAGCCTGAGGTTTACAGAAGTAAATGAAAACTTAAGGATCTGGGTTGACTGTTCTATCCTATGGATCATGCGGGAAGAGTCTGACCGGTCATTTCAAGATACCTGGCAGGAATTGGGTTCTGAAGCTTCCATACTATATTCATAGGGTTGCTCCCTTCATGGCTGACATGATCCACAGGACCCAGATAGGTATACGGTACTGCTCCAGCAGAATCCTCCTTTTTTTCCCTGACGAATAGCAGAACTCTGCAACCAAGTGCCTTATGATTTATGTACCTCTGTCCAGTTTTTGAAGATTCTGATGTTGTGCTCTGACTCTGCCAGTGAAAAAGAGTGTCGCTCATTGAATAGTCTCTGTATAGGGTGGTGGGTGAGTAATCCTTTTCCAGCTTGTTAAGGGTCACAAAAAGTATGTCAATATTCAAATTCGGGAGATACTTTACACCTTCTCTGACATTTTCGGGTTTCATGAAGTCCATTGCAACGAGAATCTGATCCCGGGTATAGTTGCAGTGCAGATCCAGAGGACAGTCAAAGCCAATGTCCACTTGACTGTCAACAAAGTCTATGCGTGAAAGCCTGAATTCAAGAAGTTCGATCAGTTCTTTGTTCAGCGGTCCGCTCTGCCTTATTTTCAAAATCCCCTCTTCAGGACTTTTGAATCCGCATTCTGAATATGATCTTCTCCAAACTGTGAACTGGAACATATTGCACATTCTTTTCTCAACCGGAGACAAATGACGGAAATCAGGCATATCAGAACTCTTCAACATATTCAACAAAAATGAAATCCATCTTCTGGAATCAATGGAACACAGCCTGGAAAAAGCCTTTGTTATCAGTGGTTCCAGTGCTTCAACAAAATCAGGATCAACTCCGGCTTCTGCCTTCAGTCTCGAAAAACTGTAATTTGAATAGATGTCCTTCAGATCCATGTGATGGAATTCAAGAAAATTTTCAAGTGTAAGAGGGAGTCCTGAATCGGCGGAGAATGTGGATATCCTTGATATAATCATTGATCTGGATCCAACTGCCTGCCTTATGTTATTCAGTATGTATTCCTGTGCCTTCTTCTCCAGCTGAATGTAACATCCTGCCGGTACATCGGGAAAACCATCGTTCATTTCACGTACAAGTCCTCTTGAAGTTTTTGAAAGTAAAGCGGAAAATTTCTCCCTGAAATTGTAATTTTTGTTAGACTGTCCAACAAAATCGAGAACAGTGAGGCAATCCTTATCATCTGATAAGCGCAGGCCACGGCCCAGTTGCTGCAGGAATACAGTGAGACTTTCAGTGGGGCGCAGAAACAGGACTGTATTTATCTGTGGTATGTCGACTCCTTCATTATATATATCAACAGCAAAGACAAACTTTATTTCACCCCTTGCTAACCGCATTGTCGCGGATGTTCTCTCCTCCTCGGATGAATCGCTCGTTATATAAACTGAGTCAATGCCATAAGAGTTGAACTGTTCTGCCATAAACTTGCAGTGCTGCTTAGAGACACAGAAACCTAACCCCTTCACTTTATTTATATCATCAACGTATTTCATGAGTGAATCCACTATCAAACTTACCCTCTCTATGGAGGAATGGTTACCGCTGGTGTATATGGTGCTGAGATCATTTCTGTCATAACCACCCCTTGACCATTTTACCCTATTGAGGTCAATTATGTCAGTGATTCCAAAATACTGAAAGGGTGAAAGCAGTTTTCTTTCTATAGCTTCAGGAAGTCTTATTTCAGCAGAGATATGATTGTCAAAATACTGAAGGATATCTTGCCCGTCCATCCTTTCCGGGGTTGCTGTTAATCCGACCAGTATCTTTGGCTTGAAATATGAAAGAAGCTGCTGATAGCTTGGAGCGGCAGCATGGTGGAATTCGTCCACAATTATGAAGTCGTAAAACTCAGGACTGATGGAATTAATAAATTCTCTGGAGTTGAACATCTGGATGGACATGAAAAGGTGATCTGGATCAGTAGGCGACGAGTCTCCCACGCTTAACTCCCCGAAATTATAATCCCTGAGGACACTCCTGAAGCAGTCTAAGCTCTGTTCAAGTATCTCCTTTCTGTGCGCAATAAAAAGCAAGCGGTTGGGTTTTGTCGGATTTCTGCTGCAGAACCTCTTATAATCAAGGGCGGATATGACGGTCTTCCCGGTTCCGGTTGCAGCCACAACAAGGTTTCTGAACCTGCCGTGCAGGTCTCTTTCGGCGTCAAGTATGTCAAGAATATTCTGCTGGTAAGCGTAGGGATGGATATCTGCAATGAATCGCCCGTTTTTATCATGACCAGACCGTTTTTCAGAACTGACAGCATCTTCCAGTTTGCCTTTCTGATCCTGGGAATATGATTCGAAATCGTCCGAATTCCAGTAGCTTTCGAATGTGGCGTTAACCTTATTCATGGTTTCAGGAAGATCCTTTTCAGTGATCTTCACGTTCCATTCAAGTCCGCTGGAAATTGCTGCATTTGAAAGGTTGGAGGAACCCACATAGGCCGTTGAAAATCCAGTGTCTCTGTAAAAAATATACGTTTTGGCATGCAATCTGGTTCTTTTTGTTTCGTAGGATATCTTTATGCTGGTGTTGGGAAGACTGCTCAGTTCTTCAATGGATTTTGTATCTGTTACACCCATATATGTTGTTGTTATGATTCTCAGTTTTCCTCCTTTCATTGTGAAGGTCTTCAGTTCATTGATAAGCAGCCTTATGCCGCTCCATTTTATGAACGAAACAAGCATGTCGATCCTGTCTGAAGATAGAATCTCCTTTTTCAGTTCTGAAAACATGCTAGGTTCTCTGAATGAACCTGTAAAAAGTGAACTCTGGGATATTGATGATATTGGCCTCTCCACATGAAACTTCTCTTCAGTGGAATTGAATGTATCCTTTCTGTCTACGAGGGCAAGCAATTTTTCAACGGTGTTTCCATGTTTATGATTGACATATGGCATGTATCTGTCCGCGTCTCCTATGGAATCAAGTATTCTATTTACCAGTTCGACCTGCCCTTCCAACCCTTTTCCCTGGTTTTTTATATTTTCAAGGCTCTTCTCTATGATCTCATTCAGGTAGAGGGTGAGTAACCTTGATGCCTCGTCGAGGCCAACCGGCGATTTCTGTATGAATTTATCATCTGATAACTTATCCAGCTCATTATTGATGAAAGAACTGATCAGCTGTTCATATATTCCATCTTTCAACATGGTAAAACTTCTTAGTATAGTGTTCTGTATATAAAAAGTACCTCTGTGAAATCCAACGGGCAGGGCACATCAATCCGGATCTATCCTTTCAGATGAGATGTCTTACTGGATTTAATCCTATATTTGCCACTTTCCAACACTACAAATTCAAGCTAGCATAATGTTTTACTGATTTTCCATACAATCATTGGTACTTTAATCGTAGTGAGATTATCACTACTTTTGCTATCTTCAATCTTTAAGCAAAACCCTAAAAGGACACAATCTCTATGCAGGTATAGTGATATAAGTAGGCAAAGATAGGCTACAATCGTCGGATGAGGACGTAACCTGTTACAATTATATGAAGTTTGATAGATAGTTATATCTTGCATCATATATTATTGAAAATTGATTATACAAAACCTCTGCCACAGGATTGCGCATAAAGTTTAATATAGTTACGGGTTATCATTTGTCATGGTGGAGAATAAATTAGCATTCGCATCTATATCTCCCAAACTGTCCCTTTTTCAAAGTCTGGCTCAACTGGCTCCACTTCCAACACTTATATTTACAATTCAAGAAATCTTTGGATATTCTAACGCGGATGCATTGTCATACCTTATAGCATTGATAATTGTATTGTTCTCAGCCAACACAGTTGTACAGATGGGAAGACGATTTCCACATGCGGGCGGTTATTACGGCTACGTAGCAAATGGTATTTCCAGATCAACCGGAGTTTACACTCAATTTATGTTCCTATTTTATCAGATTCTAAACACGGCTGCTGTGGTTATTTTTGGTTCGTGGGTTTTACAAATTTTCCTGGATCTATTTGGTATAACCATTCGTGGATTTTACTTTCTTCCAATTCCACTCATACTGATATTTGTAATACCATATTTTGGGATTAAGCTATCTTCGTGGTTTTACGTTGTAACTGCAGTTATTGAGATAGCAATTGTATTCGTTTTAGCAGTACTGATGCTGGTACATCCAGCCCCCTCAAGCCTTTTATTGGCGCCATTTATTCCCACTGTAAGAATGAGTAGTTTTGCGTTATCAATAATATTCTCACTCTTCTTCTTTACAGGATATGGTTCAATTCTCACTCTTGCTGAGGAAACAAGAAACCCAAGGAGTTCAATTCCAAAAATGGCCATTATAAGTCTTCTTGGAATTGGGTTTCTAGAACTTCTTTTTATGTATGCATCCCAGGTAAACTGGGGAACTGGCCTAACTTCGACTTTCGCTACGTCAGCAATATTTCCGACATACCTGGAAGCAAAGACACTTTTAGGTGTGGCGGGGCTTGTCACCCTCGGTGTATTTGCATACATATCACTCATAAAGGGAAACATAGCCATACAAAATGCAACATCAAGGGGGCTTTATGCATTAGGAAGGGACAATGTTCTTCCACCAATATTTTCAAAAGTACATCCGAAATATAAGAGTCCATACGGTGCCATACTGGTAAACGAACTAATAGCAATAGTAATAATAATTGCAGCGTACCTGATATTTTTCTTCATAATTGGCATTTCATCTGGGATTACTGGAGATGCGGCGATTTACCTCATAGCTCTTCTCACGGTAGGGTATTTGCTAACGCATATTTTTGCCAACATCTCAGTACCCTTTTATTTTACGTTGAAGGAAAGAAAAAGTCTGTCCATAATTAAACATTATGTTCTTCCTTTGGCATCAACTGGAGCCATTATTTTTGCTTTGAGTCTTAGTTTTACAGGACTAACTGGATATATGATCTCTCTTCCTATCATAGTTGCAGCATACCTCATAATAGTTCTAATTTTTGTGCTTAGGATAAGATCTAAGCATCCCGAAGTAATCGCAAAAGCAGGAGAGGTCATACCAGATTTAGGATCTCCAATTGTACGAAGTGGGGATGTGAAAAATGAGTGAAAGAATAATCATAATAGGTGCGGGATCAACGGGTTCCAGTGTAGCTTTTCACCTTTCGAAGATAACTGATTCAGAAATTATTTTAATAGACAGGGGAGGAATTGCATCCGGTATGACATCGTTTTCATCTGCTATTATAAGGACGCATTACTCTAACGAAATTGTTGCTAAGATGGCTTTTGAATCCAGGAAAGTATTCGAAATAAACAAGGAAGACTTTGGATTTCATAAAACTGGAATGATAACTGTTGTACCGAATTCAATGAAAGATAGGATGCTAGACAACGTTAAAATGCTAAAAAATATAGGAATTCAGGAACAGAATCTAACTTTGAGGGAAGCAAGAATTAAATTTCCATGGTTAAACTTTGCACCTGATGAACAGGTTTCCTATGAACCAGATAGTGGGTATGCAGATCCGGTTTCTACTGCGAATTATTTTGCAAGACGAGCAATAGATTCAGGTGTAAAATTCCTCAAAGAAGATGTTCACAAGATAGAATGCAATCAAAACGAAGGGAAAGTGGTTCTTAAGGGTGGAAAGGAAATAAGCGCCAAGAAAATTATATTATGCACAAATATATGGACAAATAAACTCCTGTCAGAAAGCGGTTTTGAAAAAGACGTTCTACTGCCTTTAAACGTATCTCCTCATCCCGTAATACTATTTAAAAGGCCAAAGAGCATCTCAGGCTTGCTTCCTGTAGTGAGTGACCTTTTTCACAGAGACTATTATAAACCCGAGGGGGAGACCTTACTTTCAGGGGGAAACCTTAGAAGTGAAATGGATGAAGTAAATATTGACCCAGACAAACCACCATTAGAGATACCTTTCGATTACATTTCCGATTATTCCGAAAGAATTTCAAATAGAATTCCAGCAATGAGTGATGCTGGATTTCACAGTGCTTATTACGGGATGTATGATAATACTCCTGATTTCCACCCAATTATAGATTCCTTAACTGGTCTGGGACTTCCAGGCTTTTATTGCTGTGT
>JAKADT010000050.1:0-3831 GCA_021820245.1 Thermoplasmata archaeon | reverse complement strand
TTATAAGATTTTCAAGTGGTGAAATGTAAAGTTATTGTATCCTGTATAAATCGCAAGAAGTGAACATTGTAGATTTTATCGATTCCACTGTAAAGAGAAATATGTACACAGATATATCAACAACTATCAAGAATGGATTGCCGGTGCTGACTGCCATAGGCCTGTTTGCCTACTCAGAAATGTTGGGGGGACTGGGCAGAATCGTTGATGGAGAACCGGAAACAATAGTTTTCGGACCCGGACAATCAAATAAGAACTATGCCAAATACCTGTCCATGGCCGGAAAGTGCTACTCAAAATTGAACAGCAGACAGACCTATAAGATAATCAGGGGAGGGCTCATACACCGATATTTTATAAGGCAGAGGTCCACAATAGAGATAGATCCTGCAGATCCTTATTGCAGAAACTCTGGGTACCAAGGCTGTTCCATAAGATTTGAAGAGGATTATGTATATTTCAATGTCAATGCATATTTTCTGGATTTCATGAAGACTGTGGACAGGCTTAGAAGAAAAATATACAGGAAAGGGATTGAAAATCTCAGTTTTGCAGAGCACATTAATGAAACCGAGTACATACTTTCCAGGTCTGTAAAATCCATCAGGTGAGTGTCTGGTAAGCTGTTGTTGAGTCTTTCTTTGCCAGTATTATTATGGTTTCATTGGAGCAGGAAATAAGCTGAAGTATGTTGACACCTCTTGCAAACAGCTTATGCGTTATACGCATCACAAACCCTGGTGTTTTCTCAATTTCTTTTGGAGATAGAATATGTATCATACTCACATCCCTGTCAACCCGTATTCCCTGGGATGTTTCAGGGATAGGACTGTTCATCTCATCCACTATGTAAACAATGCTGTCCTGGAGGTATGTGGCAGATATATGTTTCATGTTCTGGGCACTTCTTGATGTTACAACACATATCTTGTCCTGCAGAGATACCCTGCTCTTTTTCAGGAGAGTATCTGCACTGTTCTTTCCGGATGATCCTGTGGTTCCTCTCAACCGGTTCAGCGCGGATCTCACCGAAATAGGATTCAGATCCCCATTGTCTTTCATGATCAGCTGGGCCAGTTTGCTAACATTAACCACACCCTCTCTAAGTGAAAGAAAAATATCGGGATTTTCAGAAAGAAATCTGGATACCTTCGCCTCTACGGTTTCTCTATTTTTCATAACCTCTTTCATGAATTTAATATAAATTATGTGTATTTTAACATTCTTCTTGTAAAAAAATCGATCCTGATATTATAAATGAAATCTTTTTCAATCAGATTAATATCTAAATGAAAAATCCTCGAAAATGAAACAGAGAGCTTTGTTGCTTTATTCAGGTGGACTTGACACATCCGTTATGATAAAATGGTTACAGGAAGAGATGGATTTTGATGTTGTAACTCTTACCCTGGATGTTGGGCAGGAGAAAAATGATCTGGAAGCTATTGCAAAAAAAGCCGAAAAACTTGGGGCAGTGTCAACTATCACTGAAGATGTAAAACAGAAATTTGCCAGGGAATTCGTATCTGCAGGAATCCTAAACGATGGGATGTATCAGGATCGTTATCCCCTCTCCACTAGCCTCGCCAGGCCCCTTATGGCCCTTGAGGCTGTTCAAATGGCAGAGATTCATGGGTGCGACACCGTTGTTCATGGTTCAACGGGGAAGGGCAATGACCAGGTAAGGTTTGAAATTTCCATAAAAGCACTGAATGAAAATCTTAATGTTATAGCCCCTGTGAGGGACATGAATATGAACCGTGAAGAGGAGACCGAGTACGCGAGAAGTCACGGTATAGAAATCCCATATGGAGGAAAATACTCAGTGGATGAAAATCTCTGGGGAAGATCCGTTGAGGGTTCGTCTATTGAACATCCACAGGAGGCCGTACCATATGATGCATATAGATGGGTCCTTCCACCAGAGAAAGCAGCTTCCGTCCCCGAGAATATATCAATACAATTCCATAGTGGGCTTCCTGTTGAACTTAACGGGAAGCCATCCGAACTGACCAACATGATAGCTGAACTCAATGTGAAAGGCGGAAAGAATGGAATAGGCGCCATTGACATGATAGAGGACAGGCTGGTGGGAATCAAAAGCCACGAATTCTACGAATGTCCTGCTGCAATGATCATAATTACGGCGCATAAGTACCTGGAATCACTTGTACTCAACAAGAAGGAATCACAGCTGAAGAAACACATGGACCAAACATTCTCTGAAATGGTTTACAATGGGCTGTGGTATGATCCCGCAATGGAACACATCATGCATTTTCAGAAAAGTGTGAATTCCCTTATAAATGGTAAAGTTAAACTCAAGCTATACAGAGGAAATATAGTACCAATGGGCGTTGAGAGTGACAATTCCCTCTATGATATTTCAAAATCAACATACGGTGTTGGGCAGACCTTTGATCAGAGCAAGTCCCCAGGTTTCATATACGTATTTGGAAGCCAGACAATGGCCACCATTAAGGGAAGGAAAAAACTGGAAAGGGAAATTACCATTAATGAATAACCACAGCGACAAAATATGGAAGGGTGGAGTCAGTAACGTAACTGAAAATGACATAAACGACATAATGACCTTTGATGACACACTGAAAGATGCACTTCTTCTGGACTATGAGGTGCTTTCCCTGATGGCGTATCACATCCAGGTTTATGATCAGTCACTCATACCAGTTGAGGACAGCAAATCAATTCTGAGGTCCCTGCTTGCGATCCTTCATAAAAATATAGTTATAGATCCATGGCTGGAAGACATTCACGGGTACGTTGAGGCAAGTGTAGGTGAAATAGCCGGCAAGTCGTACGAGAATCTCAGAATATTTCTTTCAAGGAATGAGCAGAGTCATACAGATATCAGGTTATTCCAGGCAGATCATCTTTTGAATATGGCAAAACTGCTTCTGGATATTGCTGGTACCGCTCATGAAAAAGGGGCACAGTCTACTGGGTATATTCCGGGATACACACATTACAGGCAGGCAATGCCTGTTGCAATCTGCACTTATTACGATTACATATCGTCTGTTATGGTTGGTCTCTCCAGGGAGGCTGTGAGAATAGCAAACTCGCTTATGGAAGAGTCTCCTTTCGGATACGGGTCTGGCTTTGGTTCAATGTCTCCTGTAAACTTCACAAAAGTTTCAGAAATGCTTGGATTCAAGAGAGTTATGGAAAATCCACTTCATGGATCTTTTCAGAGATGCCTGGACGATCTTGATGTCGTGTATGTTCTTGAAAAATCCCTGATCTCTGTATCCAGAATCGCCCAGGATATGATTATTTACAGCGCAGGAGATCATGCTTTCATAAAACTACCGGAAGATTTCACCACAGGTAGCTCACTTATGGCCAACAAGCGCAATCCAGATTTCCTGGAAATGATTGAAGGATATGCTTCCATGGCCATAGGAGGGCATGTGACTACCGCTTCCATCCTGGAAAACAAAAGCTCAGGTTATCACAGGGAATTCCAGATTTCAAAGGATAAAACAATTGATCTTCTAACAACATGTGAAAAACTGTTCAAGCATTTTAACACATTCCTTTCCGGTGTCGAGATAGATGGTGTCGAGGGTAAAGCCATAATGGATAACAGCACCTATGCTACATCCCAGGCATACAGTATATTCAAGTCTGGGAAAACGTGGAAGGATTCATACAGAAAGGTTGGTGAAATGATCCGCAACGGTGAAAAATTTTCTCCCTACGATCCCAAGTTATCCCAGTCTATTGACAGCAACATTATAGATGAACTGTCAGGATTAATTTCTGAGATCAGAGACAATATCAAAATAAAGAGGGAAAACATCGTCA
>JAKADT010000049.1 GCA_021820245.1 Thermoplasmata archaeon | reverse complement strand
ATGCTCCGACCGGGATTTGAACCCGAGTCGAGGGATTGAGAGCCCCTAATGCTTGACCGTGCTACACCATCGGAGCGTACTTCCGGTTATGGGATTGTTACATTTATTTTTTCCTGTTTAGTATTTACGGTAGCCTACCATCAAAATACCGTAACATATTCATCCAGAATAACTCGGCATGATACAGGGACCGTACTCAACCTGTCATAAGTCACTTCCACCAAATACAGGAATAACCGGCAATTGATGCTAGGTTTGTGAGTTTTTTATCCTCATGCCGGCCAAAATACCTTTGCCAACTCTACCACAACCGCCATGGCGAGACCAATGTATATAATCAGTTTTGGGTCAAGGGCTGGTCCTGTGATTTCCTCTTCGTCGAAATATCTGATCAATCCCGCCCCAGACTGGAATCCAGAATCCTTCTTATCTGCCATGTGGATGTTTATTAAACTTTAGAATTTAACACTATCGGTGGACTCAATGGCAGTACGGGCATGTGGTAAGTTCGGTTCTGAACGGAACAGTGGATATCATTTCAGTTTCAGTAAGAGTTTGTTCAGTTTCAGATCATTCTCTATGATGATCTTCGTTATTGGCCATGCATCATATTCTATCCCAATCTTCTTCAGGATTGTATTGATCTCCTCCTGGCTGATCTGCAGGTTGAGTAGTCTCTCAATATACTGCAGTATCTGTTCCGGCTTGACCTCATTCTTTGAATTGGGACTCTTTCCCAGATAACCAACATACGTCTGGACAACCTTTCCGTTGATACGCTTCTCATCCACGAGATTGTAGTAGACATTTCCCTTCTTCGACTTTCTCTTCACAGGTATTACTGTCATTGTATGCAGTAAATACACACACTATATAGATCTTTCGGTACTCTGTGTTTTCAATAAGAAATGATGTAAAAAATAATTATCGGACAATCCACATATAATTTCCATAGGGTGGACTTCACGGCTTGAGAAATTATCAATGAAGATTCTAAGATATTCTTTCTGCATCATTTTATCAATCTATTACGGGAGCAGATCGCATAGGTATGTTTACTTAGGATGGCAATCCTCACCAGCAATTTCACAGGATAAAACGGATCTCACTTTTCGGGCAGAGTCATATTTCATGCAACTATCAGTGTCATTACCGAATCTCTCTGACAACCTCAGGCCTAACCAATACAATCAAGTAGGGTTTGCCATTGTACACAATGAAAAATGATTTTAAAATGTCGCAGTTCCTCCAGCCTCATAAGAGAAAACTTCTTTGCAACGGGACCTGTGAGACAGGGAATGTATATAAAATATGTTTCACAGGTGGGGTGGTAAAAAATTTCACATTAAAGCATGGAAAGTTTGGGATTTGTCAAATTTATATGGAATAACACCAATTGAAGCCAGATTAACCCAGGTCAATCAGGCATGTGTGGATTTTGCAAGAGATGAGGCGCCGGTAGAAACTTTCAGTGCGACAGGTTTCAAAGTATTTTGCTCCGCAATATCCACCACTTTTCCCAGGTCCTCGTTATGGCAAATCACAAATACGTTGGTTCCACCGGTCACAATATACGTGGACCAGAATTTACTCTGAGAAGACTTAATTTTATCCATGAAATTCCGCATTGCCGGATTTATAATCCTGACACCGACACTTTCGATCAACGCATGGTAGTCCTCAGTGTCCCTCTGAGCCATTTCAAAAATTTTCTCTATTCTTCCTTCCTTTACCAGCCTTTCCAGTTCTTTAACCCTTTCCTTTGCAGTGTTAACCCTATCCTCGTAAACACTGCTTTTAACAATGTTTTCATGAATGATGTCAGATGGCTTTCTTGGTTCCGGGAAGGGACAGCCTACAATTGTAAAATCATTGAAAGCAGACCAGTCTGATATTGTCTTTGTCACTGCAGTTTTCCTGTCTGTTTCAGTAACAGTTAGACCTCCGTAAAATGATCTCCCAACGCTTTCCGAAACTGACCTGAGGTCATTCTCAAATCGTACCATGTCCAGTTCGTCTCCCAGAATTGACTGTATGCATTTTCCAAGAGCCGCTGCACCCGAATCTGAACTGCCACTCAGGATTCCATGATTTTCTGACTTAAAGCACAGAAATCTGTTTTTCCCTTCTATCTCGAGCCTGTCAAATATCATATTTTCATATTTTTCAATGATTCTGAATGGAGATCTATAACTATTATCTGGAGTTATCTTATTTCCATTGAAGTATCCTTCTCTCTTTTCAGAAATATAAAGAGACGTAACAGTTCTTATTGATCGGCTTTTGTCCGAGTATGTTATACCTGCTGAATTGTGCATTGGAACCCTTTTGTTCTGATCCGTTATGCCTCCAAGCAATACCACTCCAATTGTCGGGAATGCCATTGACCTTGCGATTTCCAGCTCACTTCCTGCCATGGTCAATGGTATGACTGTTCTGTTATAATTTTTTCCAGTAAAATTCACTGCAAACATAGATTAAGAAATCTGTCATTAACCCAAACGTGGTATCATGAGTGATGAACGTTCTTTCATGCTTCAAGCCATGAATATGAAATCTATGGATGAACTGTTTTCGGATGTCCCTGCATCCATGAGAAAGAAAGGCCTTAGAGTCCCGCCAGGGATCAGTGAATATGAACTTATGGAGGAGGCGAAAAATATTGCAGCCATGAACAGGTATGAAGGCTACAGAAAATTTCTTGGGTGTGGTATTTACGACAGAATAATCCCTTCCAGTGTAGATTCCATAATATCGAGATCAGAATTCCTCACATCCTATACTCCATACCAGCCAGAAATGTCACAGGGCATGCTTCAGTCACTATTCGAGTATCAGAGTCTCATGTCTGATCTTATGGGAATGGATGTTACCAATGCATCCATGTATGACGGCTATAGCGCCCTTGCAGAAGCGGTAAGAATGGCTTACCGGATAAATGGTAAAACTGAGGTTCTGATTCCGGAAACTCTTTACCGGGGTAAGTTAAGGGTGATTGAAAGCTACACAAGGGGCCTTGGGTTGAAATTAATCAGTTATGGCTACGAGAAAGAAACGGGATTTGCCGATCTTGACGATCTCTCTAAAAAGGTGGGTGAAAATGTTTCATCTGTCATATGTGAGAACCCAAACGGATTTGGAATTCTTGATGAGAATGTGCCCAGTTTAAGGGAGGTTGTTGGAAAAAGTATGATTATTAGTTATGTCGATCCAGTTTCACTTGGTGTGATCAGACCACCAGGAGACTACGATTCAGATATAGCAGTTGCTGAAGGGCAGTCCCTTGGCGTTCATAAAAATCTTGGTGGACCTCTTCTTGGAATAATGTCGTTCAAGAGGGAACATATACGGAAATCTCCTGGAAGGATCATAGGAGAAAGCGTCGATTCGGATGGAAAAAAGGCATATGTTATGACGCTGCAGACAAGAGAACAGCACATTAGAAGAGAAAAGGCAATGAGCAACATATGCTCAAACCAGGCACTTATGGCGGTTGCCGCCTCAACATACCTCTCCATACTGGGAAAGAAAGGATTGCGAAACGTTGCACTGAAAACGGCTTCGAACATGAAAAAACTCATTGAAACTTTCAGGCATGTAGAGGGATACAACCCTGATCTTTTCAGTGGAAAGCATTTTTCAGATCTACCTGTAAAGGCACCTGTGGATAACGAGAAGCTCAGAAAGAGTCTGCTTGAAAAGAATATTCAGGGAGCTATTCCCTTTGACAGCATTCTGCCCAATCTCTCAGATCTGTTTAGGAACACGTCGTTCTTCTCTGTTACGGAAAAGCATAACGATGATGATTTTTCTGCTTTGAAATCTGCACTGGAGGTGGTATAATGGGGTACCATCAAGCATCTTACGACGAACCTCTGATAAAGGATATTCACTCCGGCACAGACTACAAAGTCCCTGCGGTGCAGGATAAGATCGAAGACCTCATACCTGCATCACTCTTAAGAAAGAAGATCGATCTCCCCGACGTTGCAGAGTTTGATGTTGTCAGGCACTATACTAGACTTTCCCAGATGAACTTCAGCGTAGATATCGGCACATACCCACTTGGTTCATGCACCATGAAATTCAATCCCAAATTTGCAGATCGCATCTCGCAGATAGATGGTTTCAGTGAAACCCACCCCCTGCAGGATCAGGGATCAATACAGGGCTCTCTTAAGATCATGTATGAGCTTCAGGAGTACCTGAAGGATATTTCAGATATGGATGCCATTACATTGCAGCCACTTGCTGGGGCACAGGGTGAATTTGTCGGCATACTTATTGTGAGAAAGTATCTGGAGGATATTGGAGAGATAGAAAAGAGGAGGGAAATTATAATTCCGGATTCTGCGCATGGTACAAATCCCGCTTCTGCAGCCATGGCCGGTTTTGATGTGGTTGAGGTCCCTTCTGACAGCAACGGTATGGTTGATCTTGATGCACTGGAGGCAGCCCTTTCAGAACGTACGGCTGCATTCATGATCACTAATCCAAACACACTTGGAATTTTTGACAGAAACATAGTTAAGATTTCGGAGATGGTTCATAGATCCGGAGCGCTGCTTTACTACGACGGCGCTAATTTCAATGCAATCGTGGGGATCACTTCACCGGGCATAATGGGATTTGATATTGTACATTACAATCTCCACAAGACCTTCGCTACGCCCCATGGGGGAGGTGGACCCGGTTCCGGACCGGTTGCAGTGAAAGCTTATCTTAAGGATTACCTGCCTGTACCGGTGGTATCACTTGAGAATGGCAGGTACTACCTTGACTATTCAGCCAGCAAGACTATTGGAAAAGTGGCGTCATATTATGGTGCTTTCAACATGCTGCTGAGGGCATGGGCCTTCATAAGATTCCATGGGTCAGATGGGTTGTTGAACAATACCCAGAGGGCTGTTCTCAATGCGAACTACCTTTCCAGGAGGCTTTCAACCTCATTCAGCATACCCTTTAATCCGCTGAAGAAACACGAACTGGTCCTGTCCACTGAGAAAACAGGAAAGAGGGCACTGGACATTGGAAAGTACATAATAGATCAGGGTGTCCACGCACCAACTGTATATTTCCCTCTTATTGTGCATGAGGACATGATGATTGAACCCACTGAAAGTGCAAGCAAAGATGACCTGGACAGATATGCGAGAATAATGGAGGATGCCCTGAAAGAAGACGTTGAACAGCTTAAGAGGAGACCCTTGAACCTGGCTTCTAGACGTATTGATGAAGTAAAGGCTGCCAGGGACCTTAAATTGAAATGGGATTAATCACGGTAGATAGCATTACACCATCTCCTCCATGAAGGTCAGTTCTTTCCTGATCATTCATCAAAAAATTATCTAATCCCATTCTTTTATTATTCCACGGGATATTCTGTAGCCGGAGAGTGAGTCTGCGTCCACATCAACACCCGTTCCACTTCCTCCATTTACATTTATGAAGCCATCTTGCATTGTAAATGGCTTGGTCACTATATCCTTTTTGAAATATTTTGAGTTGGGAGATGTGTCTCCAGCGTAATCTACATTGGTGTGTGCAGCCATGGCAACATTGAATGCCCTGCCTATACCAGTTTCCAGCATCCCTCCAACCCAGCAGTGCCCTCCATTTTCCCTCACGACTTCCGAAATTGCGATAGAATTCGTCAGTCCTCCTACACGACCGGGTTTTATGTTTATAACCTCTCCCGCCTCGATTTCAAATGCCTTCCTGGCCTTTTCAACGTCAGTTATTGATTCGTCCAGACAGATTGGGGTCGCCATTAACTTTGCGAGTTTAGAGTGATAGATGAGATCATCGTGCCCAAGAGGCTGTTCAAGGTACTGAAGGTTAAACCTGTCGATCTTCTTAAGGAGGTCTACATCGTTAATTGAATAGTCGCAGTTTGCATCGGCTGTCAGGGAAATGTCAGGATAATGGTCCCTGATTGGGGCCAGTATGCCCAGCTCCTTCCCCTTTTTGATCTTGACCTTGATCCTCTTATAGCCCATATCCAGCGCATCTGATATCCGTGATATGATTTCCTGTATGGGATCCATACCCAGTGATATACCAACCTCTGCTTTCCCTTTAGATTTCCCAAGATATTGATTCAGCGGCATATTTTTCTTTCTGGAATGATAGTCCCAGAGAAGCATCTCCATGGCTGCTTTTGCCATATTGTGCCCCTTTACATAACTAACCTGTTTCATGAACTCAGCCGGTTCAGGAAGCTTTGTAATATGTGGTGATAGATACTTACTGATTATCTCCAGTGCAGTGAAATTGTTCTCATAGCTGTAGAATGGATCTGTGTCCGTTACACTTTCAGAATATGCAGTTATTCCACCGGCTTCCAGCCTGAAAACAAGGGCGCATCTGTTGAACTGCCTTCCGAAACTGGTTTCGAACGGTGCATTCAGGGGCATTTCAACCAGTTCATACGACAAAGTACTTTTCATAGGGTGATATGCACTTTTTGATATAATACTTTGACTGATTAACTCTAAGAAGGATTAAGATAACCATATTGCATTAAAGGTCAATGGATATCAAAATTGTTAAGGATCCTGATGAAATCAAGGGCATACTTCCCGTAATAAGATCAGCATGGGGATTCGAAAGCATGGAGAGTCTGGTCAAGGACATGGTTACAGCAATGAAATTCCATGGTGGCCTTGTTCTTGGTGCATATGATAATGGAAATATGGTGGGGATGAGTTTCTCTTTTCCGGGTCTAAGAAAGGGAAAACCGTATCTTTATTCCCATATGACAGGAGTAATAAAAGATCGGAAATATTCAGGCATTGGTTACGAACTGAAGCAGGCTCAGCTGAAATGGGCCAGAGATAACGGATATGATTTCATTGCCTGGACATTTGATCCACTTATGTCACTGAACGCCAACTTCAACATTGGGAAACTTGGGGCTTTTTCAAGAACATACCTCAGAAATTTCTATGGGGAGATGGAGGATCAGTTAAACCGGGGTATGCGTACAGACAGACTGGTTGCAGAACTCTGGTTGGACTTCAAGATTGAAGCTTCCAGTGAAAAACCGGTTTTTCTGAACACACCTGAACTTGAGTTTCATTATGACATGAACCACGATGCGGTTCCATCAGAATCACTGGCTATGTACATACCCGAGGACTTTGTGGCATTGAAGATCAATGATATAAAATTCGCTTTGAGCGTGAGGCAGAACAGCTGTTCCATTCTTGAATACCTTTTTGCCAATGGCTACTCAATAACGAATTACAGCAGGCTTCCCAGCCCTCACTATATTATTCGAAAAATAACAAACTTGCGGAAAAACATGGAAAACAACCCGTTTTCCTGATAAACATTATCCTGTACCTAAGAAATACCAGCTTCGCCCGTGAGTCATTTGATCTTTCTTTACAACTTTGTATGCATGATCCACTGAATTAACCATTGATCCTGTAACATACTTCCGCAACTTAGATCTGGCCATGGTATTTTTGACTGCTGTTTGCCATGAGCCTACGGTTCTGATCTTTGCCTGAAATTTCACACAAATGAGCTTGAAGTCTCACTCCTGTAGAGGAGGATATCACACTCAAATCGCTTTGTATCTCTTGAGTGTAACTTCATAAATGTCACCCTCCGATCCAAGTGTGTTCAGGAATTCATCTACCTTGCTCTGATCAATTCCCAGGTTTGAAGATGCTATGACCAGATCCTCGTATCTGCACCCCTTTCCATCTGTGTCATTGTTTTTTATATAATCAAGAACAACCTGTTTGTACTGGATCTCGTTGCTTTCCGGCCTTTTAGCAGATGATGAAAGGATAAGTTCCTCGAAGTTCTTGAAATCATAGTCATGATATTTATCCCTGGCCCTTATTGCACATTCCGACTCCTCCTTTGTGTAACCGAGCTGCACGAGACTCTTTTCATCACTTTCAGGATTTTTCATGGCTTCACTGATGGCATACAGTTTCCTTCTGGCTATATATTTTGTTTTGAGATTCCAGAATTCCACCGTTTCGGGATTTGTTTTCCCGGTGAATTCTGGGTTGATGTTGAAGTACATTGCACCTTCTGCAGTCTTGAAAGGGTTTATTCTTCCCATTATGAACACTGTATCGTTAATCTCCAGGGCATCTATCTCATCTTTCTGTTCCTGCCTGAATTCGCTCTGGAAAGCACTGACATAGAATGAACCGACTGAATCAGAAACGGTTATCTTCGTAAGGTTCTCGTCGGGGAACTTCTGTGTCACGGTTCCTGTTAACATGACTCTCTTTACCCTTGTCCCGAGAGGGGTCACCACGTAAGGTTTTCCCCTTTCCTCAGGTTCAAGTTCCTCTATAATTTTACAATCCTTAAGCTCCCTTGAGAATATCCATTTAGATGGCTCTCTCTTCTGCATCATGCAAACTCAGCCTCCATCTGCCTGCTTAGTTCTGAAATTGTTGCCTCACTCAAGTATTCCATGCTCCTTAGACGAAAACTGAGTCCGTTCTGGCCATTCCTGAAATCGCCCATGGCAAGGAACGCCTTTCCCAGAATGGCTTCACGAAGTTTCCGGTACACATCTTTCCTGTTCAGGTTGACGTTATCCACAGAAAGGTCTTCATCCTTCATGCCTATTAGTGGAAGAAGTGCTTCTCTTCCCGCTGTTGACTGGACATATGATGTTCCGTCATCAAGAGTAAAATAGGAGAATATGTCAAGTATCTGTGGTGCACTGGGATGATCTGGACATCTCATGTCATCGATCCTTTTCCTGCATTCGGAACATCTGTTCATAATGCCGCTTTTTTCCCCAAAATTGACTGAAAAAGCGGCTATTCTTATTCCACCAACTGGCGAATTTATATCCTCTATGTTTGATATCTTTCTTTCACCAATTACTGCGGTTGATTCGTCCACCTTGGTTCTGTCACCTATGGAGATTCTCAGTCGTGAATTGTATTCAGATACCCTCGCACCCTCTATCCTCACAACTTTGCCTTCCTCAAGCTTCTGGCCAAATGATGTCATCTGGATCTGCCCAGTGTCATCTTCAACCGTCGTGCTGTAAAGGAGCCTTTCCTCGCCGTCCTTCTGGTATTTCCTTTCATTGACCTGCCCAATTCTGCCCTCTATTGATACAAAGGGGTCGCTGAGGTTGAGACTCCTGATCTTGTATTCCCTGTAATTCCTCTTGACATCAATGGCCTCTTCCGTCTTCAGGATAACTTCTGTCCTGGAATCTATGTTTAGCCTCAGTTTTTCATTGTATTCCCTGACACTGCAGAATTTTATCTCAACCACATCGCCTGCACGGACTGTATTTGGAAAAGCCCAGGCAGTGAAGGGGATAGTGCCTGTTTCATCACCAATTAGGCCGTAATAGTATACGGATTCACCTCTTTCATTCTTTATATCCTTCTTATCCACCGAAAGTATTTTTCCCTTGATGGAAACGTCCTTTGAATCCTTTTCAAGATCCCTGATCTTTGTATTTGCCATGTTTTACACACCCTTAAGCATACATCCCCGCACTGGTTCCACCTTTCTTTCCGAGGAATCTGTTCATGACCTGCTCGGCCTCCTCTTTGCTCAATCCAGCCTTAGATATCAGGTAATTTTCAACGTCTTCTGGACTCTTCCCCTGTGCAATCATCTCCTGTACCATCATGATCATCCTTTCGGCAATCCTCTGGTTGAACTCTGCCTCAAGTTTCAGTGTCCTCACAACAACATAAATTGATGAGAGAAGGGTGTTTAAAGAATCCTCAAGTTCCTTCTTGGTGAAACTCTGGGTTTCAAAATCCACACGCAGTACAATTTCCTCGTTTATTCCGTCAAGCATGAATTTCACCAGATCTATCTGCTTGCTCAGTATAAGAAGTGATCTGTATGTTGCAAGTCTTGGCTGATTCTCCATTACAGCTGTTTCAATGCCTGTTTTCAGAAATATCTCAACATAGTTCCCAAAAAATGCCATATATATTTTGAATGGTAGTTTTGCATTCATCAGGATCATGTAATTCTCTCCCTCTTCAATCTCCCATTTCATACCTACAAGACTTTTAGAATCGTCTGTTCCATTTTGAAGCCAGGACATTATCTCCTTTTTGTTTGTCATAAATACTATATCACTATACATTAAGCCAATATATTTCTTTTTGATTTCAGTTAAAGTGAGTAAATGAGAATGAATGTCCGTTTTTATTTTATAACCGGTACATTTTGTTGAAAACATCTCCATTCAATGTAAATACTTAAATCACATTTCCGGAAGAGGTCCAGCGGCGTTGGGAGTATCCAGAGGAATTTCGGGGTTTTCAATAATGCTTTCAAGGGTGTTCTATTCTCTCAACTGGTTCAATATATCACCTGCCCTTGTTCCAATTGGTCAGACATTTCATGTAAATCTGGGAGAAACCGGCTTGCTGCTTTCCTCGTTTCTCGTGGGAGCCGGTATCTTTCAGCTCCCTGCCGGAGTTATTTCCTCGAGAATTGGCGCCAAGAGTACCGCCATGACGGGCCTATTTTTAATGTCGTTTGCAGTCATAGGTTGTGCATATTCACCTGATTTTATAATTCTTGTGATACTCAGATTTGTCGTGGGAGTCGGTGCAGCCCTCTATTTTTCCACTGCAATAGGCATACTTGGTGAACTTTATTCAGCAAAACTTACTGCGATGATTGGAATTTACAACTCATCTTACAACATCGGGGCAGGTGCCGGAGTAATACTCTTTACCCCAATCGTCGATATTTACGGATGGAGATCTGACTTTCTCATCTCCGGCCTGGCAATGCTCTTTGTCACCATCTTTACATTCGTTGTTTTGCCCGCTTCAAAAAGATACACGAGAATCGAATTAAGTGCACTGAAGGAAAGAATACTCAACAGAAAGATCTGGATTGTGGCAATAGGTTTTGTTGGGTTATGGGCATTGAATTACACTTTTCCGGAGTTCTTTTCCACTTATGCCCAGAGCATAGGAATACAGGATTATGTTGCAGGAGTAATGGGCGGGATGATACTTATGTTCGGAATTGTAGGGGGCGTAATATCTGGCTTTGTCAGGAAATTCAATGTAATCCGTATTTCAATAGCTGCCAGTATACTCATAGGTGCAGTTGTGATCACCATACCTTTCACCGGGTACTACGGTCTCTGGGCCATAATAGCTTTTGAAGGGATGTTTGCAACCCTGGTCATATCCCTCGAATATGCAGTAGTGGCCAGAATAGAGACAGATAAGACATATATTGCACTGAGTGTAGGACTCATCAATTCCATACAGATCGGCATTGGATCAACTGTGCCATATTTATTTGGATTTATTGAATCCTATGGGTACATATATTCATGGATCTTCCTCGGTCTCCTGGCAATAATTACCCTTTTTGCGTTTCTAAGGAGCAGTGTCAGGAAGAGCCTGGAAATCTCAGTTGCCTGATATATCATCCTTATGTATGGTTGAGGAGAACTGTTGGAAGACACATGCTTACAACGAAGTTTGGTTCGTCCACTATTTCAGATATTCTCAGATCCCCTGCCACACTGCACAGTATGTATGCCTCTTCCGGACTTAATCCAGAGCCGGAGATCTGATCTATCATATTTTCAGCCGCTTTAACTGAAGCTCTGTGCAGATCAGAATCTATTCCCATTGCACATAAAATATCTTCTGAACATCCGGAATGGGAATATACAAGAGGGTCCAACAATTTCTTTCCTTTAATTACCCTTACCTTCAACTTTACCCTGGCTGAGACTTCAATTGCGGTTCCACATATCTCGCCATCACCCTGTGAAGCATGTGGATCGGATATTGAGAGCATCCCTCCATCTACGTTTACCGGAAGCAATATCCTGGCACCCTTACAATTCATCTTGTTATCCATGTTTCCCCCGAAGTTTTGTGGAGGTATCATCCCATAAGTACCCTTTTCGGGGGCTGTTCCTATCACCCCGAGAAATGGCTTAATTGGAATTTGCACACCCTTGAGAAAATCTGATCTTGATCTGGCCAATCCATGGTAGATATCCCATATTACCAGGGTTTCCGGAAACCTGTTCTTAAGGAGACCAAAATCGTTCATTATTGCGGTCCAACCCCATGATTCTGGAATAATATCCACCAATGTCACCTCCAGGATATCACCTTTTTTTGTTCCGCTAATTTCAATGGCCCCTACAGCCGCATCAAATTTGCTGCTGTCTATTGTACCAAGATCATGAATTTCTGATTCCTTTCTGATCTGCATTGTTGAAGAATCGGGCACAATAACTTCAATGAATTCATCCGGATCAATCTTCACTATGGGTTTGACCTCAGGAAACCATTTGAAGTGAAGATTTGCTTCGTCTCTACCATCTATTATTTTCACAGCTATGAAAAAGTGACATAGAATTTAGAACTATCTATTTCACCTATCATTAATTCTCTGGAATGGTTTCAGGATTTGACGGAGTTTAGGTGGCCAAAGGCACAGGTTATTGCATAGAATAAAAATAAACCATTTCCCCCGCCAAAACGCCTGTTGTGACATCCTCCCACGACTAAAGCCGTAGGCTTCCCGTTTCAACGACCGGATTTGCCCTTTCAGGTATTGATCCGATCTCCACGGGCGTAACTTCGGGAGTGCCCCTCCCTACATGTTCTGTTTTATTCTCATTATTCTCTTCCAGACTCTGCATGCCTCTTCTCAATACGTTTATTGCAGCATTGAGATCCCTGTCTATTGTGAGACCACACACATTG
>JAKADT010000048.1 GCA_021820245.1 Thermoplasmata archaeon | reverse complement strand
ACTTGTTCAATGGTTGAAGACCATTCTAATTTTTGTAAATTTCCTTAATTTTTACACCTACCTTTTGTATATTATCAAGACTATGAAGCCAGAAGGAGACGGAATAATTATTATAGGGATGATGATAGATATACTTTAAAATGGAAAGATTTTTTTTAACAGTCACTGTACAAGATCGTCGATTCCTCTATTTCACATAATCGTTATGCGAGGTCTGGATTTGGCTTTCTTTCATATTCATTCAATGGCCCAAAACGATTTCACATAGATATGGCGTCTTGAAGACCGGCAATTTGCAGGTAATGTAACGGGGCATCACGTTCATATGCACTTCACTTCCTTTCATCTGGTTCGCCTAATCATTTTTCTAGGTATGCGAAAGCCTGTGGGTCAAAAACCGACTGAATTGAGTCAATTTTACCGTCTAATACATGATACCATGAACACATGAACACTTTCGCTGCTTGCGTCACCAGATCATATAACAGGCACACATCATCCCCGTCTGCAAAGGTTTTCTTCAACTCATATCTTCCACGATATTGCCGCAACATATTGATGAACTCACTGGGTTTGCTGAACGACTCTCCTGTCGGGCCTTTAATCCTGACGCCGTCGTTTAGGTATTTAACAGCAGCGTCATATTCTCCTTTGTCGAGTGCCTTGATGTAAGAAAGCACAACGTCGCTTGCATTACTATTGGTTTTCATGCTCTCTAATCTGAACTTAAACCTATATGTGTTTCCCTCGGATGGTGGGGAATTACGACAGATTTAAGTGCTGCCTTATATTTTTATTTGTATCTATGCACTATGCAGACGACCTCGACGTGAGGATAATCAGGGAGATGGGAAATGCTGACTCGCTTCAATGGAATGTCAGAGAAACTTACTCAAGCATTGCCGGGAGGCTTGGAGTCGACGAAGAGACTGTAAGGAGAAGGCTGAAGCGGGCTGAACGGTTGGGCTCCCTACCCAACTGGAAGATGATGGTCAATCCGCGTTTAATAGGATGTGGAGCAGCCAACATACAGTTGGAGGTCAGGGACGAAAAGAGGAAATCGGAAATCATTTCTGAACTCAGAAAAATAGATGGTATTGTTAAGATTCTTGATTTCCGGGGCTGGAAATTGCTGCTGACTCTGTATTTTCAAGATGATGATTTGCTCAAGACGAAGAAGGATAAGATTGGATCAATCAGCGGCTGCACAGAGCCGATAGCCTGGGAACTCGGGTTCCCCGAACCACGAATCCACATGAAGACGACAGACTGGAAGATTATCAGCTCCATGCTGGACGACGCAAGAAGGAGCCTGAAAGATGTATCAGAGTCTATTGGAGTGTCAGTCAGAACAGTGGAAAGGAAACTCAACGAAATGTCTGAAAGCCGTGCGGTGTATCTTCAGGGAACTCCAAACTTCAGTAAGTTTGCAGGCTTGAGTTGTGTATTCATTGTCTTCTGTCCGGACAAGATGAAAAAACTTGCTGTGGACCGTGCTATCCTTTCCAAGGTGAAAAGAATCGAACTCGCAAACACAAGCTCCAAGCAGTATTCTACTTTCGTGACTCTCTTTGACAATCTTGCAGAATCTGATGATTTTATTGATTGGATCAGCGGTCTCGATGGTGTCAATAGCGTGAGCATGGGCATAATGAGAGAACTATTAGTTGTGCAGAAATGGCTGCGAGAAGAGGTCACCAAACGTCAACTGAAAAGATAAAATCTACTGAAGCTTCGCATTCGGGAATATAGGACTTAATTCAGTATAAATGACGGAATGAACCGGCTAGGATTTGGTTAAAGTTTAAGGAAATACTATTACAAACCCTCTGCGGTCCAACGCAAACCAAAGTTCTCTGGAGACAGTTTCAATGCATTAAGAAAGTCCTTGTTCATGGACACCGATTTGAGTGTTGATACCACGGTTTCAGTAACCAAATTTTCTGATTGAATGCTAGCTTTGCTCTTCAACCAGTTCTGGGGGCTAAACACTTTAGAAGAGAGCTCTGCCTGTTCATGGGCATTCTTGAATGCTTGGTTAAAACAAGTTGCTGCGGTCGAGAGTGTCTCATTCTTATAATTTTGGAGAATTTGCAAAGTCTTGCTAGGAAAAGGAATTTTGTCCCCCTGATCACTGGCATTAGCAATCATCATCGAGACGATGTATATCATGTGAAAACGGGCGTAACTTCTAACGGCCTCCAATGTTTCATTTAGACCGAGGTTTTCCCAATTCTCGTTGATTATATTTAGCCATCTTTGAAGAGCAAGCATAGATTGCGGATCGTACTCAGACCTGAAGATGGTTCTAAAGTAGTCATCAAACAATTTACGTTCGTTATAAGATATATTAGGTCTTTGGCAATGCCAAGCCATTATACTTTTTCCCAGGTCTACGACGTCAACAGTTTTTTCAGTGTCTTTGTCCGATGGACGTTCAAGACCTCTTTGATTTATAAAAAATCCATCTTGAAATCTGTTTTCAAATGACCTCTTTAGGTTTAGGATTGCTTTATCAGTACTTTTCAAATCCCTAGGTTTAACCGCACTTTGAGTGTTGGTATAAATACTGATTCTGTCAGCTAGCTCTCTTTGAGGTATTTCGTAGAATCTAAAAAGCATCGACGGCATGTTGTTATTGAGAGAGCGAATTCTGTCAGAGGATTGATATATTGTCGCCAAGGACTGACAACCATTAACAACGCTGAGGTCTTCAAAGTGAAGTTCCGTTTTTCCATTTTCTAGACTGTTTATACTTATTTTCCTGCAAATTGCAGTGATTCCATTGTGATAGAAAAAGAAGTCGGAGGGCCTATCACCATTCAGAGTGGCCTTCAATCCTTTGTTCACCTTGTTAGTAGTTCCCAGGAATTGTCGCACATTTTTCCTAAAAAGCCTTCCATCCACAATTCCAGGTAATTTTATGCATTCACTCAACGGTACTATAGCTAGCACGGCCTTAATACCACTGCCCCCAGTTATTAGAACTTTATGCATATCAAGAGATAAATCATGATTAAGGGGTGGCAAATCTCTAACATTTGCCTCTTCGAACTGAGATTCAAGAAGGATTAAATCCACAAGGAGTAATGAAGCGTTCAACTCAGAGTCGTTTTCAAATTGTTCTTGAAATGTCTTCGCAGAAGAAATAGCAGAATCCGAGAAACTGGTAGTCGTTATAAATCTAAATTCAACATCATATTCATCTTCTAAGGCCTTTCGGAACGCTTCTATTCTCTCAGTTAACTTCCTGTTCCCAGAAGATTGAATGGATGTGGGTTTTCTTAGTAGTGACCAAGCTGCCAATATTTCACTTATACCATCCGGACCAACAGCCACGTTAGACAAATATTTTCCCTGAATAACAAATACTTGTCTGTTGTCATCATCTATTACTATTGCATCGATCTTCTTATCATTGGGACTGTCGGTTAGTTCGAACTTAATTGCTGAGGGTGGCCTTAGTAGAACTCGTCTGAGGTACCATGCAACAAATTTTTGCCCTTCGTTTGAAAAGTTTTGCTTATAGAATGGGTCTTCAGAAATTTCGGCTTTAATGGTCTTAATCAAGGAATCTGTTTTTTCCATGTTCTATGAATATATTCACCATAATAAGACTTGTGAATTGAAATGACCTTTTTCGCCTACATTTTTCCAAAACGTATGTTTGTAGTGCAATTATTGTTTCCCGAAATAGTTTAATTACGACACAAAAACCTCCTCATATTTCTGTAATACCACACTAAGCGAAACACCATTGTATGGCCAAAATTTCCCACCCTATTCTCCTGTTAGTGTGCTCTGCAGGAGAGAATTATGTGCATGAAACGATCTGAAAGTTTTGCGTAGCAGGATCTAGTGGTATAAGCCGTTAGCGGTGGGTGGTGTGAAACACCACATATACACTACGAGCGGTTAGCACATAACATCACCTGAATGAGTGATATGAATGAAGGGTTTTCCAAAGGAAGGTAGAAGCTGTAGATCAAAATAATGGTGTATCATGTGAGCAAGAGGAAATGAATTTGAACCGGAAACCATCAAAAGGTTTAAAATCTAAAAGTATATGAATAAACATAATTACTACAGCCAAATCTAGACTTGTAAGCATACCGAAATCTGATCTGGACGGCCTTGAGGCTACAATAGAAACTCTGGAAAATGACTATGTTATGGATCAGCTGGAAAGAAGTGAGCAGGACATACAGAAGGGCAGAGTAAGGAATGGGAGAGAGTTTCTCAAGGAACTCTAACAGTCACCGGCTGCGTTGCACCTGGTTTGCATAATTATGAAATGAAGTCCATCGCAACCAACTTCAGCTTTGACACATCAAAGGGCTCCACTACCGCCTTCTTAAATATTCCCTTTTCGGTCAAGAATTCCCCCAGTTCCTTAATCATTCTTTTCCAATCGTTGTTCTTTTTATACTCTCTCCATATTTTTCTAAGTTCCTGAAGTCTTTTCTTGGTTGGGGGCAGAGAAAGGAGTTTTGTCTTGATAGGTTCCCATACCTGCTCAGCCGAAGTATCATTGGGGTATTCATTCAGATAATCAGTTATTTGTAACTCAATTTCATCAATCATCTTTTTGATAAATTTAGTGCTTTTTGACCTGTTAAGTTCTTTCAATTGCGAATCCTGGGTGTGACTCAATTCTATTTCCTTATACATTCTCTCTATGTCCTCCAGAACCAATTTGTTGGCATCATAAACCCGTTCAAAAAAGTCTGGAATTATCCGTATTTCGTCTGGTTTGCATTTTACAAAGTCTAAAATCTCGGTTTTTCTTGTAAGCATTGTGCCAGATTTCAGATCGTATAGATACCAAAAGTGGAAATCGTCTCCGAATTTGTAGTAGAAGAATATTCCTGATGGCTTGTCTTTTTTCAATCCGCTGAATACACCATTCGGTATTTTTTCGAGTTCCTCAACTGCCTTATTCTTGAGGAAATCTTTCAGAGGTTGGTAAAATACTTCTCCTCCACCAAATATATCCTTCTCTAATTCTGTAAATACCTTCTCATCCTTTCCCTTGATTCTTCTGATAATTCCAAATACCTTGGGATGTATTTCCTCGCCAAGTATGGTCTGGTCTAGCCCTACGGCTTCGTCAATACCAATTATCTTATTTTGCAGTATTTCTACGAGCTTTAGGAGTTCTTCAAGCTCATCTTCCGGGAAAAAATTATAGACGTATATTTCTTTATATGGAGATCCAATTCTGTCAATCCTCCCTGCTCTCTGAATCATTCTGGTGGGGTTCCAATGCAGGTCATAATTGATAAGGAATTTAGCTGTTTGCAGATTCTGCCCTTCTGACAGTACATCTGTGCTGAGTATGATATCGACACCTTTCTCGAAGAATCGTTTAATGATAGTCTCTCTTTCCTGTGGACTCTTACTTGTCATGCCGGAACTTGATATTGCTTCTATCTTAAGTTTCGAAAATCGCCCATCTTTCATTATCTCGCTGTAGATGTAGTTCAGTGTGTCCGCGTAATATGTGAATAGAACGATTTGACCGCCCTTTGACAGATCCAGGAGTTTCTCCTTGAGAACGTTTAGTTTAGAATCGTCTTCCGGTTTGATCTTATTCACTTTTTCCAAAATACCACTGAGCAGGGATATATCTGTATCGATGTCCTTAAACAGATCATCAGTCCTGTATTCATCAATTTTGAAGTCATCTAAAACATCTCTAAGGTCTCCATCTTCCAGTTCATCGTAAACATTGAGAAGGTACTTCAAATAACTCTTCTTCGTTAAGAGTTTGCCCGATTTTAGAAAGGTTTTCAATTTCTCCAAGAATCGTATATGGTTTGAGATACTTTTCCTGAAAGAATCAACGCTGCTCTCTAACCTCTTAAGAAGTATGGTCCTGAATATACCGCCTATGGCAACCATTCTACCCAGTGCGAGTTTTTCATCTTCAGTCTTGAGGGGTTCTTTCCTGTATTCCAGAATTTTATAGTAGGCCATCTTCAGTTTCTCTGTAATCGTATCAGAAATCTCCTTATACATTCCCTTGTAGGCGCTGTCAAGCTTGTAGTTGACATTCTCCAGAATTCTCTTTGGAAATGTTACTTTTTGTTCCTCTACCTCTCCGTTCGGCAGCTCCCGAATGATGAACGGTTCAGGATAATTCTCAATGATGTAATCTCTTGTTCTCCTTATGGAAATTTCATTCAGCAAATCATTCAGCATTGAAGGGGTTCCTTTTGCTTCCTTGAAGAATTTAAACAGATCAGGTATGTTTTCCTTTATAAATGCTGATCTATCCATCAAAACAAGGAGCATGATCTGCCAGTACAGGTCCCAGGGGGTGTTGTTTATTGGTGTGGCCGTGAGAAACAGGAGGTAAGGTTTCTTTCCTGTTTCTGAAATATTGTCGTGGACCAAAGAAAAGAAATTTTCCCATCTATTCGATAATGGATTTCTGAAATTGTGGCTTTCATCCACAACAATCAGTTCAACGTTATCCATCCTTCCACCCAGGGTTCTCTTCGCCTTTTCCAGATAACTTTCAGAAGCTAGGTCTTCCTGTGAAAGAATGTTTTCCTTGGTGTCAATCTTTTTTAATTCAGATCGCCACATTTCTCTCAATTGAGCGGGGCAGACGACCAGAACATTCTTTCTCTCATAGTATCCTATCTGCTCAAGAATCTTTTTTGCAATCCAGGTCTTTCCCAATCCAACCGAGTCTGCAACTATACAGCCACCGTATTTCTTCATTCTTGTCCATATCCTGGCTATGGCATCCTCCTGGAATTGGGCGAGATTTACCTTTGTCTCTGGCAATCCTCCCGGCTTATCCTTTTCTCCTTTCTGTTCCTCTTTGATATCATCCTTTTGAAGTTCGTACAATGATTTGATATAGATTTCATAAGGGGAGTATTCTTTGCTACCAAACCTTGAATCTTCCAGAAGTTTGATTAATTTACCCTTGAAATCCACAGATTCTGACCAGAATTTCTCAAACCATTCCTTTCTTGTGTAGACTGCCTGGGACTGCTGCTGCCATGTGTTCAGCTCACCATATCTTGTCAATCCCGCTGCGGTAAAGTTCGATGACCCTATTACAATCCTGTCATCAAAGATGTACGCTTTTCCATGAAGGAATTTCTCGAACAACCTTACCTCGACATTTTTTTGTCCCAGAAACTTAATGAACAGTCTCACGGTGGAATCTGATTCTATAGTTAAATCAAACCCCTCAACTTCTTTCCGGATCTCTTCTAAAAGAACATCACCAAGGGTTTTTTCATTCTGGATTTCAGGAGTCTTGCCAAGAAGAAGCCTAAATCTCGTAAACCCGTTCAGGTTGTCCTTGATCATTGCAAAAGCTTCTATATTGAAGAATGCAGTTGCTATATCTAGATTTGTATTGGCGTTCTCTTTCAAAGTGCTGTTGAGAAAGCTAACCAACTTATTTCCTTCGCTATTATCAATTATCTCTTTTTGTAGTGTCATATTATCACCTTAAAACTTCCATCCTTCGATTCTGAACATTTCTATAATGTCGATCGAATCTATGTTGTATTTCTGGCATACGTAGGGGATTCTGATTTTTTTCCCATCGCAGTTTTTCTTCTTTAACCACTATTCTTTTTATTGAGATCAGCGTTTGCTGAGGGACAGTTATCATTTCTATGGCTAAAGCGATAACCCAGGAATCCGCATCATATTTCCTGTCTTCCCTTACCATTGATGGATATGCTTTCAATATGTCTTTCAGAATTTCAATCTGTTTCTGTGTGGGTGCACGAAAAAAGCTGGTTTGTTCTTTGGCCCATTTTGCCAGCTGATCATCTCTCTCCATTATTTCGTAAAGCACCTCAGTGGGGGCTACCAGAAGGCCTTTACTAATCAAGGATTCCATATTCCTCCATACACTGGGAAATACATCAATTGGATTGTGCCTGTTCAGCTCAATCAGCGAAGAAGAATCCATAATATAGTTATTTGATGTCACTTTCTCGCTTTCTCCAGAACCTTGTCAAAGTTCTTTGATTTGATTGACAAATAATTCAGGGCATCGCTGTATGTTATGAAATTTTTATCGAAATTATTAGCTACTAAAGAGACGAACTTGTTGCCCATTTTCGAGAGACATCTCTGATCTGAGGTCAGGTTAATGTCTTTCTTCTTAACCTCAATCTTCTTGGTTTCCATTGGCACATACCTTGCCAGAACATTCTCGAATTCCTGTCTTGAAATATAATCTAGTTCCAGCATCTTGACAAGAAGCACGGCTTTGCTGACCTTATATTTTCTCGACAAAGAGTTTAGAGTTTCTGTTTCCGTCAGTATAACAAGATATTCTTTGAATAGTTCGATGATCGATTCCTTTGGCAGCAAGAACGATGCCGAAAATGCATTACACCACCTTTCTATGCTATCCCTATTTGCCTGAGATTCGTCAGGAATATCTATTACTGTTTCGCCAAGAAGAATGTGGCCGAATTCATGCATTAGGGTAAACAATCTTGCCTCTATACTGTCCTTTGAATTAATTACAACAATGGACGGAATATCATCCGCTAGCGCAAAGCCCCTTGCATCTTCGATTGGCATGGAGAACTGAAAAACCAGAACGTTTAAATCTTCAAGGACATCTCTCAGGTAACCAAACAATTTGTATGCATCTTTGAATTTCCTCTGTTTTTCAAAGCTCAAATCGAACAATTCTCTATATTCTGCTGCAATGAGCTCTGGATTATCGATTAGGGCAGCCTTTTTGGTCTTTATTACTGTTTCATATCTTATGTTCAGGGATAGCTCTTTGCCTATACTCTGTAGGCTTCTGGACCTTCTTATCGCAAGGATGGTCTTTTTGTCAAATACGTTTGCTCGGTTTGGCAGGAACCTGTAATCTTTGGGCAGAGGTTTTTCTTCCTTTGGTTTAGACAGGAAGAACGAAGCCAAAGATCTCTTGTATAGTTCAGACAGGACCCTTAATTGTGTTAATGTTGGTGACTTTTTTCCTGCTTCAAATTCTGATATGGCCTCAGGAGAAGTTCCCAGTCTCTTGCTCACTTCCTCTATCTTCCATCCTGAACTCTCCCTAAGCCACTTAAGAACTTCTGAATTTATTTCTATTGTTATGGATTTCATCATTTTTCCCCTTCAAGCTTTTCGCTTTGTCAATCCTCTGCTTCACCAGCTCGCAAACACTCCAATATACTTCTTTTCTCTCTTCATGGGTCAGTCCCAATTCATCGAATATAATGTTATCCAATTCTGTTCTATCTAGAAGGGGCTTAGGTTCTTGTTCTCGAATTGGCTTACCCGGATTTATACCGAGTTCTTCGAAAACTGATTTGATTTCCCTCCCAGAAATCTTGTCAAATATATTTACCAATTCCTTGTCATTACTCACTTTCAAGAGAGGAAAGTTTAGTAAATCTACTCTCACTAATCTTATTGCTCCACCACCCAAACCTCGTCTCCCTAAAATTTCAATTAGAAAATAAGAAAGAGAAGAGTTTAGGATAGAGCATAATAACTTCTCTTCTCCTGTTTCTCTGCTATCTATTCCATAAAAATTGTGTTCAAAGGGTAAGTCAGAGGCATTGTAATGACAAATATGTTTATCTCCCCTCAAATCTACCCAGAGTAACCTAGACTTTCTTATCTTAAATGGAATATTCTTTGTTCTTATTATGCTTACAGCATCTGCAGAAGTTAAGTTAATTTTATTAACCTCTCTTGGACTTTTGAAAACCAAAGAGTATTCATCAGAATCAAAATCTTTAGTTCTTTTTTTATAATATTTTGCATTATCTCCCGTAATCATTCCTGTACTTATTTTAGCTAAATCACTTAGGTGGCAAATTTTGTTCTCTCCCTTTTCCAAAATCTTGTAGTAGATGTCTGGCGCCTTAAGAAACTTACCACCCCATTTATTCCCTTCGTAACTGCCGGACTTAAATCTACCATTCTTGTAACCATCCGGATATTCCCAACCATCTTCCAACAGGTCTTCTTGTACCGCAGGAAAAACTCTATAATCATTTGTGCTAACTACGTTCTTAACTAGCTCAGTAATTCCTTCTCCTTTCACTTTAACTTTGACGTTTTCAATGTTTACAAGATTTTGAGATGACAGCACTTCTTCAAACGGCTTCTTAAACATGACGAACTTCGCGACGCTTTTTATATTGGGCCAAATTCTTTCATTCCCGCCATTCATTCCACTGAGCCAATCTCCTAGGCTTCTTTGTTTGGCTTCAGGAGCCCCAAATAGTGCTATTATGGTGTTTACATCAGCATGTGTAAAACTCCTTTTCGGATTGTCATAGATCGCCGTTATTGGAACATACTTGCATAAGAATTCCTGCAATCCCTTTCCATATTCAACATCTAACCAAGAATTAGATGTGATAAAACAGAACGTTCCATTAATATTCAGTAAACTTAAACCGTGAAAATAAAAGTATATGTAATAATCACTTCTCTTCCCCAAATCTTTTACGACTGGAAATCTTTCTTTCACTGATTCAATCAATTTTTCTTTATACTTTTTCTTTTCCTCAGTCGTAATCTCTGATTTTAACCTATTTGGAGGTGTAATCATTTCTTGCCTAACATAGGGAGGATTTCCAACGACAATGTCGAACCCTTTTTTGTCAGAAAAAATCTCAGCAAAGTCGACATCCCACACGAAGGGTTTCTTTTCAGGGTCCTTCAGATGCTGTTTTACGCTCTTTAATTTATCAATTTCTCTATTGTTAATTTCGATCTTTTCTTCGTTTTCCTTGATCCTCTTTTCATCTGTTATATGCTCTCCAGCCAGTGTGACCTGAGATTTTGCACTTTTTATTTCTTTTTCAAAAACCTGGATGTCCGCTTCAAGGCTTTCAATTCTTTCATCGATGATTTCTTCGAATAGTCGTATTTCTTCTTCTTTGACTTCTTCGGGAGTCTTGAATTTGGCCGTGGGAGAATTTTCAAAGTACTTTCTCTTTTCCTGCTTTAAGGCCTCCAACTTCTTCTTCAGGTGTTCCTTCAAGTTGTTGGTTCGTAAATTGAAACTAATACCACCTATTTCCTGGACGAGAGAGTCACCCACCCTCAAATTGAGATTCAGGTTAGGCAAAAGAGGATGTTGTCTTAATTCTTCTTTTTTGAAATCTGTCTCCACGATGAGTTGCAGCCACAACCTTAGTTCAGCTGCGTGTATTGCCCATGGCATCACATCTACACCATAGAGAGAGTATTGTATGACCCTGTTCTTCAGGGCAAAGTCTGTTAGACTGCTCCCTATGCGTTTATAAACCATCCTATAAATATCAGAAACAACATTCAGCATTCCTACGAGGAACGCCCCTGATCCGCAAGCAGGATCAACCACGGATAAGTTGTTTAGAGTATCCTCCAATTTCCTCCATAAATTCTCTTTTGCGAACCAATTCTCAATCTTATCTTTTTCCTCAAGTGGGTCAAATATTAAATGGTAAAATTTCTCTTTTGGGATTTCAGATAGGTTCTTTGATAGGTATTCAACTAAGCTTCTCCGACACATGAAATCTACTTCAACTCTAGGAGTATAGAAGATTCCAAGGTCATTCCTGTCATATATCTCTTCTGCAACATTGGCCAAGGATTCGTAAACGTAACCGATCATCTGAGGGTCTACTGCAACCTCTGACTCAAGAGGCATATCTTCCTTGATCGTAAAATTATAGGATTCAAAGAATTCAAGGATTTTCTGGAACATCCTGTCGCTAATCTGAACTTTTAGGTTGTCTAGATCGTTTTCTCTGAATAAGCCTCCATTCAGGTAAGGTACATTTGAGATTACCTTTACAACCTCATCCGGCAGACCTTTAATCTCGTTTGCACGATTGTTAAATGCCTTTAGAAATACTTGCTTGAGCCATTCTTCGTAGAATTCGTTCGAGTTAAATTTCCCAAGTTCTTTGTAAGAAGACCATAGCCAATCAACAAATTTCGACTTTTCCAGCCAATTCTTCTTTGAGATGAAATAAATAAACATTATCCTGTTCAGAAATTGCAAAGTAAATTCATGAGATTCCTTGCTGGGAATCCTTTGCTTATGCAATTCATCTCTTAATTTGAAAAAAATCTCTTTGTAACGTTCAAAGAATTCCTCTGTCACTCTTTCAACGCTAAAGGCCTTTTTCCACTTTCTCCACACCTCTCTCCAACTTGCTTTATCTTCATATTCCATGTTTGCAAGTGTCTGGATAACACTGTAATAATCCCTTTTGCTCTTTATATCCTCTTTATCAAGGGTCAGTTTCGTTAGCTTCAGTTTGTGTTTCCCCGCTTCTATCTTCTCTTTATCTGGGAAAACAAAAGAGATTTCGGAGTAATCTGTTGTGAAAATTAATAAAAACTGCAAATACTGTTTATCGAAGGTGCTTGCTACCGACCTCACAAAAGATGGGTTCAATGTTGTTGTTTCCAGCAGGAAAACCGGTAAGTTCTTGTCAAAACTCAAAATTGAGAATATCTCCTTGATCCTTTCCTCATCCTCCTTTCTAAAATCAAAGTCCGTTTTTTTCCTTTTTGAGGATGGGTCTAGAATAACGCTTTCTGGATAGCCTAATATCTTGAAGAGGTCAAAAAGGTCTTTTGCAGACCTGGTTTTGATCACTTGTTGGTAAATGTGTTCGCGCAAAATAACCTCATTTAGCATGCTCATAGCCTCTTTCTTAGCTCTCCAGATACCATACATATATCATATAATAATATTTGTGATTTCATGGCTTTGGGACAATATTATTTTGAGTGGAATCCCCGGTAATCTTTTATCATCTCCGGATTTGTACGCCTCAGGTAGCTGTACTGCCTCAGGTTGTGCATGTTGATCTTGAGAGTCTCCTCCGTCTTC
>JAKADT010000002.1:39587-46804 GCA_021820245.1 Thermoplasmata archaeon | reverse complement strand
GTGTTAAATCGAAACCACATGGCGCTAAAAAGAGATCAAACCGAACTTGGACGACGAGTCTAAAATGAAGGTTACTAATATCTATCTATTAATATATTTCAAAACCGGTCCTTGAGTATCTAAAGAAACGTGTAATTTTTAGCATTTAAAGACAACTTACACTCTTTAGTATACGGGCTCGGTGGGATTTGGACCCACGATCACCGACTTAGAAGGACGGTGCCTTATCCATACTAGGCCACGAGCCCGACCGATGAATACTCATTACAATTTTAATCTTTGCCTGCTTGATCAGTGGATAATTTATAACTTCTCTTGACTTACCTGAATGTTGATAAAGCTTCGCCTGGATATACCCATAGAGGAAATTAAGAATCTGGATCGCATAATTGAATTGGAAATAAAGGATTCAGTGGGAAGATCCAGGATAGATATTGACAAAGATGAGAAAAATTATCACATCGATATAGAATCCCCTGATGTTACTTCATTCAAGGCGGCAGTAAGCTCAATAACCAGATGGCTTATAATCATTAAAAGAATTGAGGGAGTGAATTGAAATGGAACCAAATTTAAGTGCATATATCCAGAATCAGCTTAAGCAGGCTCAGCAGATTGAAAACCAGATAGAACAGATTGCAAATCAACGCTACCAGCTTGACATGAGGGTTAAGGAACTAGACAAAACACTTGGTGAACTTGGAAAAATTTCAGATGATACATCAGTTTTCAAGAGCGTCGGAAATATACTGTACAGGGTGGATGAGAAAAAAAAGCTTGTTGATGAACTGAGTGAACAGAAAGAACTGAGCGAGATAAGGCTAAAAACACTTGAAAAGCAGCAAAAGACTCTTGAAGAGAAATACAAGGAGCTGGAAACTACAATCAGACAGAAATACGAGGAAAGTGGAAGGGGGAATCAGGTTAATTGATTGATTTCCCTGATGTTCAAGGCTCTCTTCCCCGACACATCATTCCAATACAGAATGTCGGTGTGAAGGGGGTATTTTACCCAATTCATGTTGAAAGACCTAATAAAACCATAGATCTGGTTGCCAGGATTGATCTGTCTGTAGATATACCTGCAGAAAGGAAAGGCGCAGATATTTCAAGAAATCTTGAGGCTGTGAATGAAATTCTGGGAAATGGCAAGATAGACGGAATTGAAACTGTAGCGCGCATGCTATCTGAAAAATTACTTGAAAAGATACCATATTCTACAAGGTCCAGCGTTAAGATTGTCTCAGACTATTTCGTTCCGAAAAAGAGTGCAAGCGGAAAAGAATCCATGGTAAAATACAGGATATATGGGAAATCTTCAGCCCAGAGAGACCGTGCGACTTTTGAATCAGTTGGGGTAGAAGTTACAGGAATGAACGCCTGTCCGTGCGCCATGGAGGGGACAAGGGCTATTATCAGCGACAGATACAGAAATGAAACTGAATTTCTGGCCACCATACCCAGCATTACACATAACCAGAGGAATATTGTAAGATTGGCTATTCAGACCTCAAGGGATCATCATGTTGAAATAGACGATCTCATAATGATAGTGGAAAAAGTCTTTGGAAGCCCCTTGCTGCCATTGCTGAAAAGATCTGATGAAGCAAATATAGTTTACAACGCCCATATGAACCCAAAATTTGTAGAGGATATTGTAAGGGAGGTTGTTTATGGGACTGTGACGAAATACAATCTCTTTCCAGATTCCACTGAGATTGAGGTATCTTCTGAAAGCGATGAGAGCATACATCCACACAACGCATATGCTTCCATAACAACCACATTTGGTTCTGTTCGAAAATATCTACCAAAAACTGTCTAATGCTCGTTCAACTTTTAATGATTTTTGAATGATTCTCCTTGTTCCAACGGATAAGATTTTTGAAATCAGAGTTCATTCAACCTCTTTATCATCTTTACAACACTTTCAACAGCGTCCCTGGCGGTTTCGATTCTGGCCTCGGCCTGCAACCTGGTCTGGTTTGGTCCGGATATTCCAAGAGCAACTGGTTTGGAGTACTCCAGTCCCAGATCCTCAATTTTTCTGGCAGAATTCTGCATTATGATCTGGTCATGGTCAGTCTCACCCTTTATTACTGCCCCAAGCGTTACTACGCCCTCAATATCATGTAGATCAAGGAGCTTCTTAACAGCGAGCGGTATGTCAAACGTGCCCGGTACCTTCATGATTTTTGCAACCTCTGCTCCAAGAAACTTCGCATGTTCCGTTGCCCTTTCCAGCATCATCATCGTTATGTCGTAATTATATTCAGAAACCACTATTCCAATTTTCATTTCATACACCTAATGTCTAATTCCTTTATTCAGAGGTTCTTCTGTTGAACCTACATCTTCGTATCCCTGCCTGAGTCCTTTCCCGGCATATCTGGTCAGATATTCGGGGTCAAATAAAAGGTGGTACGCATTTATTGCATGTTCCCTTGATCTTCGGTCGCATAAAATACCAAGATCCTTCAGATCTGTCGCTTCGTCCTCGTGAACAAATACCTCTATTATATGCCGGTTTGTCATGATCTGCACTTCCATTATCCCTGTGGATGCAATCTGTGCAGATATTTTGTCAACAGGCTTTGGGCCCGGCATTCCGCATGCAACTATTATGTCGCACCCCTTTTCTTCTATAAGTTTCTTTGCAGCAACCGGGATGTCTTTTATTCCAGGCACAGTATAACGTATTATCCTGAAACCCGTTCCGGTTACGCTAAGTTCGTCTATAACAGAGCGGCCCATATCGAATCTGGCGAATGTTGTATCAACGACACCGATGATCTTCAAAGGGAACCCTCTATTATTTCAAGAAGTTTTTTCCTGACTTCTGATGAGCTTTCAAACTGTTCCGAAGTGTATTTAGAAATCCTTTCAACCTTCACATTGAGACCCATCTCAAGACATCTTTGCTTTATGTATTGCGGATCAAAATTCTGGTCATGACCAAGTGTGATTATGTCCGGTTTTATCTCGGCAACAGTCTGGAACATATCGCCATGGTGCCCCAACACAGCCTCATCAACAGGCTTGAGTTCAGATACCAGCTTAAGCCTCATATTCTCATTAAATATCGTTGTCTTTCCCCTTTTTTTTGCGGTACTGTCCCTTGCCACCACAACCACCAGGCTATCACCCAACTTTCTTGATTCCCTGAGATAGTGTATATGCCCCAGGTGTATTATATCGAATACCCCCGATGCCATTACTTTCGTCTTCAAGCCACTCGGAGACTATATCATTTCCATGTATAAAATTTAGATTATTGGACGCTGCAAATTCCATTGCTTCTTCCCTGGACATTGATTTACCATTATCAGAAAGTGTTTCAACAATGGTAGCCGATGGAATAAGACCAGCTCTCTCCACCATGTAAGTTGACAGTTCAGTATGTCCTTTTCTCATGGAGAAATACCCATCCCTCGCAATGAGAAGTATCACATGTCCTGGAACCCTGAAACGTTTTGAGAATTCCACTCTTGGGTCACGACTGGGTGATTTTCCAATCTGAGAAATGAATGATGTGAATTCTGATATGGTCTTTGACCTGTCCTGATCCGGTATCCCGGTGAATGTATCCCTGTGGTTTATGGTAACGGTGAATGAGCTTGTCCTATCATACCTCATGTCTGTGGTATCCGCAAGCCTATCTCCAAAATCAAGACTCTTCCTGTAAAGATCGTCAAGAAATGGAAGACCAAGAATTCTGGCGGTTTCCTCTTTCATTGTTGTGCATATAAGTCCACCACCCTGTTTCCTGAAGAATCTTATTATTTCATTGTTCACAAATTGTGAGGGTATGACAATATCGGTTTCACCCTCACGATCCTTGAAATCAAAAATGAGTATCGGTTTTCCTGCCCTGAGATCCGCTATTGCCTTTTTGAACATAATACATAATAGTTATGTTGAATATAATAATTTGCGTAGTTACTCAAATATGAGTAATAATATTAACATATCTCCTTTCTCTCTCATTCTGTTGAAAATACGTAACTTTATGGATGATGACCTCCCCGGTATAGAAGAACTGGAACTCAGGGCCTTTGAAGTTGGCCCGTACAGCAAAAGAATGCTGAAACGGATATTCAGCAGGAAAGGAAGTTTCAACGTTCTGGCAGAAGAAGATGGTAAGATACTGGGTTACGCTGTTGCAATACCGCTTGATCTCTTTTCTGCTGATATTGAGAGCATTGCCGTAAATCCTGAGTATCATGGTCGTGGCATTGGAACCGTTATCATAAAAGAGATCGAGGCTGAAATGGTGAGGAGAGGTTACCTTCACTCCATTCTGGAAGTGAGGGACAGAAATGAAGAGGCAATCGGATTTTACAGAAAAAACGGTTATACTCCACTGGATTACCTTCCAGCCTATTACAGAGAGGAATTTCGTGGATCAAGAGGTGCCATAAGGATGCATAAATTCATGAAGAGAGAGAAAAGCTGATTATGTCAGATCTTGGCCATAGCCTCGCTTATTTTTTCATAAATGGAAATATCGGCAGAGACCAGAATGTGTCTTTTATTCATTGTGCCGTACAGTGAACGCACAAGGGGAGATATTTCGCCTATATCCACCTTTTTCTCACCCATTAATACCTGAATTGATGATTTGATCCTGCCTTCCCCGGAAAAGTCAAGGGGAGGTATTATGTCCGTTATGACCTTTTCGGGACTTTCCCCTGTTTTTTCAATAGCTTGCTTTATTCTGAACAGTTTTTCTTCATCGTATGGTGTTTTCAAAACAGGCTTAAACAGTTTTCTTTCCAGTATGGATTTTGCGAGATAACTTCCATTTCTATCAGCAAGCAGTTTTGACATGAGATCGTGATCCGTTAAACGGAAAGGATTTCCAAGATCCACGCTTGAAATTTCAAGAGCCCTTTGCAGCATAAGTTGGGCGATCCTTGCGGTTTTGTGAAAATATACTGAATTGTACATAAGTATTCGGCCTATGAGCAATGATTCGGCTGCAGGAACTCCTTTTTCCTCGATATATATTGAATCGTCATCCATTGATGAAATGTTGAATATTCTTCTGTGATCTATGTGTCCCATAGCCACTCCCGTGAAAAGAGCATCCCTGCGAAGATAATCCATCTCATCAATATCGGTCGGACCGCTTATGATCTTTGACAGTATGGGATATTTTAAGGATTTTCCACCTATTATGGATGCAACATCATCTGGCAATATTGAAAATTTTTCCAGGATATCAGGGATTGGTGAATCCCCGAATGGTTCATTTCCTTTGATTATCCTGCAGGATGCCTCAAGATGATCCATGCCTGATAACTTTTCGAAATAACCCTCAACACTGTGACTCATTGCTGGGTGTCCTATATCGTGAAGCAGGGCTGAAGCCTGGAGAATTGCTTTATCCTTAATACCGAATGCCTCACAAGCTTCTGATGCCAGGTGATATGTGCCAAGTGAGTGCTCGAATCTGGTATGGTTGGCACCGGGAAACACCAGATAGCACAATCCAAGCTGCCTCACATAGCGGAGTCTCTGAAAATATCTGTTGTCCATGATCTCAAGTGCAAGGTTATCCACCTTTACCGGCCCGTTCAAAGGGTCCTGAATAACCTTGAATTTTTCCATATAACTAAACCTCGGAAATAATGGTATGGTTGATACCGGACGCACCTGAATCGGTCCAGATGTCCTGACAGGTGCCCCCTGATTCCTCTCTACCCCGCACCCCTTCAGCATCGAAGGTCCAGAATACCGTTGCCCCCTTCCGGTTCTGGCGGATTCTCCTGGTAGATTACCCAATCAGTTTCCTTTGAATCTGACCAGGTAAACCCTCGATCCAAAGGGACAGAGTTTCATTGATTCCACAGGGCCTGGCAGAAGTCTGGTTGGCCTCTTCAGGCAGTCGCCCCCGCATATAGACTTCGGGTTACAGAGAGTGCCTAACCCCCCGGTCTAGTCCGGTTGATCATAATGCGTTCCGCTTTATAAAAGATTTTTGAATTGAGCAGACACATAACAACAGTTCCTGACAGTTTGAATTCATTGATAACTTTCTACCAGAATAAATTTCACTACCTGAATGAAGACGAGTACACGCTAATTCACAGAACAGAATCACTCCGCTTTTCAAATACATATAACACAATAGTCTCCTGGGAATCGCCCATAATCCTAAAATAAAAATGAATTCTTCCCAGTCACCAGACAAATTTTCCGAGTGCAACAGCATCTGCTGCTATGAAGAAATTCACGCGCTGTCCATAACATAATCCAGCTAATCTTCGGAAACAACAAATGTTCGGAAAAGTTCTCCCTTTATTCCATTATTTTCTGCAAAACCATTTATAATTTGATCTGCCAGCTCGTCCTTCGACGGTGCATTATCAAAAGATGGTAGAAAATTCAACATCCCTCTCCAGTTAACATATGCACGCAATGTTTCAATGAGGTCAGATAGTTCGTCCTGATCCATTGCCGAAATGTGTTTCATGTATTCGCTGGTATAGTTCTCCATGCCACTTTTTGATAAATCATCAATTCCTGTATCTGATCTTATTATTTTCAGAAACCTCATTTTTTCAGCTGCCCCAATAAGAGCGGTTATTTCTGAATTTTTCATTTTTATGACATATTTTCCTACAACCCTGAAACGTTCTCTCCTGATGGTCTCCTGAACAATGGATAAGAGTTCAGCATGTCCAAAAACAACCTCTGGATCTTTCTCACATTCTTCCATAATTCCAGGAGCAGACCATGATTCCAGGGCATGATCAACAATCTTATAGGTTGAACTTCGTTCCTGCTCCGTAATTATTGATTTAAGTTTTTCATCGTTTATTTCAAGTCCAGAATCCCTGAATGCTCTGATATAATTTTCATTCTCCAGTTCTTTCATTAGATAATCGATCATGTAGTCTGGACCTTGATTTTTCCTGAATTGCCTCACAATCTTAATAAGTTCACTTTCAAGTATTCTTTTGACCTCGTAGTTGAAATAACTGTACGCAGCATCTTCAGCACCAGGTCCATTGCATGGTAAATTGCAGATTGGTATCAGGCAGTCTGGTGATAGTATACACCATTTCATTATCTCAAAAATGGTATATCCTTCCCTTATTTTCTTCAGAATAATATCGGATGAGACCTTCTTTTTCTCGTCAATGAATCTCTTGATTTCATCCTCAGTTAAATCTTCACCAATATCGGCCTTTTTCATGTCTTCCAGTATG
>JAKADT010000002.1:38191-39487 GCA_021820245.1 Thermoplasmata archaeon | reverse complement strand
GGAAATGTTTCGGCATAATGGGAATGGATACAACTCTGGCAAATCTGCGGGCAAATAACTGACGCGCCAAGTGAACGATTTGATCTCGTCTCCCTTATAAACTAAGGGGAGGAATATTTTCAGTTACCTGAACAGTGATTCAAAGCCATATCAGGGGCTTTTGGTGACTATAAACCACACCTGCCAGATTTTCAAGAAATAGGGTGATTAAGTACTTCCGCCATTTGTTGGAAAATTACTGCTCCATTCTTGGTGCCAGAAGGAAACTGCCCTTCATGGAGTCCCCGGGGTTATTTTTGTTCTGTCCGAACTGAAATTCTATGGTCAGTGGGTAATCATCCTTGAATCCAAGCTTCAAAACATCGGATGTGGAAAGTGACTTTACAAATTTTAAAAGGTATTCCAGAGGATATGAGCTTTTTATTGTCCCAGAGCACTTTATCTCTTTCAGTAGGTCCTTTTGCAATATCATTTCAGACTCTTCAGAATCTGATGACGATTTTGCCCTGAAATCATCTGGACTCATTGTCAACCTGATGGCGTCTGACACATCTTCAGCAGCTTTCAATCCTCTCTCCAATTCACTCTTTTCCACCAGTACATAAGATTCGGAATTAATCTGGGGTACCCTTGGCGTATTAACTGAGTTGTTATCAAGGAGCGAAACGCTCTTTACAATTGTTCCGATCTCAAACCGGAGCTTATCTTTATCTTTAGTTACGCTGACATTGTCGTTTGATCCCGCAAGCCTTATGATTGATTTTAGCCGTTCTACGTCCATGGACAGTTCTTCCTCACCAGTTACGTCATACTCAGCAAAGGAGCTTTTGGGTACATCTATACTTATCATGGCAACGTGTGCCGGATCCACTGCTTTCACAGAAAGACCTGTCTGATCTATCTTGAACTTCGCTTCCGATACCACGGTGTTGAGAAGATCTGCAATCTCTTTCAAATTCTTCACTGATATAGTTAACCTTACCATTTGATCGACCTTTTAAATTGATTTCTAGTATACTGGCCAATTGCTTTGTCTGTAAGTGAGGTCATTCCACATCTTACGAATGGTCTACTCACTTCAGAGGCTGTTGGAAATATTCCATTGACCTGAATTCTATCAGTCACGAGGGCATTCTGTTCTTCATGCTGACCCATCAGACTTTACGGATGTTTGCATCCTGGAATACCCTCCCCAGCCACTTTTGCTTCTATCTGCCAGGGAACAGATCATGCATACCATGGGAATACAAAAGGATTCGCTTTCATTCTCTCATCTGCAGGAAGTAATCCACACTG
>JAKADT010000002.1:0-38091 GCA_021820245.1 Thermoplasmata archaeon | reverse complement strand
GGGAATATCAGAAGATTTTGTGAAATCGATCCACTCACCCATAGGATTGGATATAGGTGCGGTAACACCTGCTGAAATTGCTGTGAGTATTATTTCTGAGATCATAAAAAATAAGAGGAAAGTCTCGTGACCTTCCTGGCTGTTTTACTGAATAACCTCATAATTCAAAGATTGCTTTCGTTGACCCTACTAGCTTAATTCCATTCATCCCGAATTCATTTCGTTAGCCATGGTGTGCCATCCAGCTTTGATGTACCATGAGGCGGGAAGATGTATAATATTAGATCATGCATTGCAGAGGGAAGCGGTTATGTTCATCTTATCCCAGATTATGAAGGGGAGAATTCACTCGTGCAAATGCTAAAACTTTATGTTTTCAGGAATTTTTAAATACAATTTATAACTATTTGGCTCCATGAGACCGACTGAATTTGATTATTTTTCACCGGGTACTCTTGAGGAGGCGGTTGGGCTTCTGAAGAAGTATGACGATGAGGCAAAAGTGCTGGCGGGTGGACAAAGTCTGCTTCCACTTCTGAAGTCGAGAGTTACCTCAATTCCATACCTTGTGGATATTGGAAATATATATTCTCTTGCGTACATTACCAGAAACGACAGATCAATTCTGGTTGGGGCCACCACCAAGGTAAGCTCTCTGGAAAACTACAGTAACTTTGGAAAAAGTCTTAGAATTCTCAGAGAAGCTGTGAAAAGCATAGCCGATCCGCTCATAAGAAACATGGGCACTGTGGGAGGGAATATTGCACATGGTGATCCTGGCAATGATCTGCCGGCGGTTCTTATGGCTCTTGATGGTTCAGTGACTGTCACTGGTCCTGCTGGATCGAGGCATGTGAGCGCCAGGGAACTTTACATAGATTCTTATACAACAGTTTTAAAGGGAAACGAAATCATCACGGAGGTACAATTTCCTGACTGGGGATCCCGCAGTTCCGGAACATATGTTAAATTCAAAAAACCGGCCGGTGATTTTTCTGTTGCGGCGCTCGCCATCCAGATAAAACTGAACAGGGATGGGTTATGTGAAAGATTTGGTTCTGCCATAGCGTCCGTTGGACCGACTTCGATCTTCCTCAAGGATGCTTCAAATGTGGTTGTTGGAACAAAGATAACGCCCAGTATAATTGAGGATGCTTCTGAAGCTGCCGCAAGGGAAATCAGTCCCGCTTCTGACAGGAATGGAACAGAAGAACAGAAAAGGGATCTTGTAAGGAAAATGTTCATTGAAGGAGCCAGAAAAAGTTTGAGGAAATTATGAGGTGAATTAAATGGTAAAGAAAGAGGTAACTGTAACAATAAACGGAAAGGAGTACAGCTCAAAGGTTGAACCAAGAATGTTGCTTGTGCATTTCATAAGAGATGTGGCTGGACTTACCGGTACCCACGTGGGATGCGACACTTCAAATTGTGGGGCATGTACTGTGGTGCTTGATGGAAAAGCCGTCAAGTCCTGCACAGTTCTTGCAGTACAGTGCGACAATAAGCGAATAACCACCGTAGAGGGCCTTTCGAAGGATGGCAAACTTCACCCTATCCAGAAATCATTTGTGGATAAACACGGCCTTCAATGCGGATACTGCACATCGGGGATGATAATGACAAGTTTCTGGCTATTGCAGAGGAACAGGAATCCTTCCGAGAAACAGATAAGGGAAGCTCTTTCTGGAAACCTCTGCAGATGCACTGGTTACGAGAACATAGTGAAAGCTGTAAAGGAAGCAGCAAGGAACATCATGTCGGAACAGAACAGGGATCTTGTGAAAGAGGAGGCCATAGAGGCATAGGTGGTTTCCATGAAGAGCGAAGAGAAATTTGTAAGAGGAATGGGGCAATTTGTTGACGATATAAAGTTCCCTGACATGCTCTATATGTCAGTTGTAAGAAGCGATTATGCAAGGGCAAGACTCCTCAAGGTCAAAGGAGGAATAAATGCCAGGGTTTTCAATCACTCACTTGCAGCTGTTGGAGAAGGAGCAATGTCAGGTTTCGAAAAGGCTCAGCACATGGTCTTTGCATCTGGTTTCGTGAACTACCTTGGTGAACCAATAGCTGCTGTTTATTCAGACGACCCGTATAAGTCTGAGGATCTTATTGATTCAGTGGAAGTTGATTACGAACCCCTGAAACCTGTTATTGATCCGGAAAAGGCTCTGGCATCTGAACCAATTCACAGTGGTTTCAAAAGCAACATTATTTCAGAGAAGTGGATGGGAAAGGATTTTAAAACGGATTCTCCAATTGTCCTGGAAGATTCCTTCAGAAACAACAGAATTGTGACCAATCCCATTGAACCCCGGGGAGTTATAGCAAACTACGACGGGAAAAGACTCACTCTCTGGATCGGAACCCAGTCCGTATTCAGTATCAGAGAGGGAATATGTGGGGCAATGGGTCTATCGCCGGAAAATGTCCACATAATACAGGCTGACACGGGAGGTGCCTTCGGTTCAAAGGGAGGTCTGTATCCTGAATATGTGATGGCATCATATATCGCAATGAAGGAAAAACGTCCTGTAAAATGGATAGAGACGCGGCGGGAACACCTCATGGCAAGTCACCCCGGAAGAGGCGCACTGGCCAAAATGAAGCTCTTTGCCGACAGAACGGGAAAGATCACCGGCCTTAAGGGTGAAATTCTCGTGGATTCTGGGGCTTACGCTGGTGGAACCGGTGAGTTTTCTTCCAGATTTATAACCCACCAGATAACTGGCCAGTATAAGATAGAAAATGCTTATTTCAGGGCACTTTCAGTCTTTACAAACAAGGTTCCACAGGGTCCATACCGTGGAGCAGGAAGACCAGAAGCTGCATTCTTCACGGAAAGGATGGTTGACATGCTTGCGGACGAGCTTAAGATGGATCCCTTTGATGTGAGGCTTATTAACGCCACGGATAAGCCCTTTGTTTCCCCCATGGGGATGAAAATAGGGGCCTCAAAACCGTTCATGATCAGGGCAAGAAAGGAACTTGGATACGTACCTTTTGATGCCACAAAGGACACGGGCATTGCACTTTTTGTCCTCGTCCCCGCATCACAACCAGGTGAAAGCGCCAGAATAAAGTCTGAAGGGGGCAGGATTAGAGTATGGCTTGGCGGAAATGTTCATGGGCAGGGACATGAGGGATTTGTCAGGAGAATTGTGAACGAGGAGCTTGGTGTCAGGGAAGATCTGGTTGATCTTGAAATGGGAGACAGTGATGCACTTGAGGACGGAGTGGGTGCATGGGGGAGCAGATCAGCCATGATGGGGGGTTCTGCGGTTACAGTAGCTGCACGTAAATTAAAGGAACAGGTCAGAAAAAAATTAGGATCTTATTCTGCGGCAAAACTTCTGGAGGGTTCATTTGATATTTATGAGTTCTTCAACTATAAGGATTCATACAACAGCTTTGGTTCCAACCTTGCAAAGGTATCTGTGGACTCATACGACAGGATTAAGGTCCTCGAGGACAGATCCTATTATGATCTTGGAAGGGTACTTAACAGGCAGATGGTAAGAGGTCAGATTGTTGGTGGCAACCTGCAGGGTATTGGCCAGACACTCAGTGAAAATATAGAATACGATGATGACGGACAGCTTCTGACAGGCTCAATTTCTGAGGCAGGTCTTCTGAATTCAGAGATCACTACGAAATACACAGTGAAACTGGATGAAACACCCTCTGATCTCCCAAGCGGTGCCAAAGGACTGGGTGAGGCACCAACCATAGGAACACCTTCAGCGATTGCAAGAGCAGTGGAGGTTTACACAGGAAAGAGAATAAGAGAAACACCCATAAAGCTATCATTACACTAAACGCCATAAATTTTTATTTTTGGTTAAATTCATTAATATATGAAGATGTAATCTTTTGATGATGTCCATAATAAGTGATGCAGCTGTAAACAAGATAATAAGGCTCGTCATAGGGTTGGCTTTCCTTGTGGTGGGTGTTGAGTTATTCTCAACCGGGGCTGTCGGTCTTGGAATCCCCGGGGAACTGGTCGTATCAGTAATGCTGTTCATCGTGGGTGCGGTATTCCTGTACATAGGCGTAAGGATGCTAATTAGAATCGCCAGGGATCTTGGTGGCGACTTCTGGTAGTCTCAGATTTCCATAAGAGATGCAAAACGGAATATACGGGATTACCATTAAGTGTTAACACAAGAGAGTGGCTTCAGTGGCACAGTTCACAGTAATATCATGGAATTATAGGGATACCCCAGGTGATCTGGACCAGAAGATATCGCTTGGCTACGGATACTGGGAAGATTCGCTTAAGGCCATGGGTATTAAAAAATACGTAATTCTTGTAACATGCAATAGGGTGGAGCTTTACTTCTCCGGTGATCCTACCAACCATGAACCGTTCACAGGTGGCGTCGTTAAGACCGGAGAAGATGCGATCAGGCATCTATTCAGGGTTGCCAGTGGACTGGAATCCATGTCTGTGGGTGAAAACGACATATTAAGGCAGATAAAATCAACTTACGATATTGCCCTCGTAAAAAAACATGTCAGCAAGCCAATCTCAACCATATTCAGGAAAGCGTTGAGCATAGGGAAAAGGGTGAGGCAGGAGACCTCCATTTCAAAGGGGAAGACATCAATCCCATCCATTGCCATAGACGTTCTGAAATCAAAATTTGGTATAGAGGGAAGAAAAATACTAATAGTTGGTACCGGAAAAATGGCAGTTTCTCTGGGTAAATATCTGCTGAAGGAAAACCCGGAATCCATAACTTTATGTGGAAGAAGCCCTGAGAAAGCGTCCATGGCAGCGAGTATACTGAACAGTTACTTCTCCCCTATCTCTGCACTGAAGACTGAGATCAGGAAAAACAACATAGTGCTCACAGCAACAAAGTCACCTGAAATTCTCATAACACGTGACGATATTATTTCATCCGGAACCCCAAAATTTTATGTTGATATTTCAAAACCGGACAACATCGAAAGCCTGGATGAAAACATTGACGGCGTAGATGTACTGAATATCAGCAGCCTGGAAACAGTACTGGAAAGAAACAGAACCATGAAGAGGAAGGAAATTCTGGCCGCGGACGACATAGTGGAAGCTGAGATAGAAAGAACAATGAGAAAACTGAAAGAGATAGAATATGATGACCTTATTTCACATATGTACCGCTATTCGTGCCTGAAACAGAAAGAAGAAGCTGAGGAATTCAAGAGGGAGATCGGTAAGGGAACAGATCTTGACACCGCAATTGCTGCCATGGCCAATTCACTTTCCAAGAAGGTACTCTCTCCATATACCGCAGCGTTTAAAAAAATGATTGAAACATCAGATTCCAGGGAACTCAACAGGTTTCTGAACGAACTAAAAAACGCCATTCACAGTGAGGGTATTGGAGATCTTGACGATATAATCAACGTCTGATCATTATTCACTTGTTACTGGAATCTTTCAATGCACCGGATGTTTTAATTGCGGCGTCTTCAAGGTCCTCACTGGTATGGGCAAAACTTACAAAATTTGTTTCGAACTGTCCCGGTGCCATATAGATTCCTCTTTTCAGCAGCATCCGAAACATTCTCATGAATCTGCTGGAATCAGCCTTCATGACATCCTGGTAACTTCCTGCATTTTCAATACCGAGGAATAACTGGAACATTGAACCGTACCTGCTTATGACAATTCTTTCGTTTTCACCCATATTTTCCCTGAGCGTCCTTTCGAACGTGGCAGTTTTTGATTCAAGGTCGGAATAATCAAGATCATGAAGTTTGTTAAGTGCGGCAATCCCCGCTGCCATTGTAACATAGTTTCCGGAAAACGTTCCGGATTCGTAGACGGGTCCAAGGGGAGATATGCTGTCCATTATGTCAGATCTACCACCAAAGAGACCTATGGGGAACCCCCCTCCTATTATCTTCCCCAGTGTTGTGATGTCCGGTTTTATACCCACTATGTCCTGGTATCCGCTGAACCCGAACCTGAATCCAGTTATTACCTCATCAAAAATGAGCAGTGAACCGTGTTTCTCTGTTATCTCCCTCAGAAATTTTAGAAAATTGTTCTCCGGCTTAATAACCCCGGCATTCCCCATTATGGGTTCGGTTATTACTGCCGCTATATCCTTCCCGAATTTCCTGAATATTTCTTCAATGGTACTGGGAGAGTTGTACTGCCCTACAAGCACAGTTTTTGATACTTCTGGCGGAACACCCCTGGATGATGGTATGCCAAAGGTAAGTGTACCGCTCCCGGACTTTATTAACGAATAATCATGCGCACCATGGAAACCACCCTCCATCTTGAGAATTATATTCCTTCCGGTGTAACCCCTGGCCAGTCTCATTGCATGCATTGTTGCTTCTGTTCCGCTGTTTGTGAATCTCATCTTCTCAATTGACGGTACAGCCCGGTTGATCATGCTTCCCAGCGTGATCTCATTCTCCGTGGGAGTACCTAATGATGTTGCATTCTCGACAGCTGATTTAACAGAACTTACAACATCAGGATGGCTGTGCCCAAGTATAAGTGGTCCGAAAGCCAGGCAGAAATCAGTGTAACCCATCCCATCCACGTCAAATATTTTCGAACCTTTTCCCATCTTCATGAAAATTGGATAGGGATCATAATACCTCACCGGTGAGTTTACTCCTCCGGGAAAAAGCCTGGATGATTTACTGAAAAGTTCCCTGGAAATCATACACCATGATTGTCAATTGGATATTGAACTATTTTCTTTTGAAACTCTTTTTAGTGTCGGTTTTTATATCCCCTATAAAGCCAAAGTCCACGAGGCCGAATTCGTCGGTTATTCCATACACCCTGAATCGGTCTGGGTTGGTGGTCTTCAATGCAGGTGTGAAATGATCCTCGCTCAGGAGTGATTGGGCAACATCTGTTCCGGAAGAGAAGAAGCTCATTGCGGGTGTGATGATCACATCTGATTCACTGTTGTAGATAAATGCAGGTATCTTGAACACACCACCTAACTGGTCCCTGAGCACAAGTGACGGATGCTCATGTCCAAGAATCGTGATCTTTTTCAGGCCCCTGTCCCTGTCCCCATGATAAATATAGTATCTGTCGGTTTCAATGACTTCAGGAAGATCAAGGTTTCGCCTGTTCAGTATTGTCATGAGAAAATTATCATGATTTCCCCTTACGAATCTGAGCTTCAGATGATCAGAATATCTGTCGATAAAATGAATTATATCTGTCCATTCCTGGGAGAGATTCCTTGAAAATTCCTGCTTGAAATCACCATTAATAATTACAGTTTCTGGATCATACCTTTCCACCATACTGTCAATGAGCCCCTCGACATGGTTGAGCTGAAAACGAGGAAGAAAGAGACCGTGAAGATTCATCTCTTCTTCGAAGCCGAGATGGAGATCTGAAACCACAACAGCGGAAATATCTCTCAGGTAGACACAGTAAAGGTCTGAAATGAAGACATCCTTCGTAATCTGTATATCCTGCAACTTATTTTGAATGCTTTCCAGTAAATTAAGTCTTTTGAGGCATGATCATAAAAGTAAAATACGATTCGCGCCTTGTTCGTGTGTATGGAAATAAAATTTATGGATTCGTTGGCGGAAATCGATCAGACCGGATCCTACCTTAAGAGTCTATTCATTGACGGTGTTGAAATCCTGAAGCCCTCGCCGGATGGAAAGGAGACACATGGAGGATCTGCTGTAATGATACCATTTGCCAACAGGGTGAAGGATCACGTATTTACTTTTGAAGGGAAGGTGTATACACTCCCGGCTGACAGCGGTAACCACAGCATACATGGACTCGTCAGGCATGCCATGTGGGACGTGCTGAAAAAGGATGAGGATTCTATAGAACTTGGCTATACAATAGCGTGTCCGGAGTTTCCTTCCAGATTACACAGCGTTATCATCTACAGGCTGGATAAAGATTCCTTCTCAACTAAATTTGAGATTGAAAATACAGGAGAGCTAAATGCACCGCTGACCGTGGGTGCCCATCCATATTTCATGACACATGGAGACTGGGATATAACGGCAGATGAACCAGCCAAAAAACTGGAATGTGTAGATAAATACTTTCCTACCGGGAAAATTATGGACTTTCCCATACATGAACTCTCTGCAAGGTCCGGAACAGTATTTGACAGCTGTTTCACTGGAGGTGGAGATCTCCACCTGCACAACGGAAAGAATCATATCCTTATTGAGAGAAAAAACATGCCATATTTCCAGGTTTACGATGGAGAATTCGCTGAGGGAAAATCCGTAGCCATAGAACCAATGACCGGAGCGCCTAATTCATTCAACAATGGAATTGGACTCATAACAGTGGAGCCGGGTGGAAAATTCACCTGCTCGTATACAATAACCATGATCGAATAGGTTTTATTGTCGGTTGTGGATCATGAGCCATGAAATATGTAAAGGCCACTACCCTGTATGATGGAAAGAGTGTAAGGAAAAACTGTTTCATCGCTTTCGAAAGGAACATCCTGGAAATAACAGAAAAGAAACCAAGTGATGGTGAAATGGTTGGAGAAGGGGTGGTCACACCTGGATTCATAGACGCTCACAGCCATATTGGAATGGTCAGGGCTGGAGAACCATCATCGGAGGATGAATCCAATGAACACATGGATAACCTTTATCCTCTGGTAAGGGCGGCCGACAGTGTATACATGGACGATTCTGCATTTGGTGAATCCGTTGAAAACGGAGTGTTATATTCGACTGTTCTTCCGGGCAGTGGAAACACAATAGGAGGTAGGGCTTCTCTGCTTAGAAACTTTAAGGGTAACATACAGGACGCTTTTGTTAAAGATATTGGAATAAAAGCAGCCCTTGGTTACAACCCGAGAAGTACAACCGACTGGAAGGGGACAAGACCAAACACCAGGATGGGAGCAATGGCACTTCTTCGTGAAACCCTGTATAAAGCCCAGAAAGCCTCAAATCTCATTAAAAAGGGAAAGAAGGATCCGGATGAAATTGATCCTCTCACTGAAATATTCATGGATATTCTTTCAGGTAAATACAAGCTCATGGTACATACGCACAAGGAGGATGATGCGGATCTTCTCATTGGACTGAAGAGGGAGTTCGGCCTTAAGGTGGTTCTGAATCATGGAGTGGACATTCATTCAACAGGGGCTTTCAGAAGAATTGCAAGCAACGACATACCAATTGTATACGGACCCATGGACAGTCATCCGTACAAGGTTGAACTGAAGCATGAATCGTGGAGAAATACTCAGTACCTTCTTGAATCAGGTGCTAAATTTTGCCTCATGAGCGACCACCCCGTCATACTCCAGAGAACAATCTTTTATACCCTCAGGCATCTTCTCAGGTTTGGTCTGTCAAAGGAACAGTCAATATCGAAACTTACCAGTGAGACTGCATCCATACTCGGACTTGAAGATCTGGGAATGATTGAAACCGGTAAGCTTGCATCACTGACAGTATGGAATGGGGACCCATTCTCACTGGAATCTCATCCAGTGGCGGTTTTCGGTGAGGGTGAAGAAGTCTATTCAGACTGAACAGTGAATACTACATGTCAATTTCAGAAAGACTTGAGGAGATAAGAAGGGATCGACTCAACGGGTCCCTGATAATAGCCTACAGCGTACTGGGGACCTTCATGGAGAATAAATCTGTAACTGAGGATAACAACATAATATTGTCTGAACTGGAAAACGTGAAGGTTTCATTTTCTGGAATGGGATTGGTAAGGAACGTATGCTCCATTCTGCAGTCCACAATAAGGAAGAATGAAGATCCAGTGGAGATGTCTCATGGTCTTTTCGCAGAAATAGGAAAATCATCGGAAAAAGCGGTTGAGAATGCAGACTCCCTCTTTCAGGATAGGGTTTCATTTGTCACCATAAGCAACAGTTCCATGATAAAGGAGATATTGCAGCGCAATTCCACGCATATAAAGATGATATCGCTGTTGGAAAGCAGGCCAAATCTTGAAGCAATAGATCTTGCAAGATATCTCAAGGATGCGGGAATCCCCTGCACAATTTATGTGGATGCTTCCACATTCTACGCCTCGCAGGAGACAGATTTCTGCCTGATTGGGTCCGATTCCATACTTGGAGATTACAGCCTGATCCACAAGACTGGAACCTTTCCTCTTGCCATGTCCATGCATCATTTCAATAAAAACGTCTATTCAACGGGTTTTGAACTCAAGTTTGAGAGGGCTTACACAATGGCGACATACCCGAAATTCATGGAGCACAGCTCACTTGAGATCACAAATCTGGGTTTCCAGACTAGAAACATATATTTTGACATAACCCCGGCCAGATATATAACGTCATACATCACCGAGAAGGGGTTTATAGAACCACACAAAACTGGTTCATAATACCTTAATATAGAATCAGTAATAACGATTTCAATTGATAAGCATATTCAACTTCCCATTTGAGAACTATATCCCGGCAGGATATCAGTTTGATTTTCTCGCAACACTGACTGTTTTACTGCTTGTTTTAAGGCTTTCCAGACTTTTCTATGGCAGAAAGTATTCTCTTGGAAGGGTTATGCTGGTACCGGTACTTTATACTCTTCTTTCCGTGTACACATATATTGGACTATCAGTTACTCAGAAGGAGCTGATTATATTTTTCTGGATAGTTGGACTTGCTGCTGGGATAATTTACGGAAAAAAGGATCGCTTTTATGTGAAGAATGATGTATTGAGGTACAGAAGTTCGGCCCCTTTCACTATTTTATGGACACTTTCGTTCCTTGGGGAGATTTACATATACCTGTATGATCCAAAGCTTCCGGTTAGCGTTGGATTGGCTCTTAATGTAATACTGGCAGCATCAACTGGACTCATTCTGGGTGAATCATTCAGGATAATCAATTCCCGCAGGTCGTTTGTTAAAACACTACCCACTAAGAAAGGCGAAGGAAATTAACATGACGACAGTGAAAATCTTTATTAATGGAAGTTTGGAAATTTTCGCATACATAACTTTATACAGATGTTGAGTTTCCCTTTCATATACAGAGCTGGCAGAAGACATTGCTTCATCTAAAAAAGTCATTTCAGACGATTCAACAAACAAAAATTTTAGTATAACAAACAGGTATGCATTAACCTGTAGATCAAGATAAAATGTGATGTATTATGAAGAGAGTATTTCAAGAAAAGGATAAGGCGGTATCGCCCATTATTGCAACAATACTGCTGGTAGCCATAACAGTTGTTCTTGCGGCCACGCTTTACACAATTGTGGGTGGATATACGACCCTCATAGGTGCATCAACTCCAACTGGATCAATTAAGGTGGAGAATGCCTCTGCCACAAAGGATGCTTATTATTTCGTATATGTACAGCAATTCGGGGGAAATATCTCACTGAACGATGTGCAGATTGAGATCACACTGAGCAACAATACGATAATACCTCCAATTACACTCTCGGTTAGTGATCTGAACAATAAGACACCCATCCCTATCGGGGACAACCTGACCATGAAAGTCAGTGGAGATGCTTATTTCGGTGCGACAACAGCAATAGTTCTGAATTCCACTGAAGGCTTACATCCAGAACCTTTCATATCTCAGTTAAGGTTCATAGATACATTAACAAACGGGCTTATTGCATCAAAAACAGTGACCTGAGAAGAGGGAAACGGTCCTGAATAATCCCATTTCAGCATCTATTTATCAGCCAGTTGAATGATACGTACATCATACCATTATTTTCCATTTTTTATTGTATCCATGATTTTCGTCACGTCCGTCATGGGTGGAAGACATACCTTTTCAGTGCATAAGTAGGCTGTGGTTTCTCCATTTACCTGAGTCATTGCCGATACGTTTTCAAGAAGACCTGGAATGCGTGTGTCATCTGGCTCCTTGAGTATCACAACAACCCCAGGGAGATATTCCCCCCTTATGGTTTCCAGCATTTCAACGGTTTTTTTGTCGTTTGGCTTTCCCACAATGACAAGGCTGTATGACCTGTTCATGAGAATGTCTGCTGCCATGAGGCTGAAAGAATAGTTTGTTGGATTTTCCTCGATCTCCTTCCCAAATGCGTTCAATGTTCTGAAAGCCAGATCTTCATAGGCAGGCTCCGATTTAAGAAGATAGAATCTGCTCAGATTTAGCAATTCTATGGAATTTCCAGATGGTATTGCCCCATCATGTACCTGTTTTGTTCTTATAATCAGGTCCTTCCTGTCAGAGGAAGACATGAAATACCCACCATCTTCAGTATCGCTGAATTTACTGGAAAGTGAATCCTGGATATCAAGTGCCTTTTCAATATATTCAGGTTTCAGGGTACTCTGGTAAAGCTCAAGAAGGCCGTAAATCATGAAGGAATAATCGTCCAGGAATCCCTCTATTGCAACATTTCCGTCCCTGTACCGGTGGTAGAGAGTTCCATTACTGCTGTACATATTATTAAGGATGAATTCTGCGGATCTTTCGGCAGCCTTTACCATATATCCAAGTTTCAGCACCCTTCCTGCATAGGAAAGAGCAGCAATCATGAGACCGTTCATATCGGAGAGGATCTTGTCGTCAAGATGTGGCCGTATACGTTTTTCCCTGTATGCGAGAAGCTTCTTTCGTGATTCGTCAAGGATTCTTTCAAGATTATTCTCAGTCAAATTGTTGCGTTCTGCAAAGTCTTTCACATCATAATTAACAGTGAGTAGATTTCTCCCTGTTCTCCTTCCAGTAGATTCCTCAACATAATTACCACTTTCTATGACGTTGAAATAGTCGCAGAAAATCTGGTAACTTTCCTCATCCAGCACTGACCTTATTTCCTGAGCTGTCCACGTGTAGAATTTTCCCTCCATTCCCTCACTGTCTGCATCTAGAGCAGAATAAAAGCCTCCGTTGGAATCTGTCAGTTCACGATTAACAAATTCAAAGATTTCCACCGCCACGTTCCTGTAAAAATCATTTCCAGTCACCTGATAGGCTTCAGAATATGCCATTATAAGGAGTGCCTGATCATAGATCATCTTCTCGAAATGGGGGACAACCCATGCAGCATCCGTTGAATAACGGTGGAAACCAAAACCTATCTGGTCAAAAATTCCACCCTTTCTCATTTTCTCGAGTGTCTTCGTTACCATCTGCAGTGATCTGTGGTCCCCGGTCATTCTGTGGTACCTCAGAAGAAACATAAGATTGTGTGGCGTAGGGAATTTTGGTGAGGTCCCGAAACCACCATTTGCTTCATCGAATGAATTGAGAAAACCTTCAAATGCATTGCTGAAGACTCCCCTCCCGATTTCACCAAGTCTGGGCCTTCTTGCATTCCGTTCCAGATGCACCATGATCTCGTTTGCCCTCTTCTCTACACCTTCACGGTCATTTGACCATAATTCCTTAAGGTTACTGCAGAGCTCAAGAATGCCCATCATGCCTCTTCTGCTCTCCTTTGGCATGTACGTTAGAGCGAACACCGGCCGCCTATCAGGAGTTAAGATTATGTTGAGGGGCCATCCGCCTCCCCCAAGCGTCATCTGACAGACTGTCATATAAATGTCATCAATATCAGGTCTCTCTTCCCTGTCAACCTTAATTGATATGAACGTTTCATTCATGGCATCTGCCACCTCCCTGTCGGTGAAGCTTTCTCTCTCCATAACGTGGCACCAGTGGCATGTCGAATATCCTATACTAAGGAAGATGAGCTTGTTCTCACGTTCTGCAGCATCGAAGGCCTCGTCCCCCCATGGGTACCAGTTCACAGGGTTATGAGCATGCTGAAGAAGATACGGGCTCTTTTCGTTAATGAGTCTATTTGAATAACTTTCCATCGCTATCAATCCAACAGGGTTAATGGCTTTCCTGTCCGGATGCAAGATTGAGAACATGTTAAAAAATATTGTTAAGGCCTTTCGTTTCTAAGATTAGTTATCCTGGGGAAACTATACGCACTCGTCCTGCGATTTCCAGTCCATGACCGTTCCTTGAAAATAACCGGTCCTGGCGGGAGTTTGGAAAGAATCATAGTTTAGCTGGATAATTTTGCTATTTATGTCCAACTAGGTTACAGATTAATGTTATTGAGTAAAAAATGTCAGAAAGTAAACAGTTACATTTTTGCCATGATTATGATACTACAGGGAAAAGCCAAACTATAGTGGAGAAAGGTTCCTTGAACTGGTTGCTTTACCTGGCCGGATCCATATTTGCATGCACACTCATCCTTGTGTTCACAAAACCAAAGGGCATAGAAATAGGCTATTCTGCCATTCTGGGTGGAATTATATCTGTGCTGGTTGGAGTTACCACGTTCAGTGATGTCATCAATGTGTTTTACATCGTATGGAATCCAACATTGACCTTTATCGCAATAGTCATCATAACTATGGTGTTCGACGAATCAGGCTTCTTCACGTATGTGGCATCCATGCTCGGAAGGATCTCCAACGGGAATCCGTTGAAACTTTTTGTATTCATAATACTGTTTGGTGCATTCGTATCTGCTTTTTTTGCCAACGATGGGGCAGCACTGGTACTGACACCTATAATATACTGGGTTCTCTCGAACACAGATATTCCCAGGAAACTGTACCTTCCTTACATCATGGCTGTGGGGTTTATTGCAGACACGGCCAGCCTCCCCTTTGTCATAAGCAACCTCACCAATATACTGGCAACAAGTTTTTTTGACATACATTTTCTTCAATATGCAGAAACCATGTTAATCCCCGATATTGTGGCAGTTATAACAAGCCTTCTGGTTTTAACTCTAATGTACAGAAAATCACTACCAGAGAAATTCAGCATTGTAAACTCATCAGGAACTGAAGACGCTGTGAAGGACAGGACAGTATTCAGAATGGCTTTTCCTGTACTAGCAATACTGGCATTTGTCTATTCAATAGGTGGTGTGTATTCCATCCCAGTTGCTATTTTTGCATTTCCTGCTTCAATTGTTATTCTGTATATCGCCAGACGTGGGCATAAGATCAATACTGGAAGAATCCTGAGAGATTCTCCATGGCAGATAATCCTCTTTTCCATAGGCATGTACATGATTGTATATGGCCTGGCTGAACAGGGTCTTGCTTCAATGGTTGCTGATGTTCTTGTAAGAATCTCTGCAGAACCGGGTCCTTTCAACATAATACTTTCCGGGTATTTCATGTCCGCGCTGGCTGCAGTGATGAACAACCTTCCATCAATAATGCTGGGTAATCTGGCAATAAAGTCATCTCACCTCGGAATCCAGTACATTTATGTAAATGTAATTGCAAATGATATAGGACCCAAATTCACAACAATAGGATCTCTTGCAACCCTAATCTGGATTAACACCGTAAAGAGGAAAAGCGGCATAACAATATCATGGAAATATTATATGGGTACGGGGTTCATCCTGGCGTTTCCTGTCTTGACCGCAACTCTTTTCACATTATGGGCCATATCTTTTTTGTAACATAATTAATATCTAATAATGGCAGATCCACATTTCAACGGTTACCGGCAGAATCTCCATGGACTTGAATTGATATATGCCCAAAGGTACTCTGTTAGCTGTGCTGAATGATCAGTTGTTCCGCATGAGTGAAAGATGTCAGAAGAACCTGGGAGGTTCAACCACAATCAAAAGATTATACGATGAACGAATACCATGTTACGATGAAAATTGCTATTCTTATCAGGCACGGAGAAAGTGAGGCAAATGTCAAAAACCTGATCTCGGAAGACGTTGAGAAATACCCGCTTACGGAAAAGGGAAGAGATCAGGCGAAATTCATCGCAGAACAGATTTGTGATTTCAAGTTTGATGGAATAATATCCAGTCCAATTCTCAGGACAAGACAGACTGCGGAAATAATAAGCGAATTTGTGGGGATACCTTACGTTGTTGATTCCAGGATCAGGGAATCCGGACTTGGGAATTACAACAACAGGAGCGTTTCCGAAATTTGGGGGATGACGAGAAGGGAACTGGGAATGGAAAGCTGGGAGTCCCATGTTAATCGCTTTCAGGAGATTTTCAATGCGTATGATGGAAATTATGTACTCGTGAGTCACGCACTTCCAATAAGAGCAGCTGTTTCCAGTTTCCTGGATCTAAACGAGGAGGAAAGTTATGGCATCGACATAAGGAATGCGTCAATGTCAGCAATAGATGTGAGTGAAAGAAAAGTTCTTTGCATAGGTTCCTTCATAGTCACACCAAATCTTAACCGTGCATTTCCCCTTTGAAACTAAATTTGAGTAAAAGGTCAATCTGGATCTAATTCCCTCATAATTGAGGCAATCCATGGATGAATGAAACAGTTTATGAATCAATGAATAATACTATCTTGAAATGAGGTTCAAAAACAGTTTGTCCGGGGAAATTGAGGAGTTTCGCCCCCTGAGGGGCAGAAGGGTCAATATGTACGTATGTGGCCCCACTGTACAGGAAAGCTTCCACATAGGGCACGCGAGGACCTACATAATTTTTGACAGTATTGCAAAATATCTGGTGTCATCCGGCTATTCTTTATTTTACCTTCAGAATATAACTGATATAGATGATAAGATAATAAAGAAGGCAAACGAAACAGATTCAAGTGCGCTTTCAGTGGCTGAAAAATACACTATGGAATACCTATCCCTTATGAACAGCCTTCGTGTGGACAGTATAAACCTGTATGCAAAAGCCACAGAATATATCGAAGAAATAATAAGCCAGATATCAAGACTCATGGAAAATGGGCATGCATATTCTGCAGGCGATGGTGTTTACTTCAATGTCAGATCATTTAAGGACTACGGAAGGCTTTCAAATCAGAGGTCAGAGGATCTGGTTTCCGGAACAAGAGTTTCTGAGAATACCAACAAAGCGGACCAGAAAGACTTCGCACTGTGGAAATTACAGAAACCGGGAGAACCAGCATGGGATTCTCCCTGGGGAAAGGGCAGACCTGGATGGCATATTGAGGATACTGCAATAACGGAGACTTACTTCGGACAGGAATATGACATACACGGTGGCGGTTCTGACCTCATATTTCCACACCATGAGGCTGAAATAGCCCAGATGAGATCGATATCAGGGAAAGAATATCTTGCAAGATACTGGATACATACCGGTATGGTCACCCTGAATGGGGAGAAGATGTCCAAGTCTCTTGGTAATTTCATAACAATTAGTGAACTTCTGAAAAGATACAATCCCCGTGAGGTTAGATTTGCAATGCTAAATGGAAACTACCGCAGCACCATAGATTTCTCTGAAAGTCTCATGGAGGAAGCACGAAAAAATACACATTATCTTGACATCATTTACAGAAGACTCAAGAACCACAACAGTGCATACGGAGACCTGGAGATTGATGTCACTCCTTTCCGTGATGGGATAAAGGAAGCAATGGATGGAGATTTCAACTTTCGCCTTGCTTTCAGAATTATCATGGATCTGGCTGGAAAGGCATATCATGATTTTCCAGATCTCTCGAAAGCGTCCGTTGATGAAATTTCTTCAGTTTTTGAATGGTTTAACTCATTTACAGGTGTTTTGGTACACATTGAGAATTCCGGGGTGTTGAAAGAGGCAGTAGATCTCATTCTGGATCTGAGAAGAAGACTCAGGGAGGAGAAAAACTATGCCCTCTCGGATCTAATAAGGGGAAGGCTAATGGAGGCTGGCATAGAGGTGCAGGATAATGGAAAGCAGGTTGAATGGTGGATCAGGGATTAAAGCTGCATGGATAATTGTCGATCTGGTGAATGATTTCGTCTCTGGAAGATTCGGATCAGAAAGATCAGTTAGGGTGGCAGTAAAGACAGCAGAGCTTATAAAAAGAATTGATGGATTAATTCAGATAGTGTTCACCCTGGATACCCACATCCCCGGAGACCCGGAATTCAGGGTTTGGGGTGAACACTGCCTTCAGGGAACCCCCGCATCAGAACTTTACGGTTCACTGAAGGAGTATGGTGGTCAGAGAATAAGGAAAAGACACTTTGACTCCTTTTTCCAGTCTGATCTTGAGGGATATCTTCGTGCATCAGGTGTGGATCATGTCTATATCAGCGGAATAAGTACTGACATATGTGTGCAACATTCTGCTGCTGGGGCTTTTTTCAGGTATTTTGGCATAAAAATAATTTCAGATCTCTGCTCTTCCATAGATGAGAAAAATCACAATATGGCACTTGAATTCATGAGAAAGAATTATGGTGCCGATATCATTAGGGCAAGAGAGTTTGAAGAGGAGATATCAACGTCAACTACCCCCAGCTAATGCTGGAGGTCTTTTTGGGGGGATTAAATGAAAGATGTCAAAACGGAAGCAAAAAGCGATTCCAGAAAAGAGGTCAGGTTCAATACAGCTACTGATGAACAGATAAGAATGGGTCTGGCTTCGGATATTTACTTCACACGCACACTGGAAGAACTCCACAGATCCGGTTCGGATAAAAAGGTAGTTGCCGAGATTACTGTATCTGGCCCTCTTGGAAACTGGTTTGTTTTTTGCGGCCTGGACGAAGTTCTGACGCTCATGGATGGGGTGAATGTCGATATTTATTCAATTCCAGAGGGCTCCATAGTTAAACCCAGAGATGACAATGGCATTCCTGTTCCAGTAATGAGGTTTGAAGGCAAATATTCAGAATTCGGTAAATTTGAAACTTCCTTGCTTGGGTTCCTCTGCCAGGCTACGGGCATATGCACATATTCAGCCAGGATCAAACAGATACTTGGTGAAACACCATTCTATTCCTTCGGCATTAGGAGAATGCACCCCTCAATCTCACCTATGATCGACAGAGCAGCTTACATAGGCGGTGCTGTTGGTGTTTCTGGCATTCTTGGAGCAGAACTGATCGGTCAGAAACCGGTCGGCACAATGCCTCATGCTCTTTCAATACTTGTGGGTGATGAGGCAGCATGGAAACTTTCCGCCAGTGACAACGGCAATGGACAGAAAAGGGTGCTCCTCATAGATACGTTCATGGACGAGAAATTTGCGGCCATCAGGGCTGCGGAAACAATAAACAACGTGGATTATATCAGACTTGATACTCCATCTTCACGGAGAGGTAATTTCCCGTCATTAATCAGGGAGGTAAGGTGGGAGCTTGATCTGAGAGGCTTCAGAAACGTGAAGATAATGGTCTCAGGAGGGCTCAATGCCGAAAACATACTGGAACTTAAGGAAGCTGGCGCAGAGGCTTTTGGAATCGGCACATCAATAGCATCTGCAAAGCCATATGATTTTGCAATGGACATTGTTGAGGTTGAGGGAACCAGCCTGGCAAAGAGGGGCAAATATTCCGGAGGAAAAAATGTATACAAGTGTCAGTCCTGTGGATCTGTAATTGTGAAACCCTCGAATTACGGTAAATACGAATGCAGTTGTGGGAACATGGTTGAGAACCTGCTGGGTCCTGTAATGAAAAATGGGAAGCTAACCGGCAAGAGAGATGACGTGGAGGCAATCCGTAAAAGATGCCAGGAGAGCCTTCACAGGATGATAAATTCCGAATCCTGATGGGTCTAACGAACTCCTAATCCAGCAGAAGGCCGTCATGCCTCACACCGTTTAATGATCCCTGTTTCGGTTCTGTATTCCATGCACTGAGGGCTGTTTCCAAAGTGTTATCCTGATGTGGGTCATTTCCCTGCTTTCCAGAAACAGGATCTCTCTTACCCTCATCCACAAACCCAGCAATCCTCTTCCCGGGTAATGGGTGGACTGAAACTTCCATCAATCCTTTCCGGTACTTTCCAAATTCGTATGCCACACTGGAAGTCCACATGACCGATTTCATGTAATCAGGTATTCCCATGTTCTTGAGTATTCCCGGTCTGCTTTATATCCACAAGACTGCATCCCATTATTGCAGTCGGGAAGATATTCTAAGGGCCTGAATAATACATCATCTTATCTTCAGGAATGCTTTTCCCAGTTTCCTTTCATTCTTCTGGGCAGTCTTTGTCAGGAGTTATGTATCACACTGGTTCTAAGTCTTCGTCCACATATTCCCGAAATTAGAATGAGATGTCCACAATAAAGTGGGATGAACCTGATTTTAATGACTGAGAGTTTACCCGCACGAGAGATTGAGATATTTATATATGGATTATATTGTACCTCTATAGTGTGGAACCTCCAGATTATGAAAATTACGACTACCTGAGTGAATGGAAAGGCAGAGAAATACAGAATCTAGCTGAAAGGAAACTGATTATAAAACTCGCCGGTCACCCAAAGAGAACACTGGAACTTGGAGGCGGATTTGGAAGAATAACTTCAGTTCTGGAGAGAATTAGCGAAGAGACTTACATGGTAGACTACTCCACCAGAAACCTGGCAGAGGCGAAGAAACGATTGACCAGAACCAATTTGGTGCAATGTAATTTCTTTAACCTCCCTTTTAGCAGCAGATTCTTTGATCTCATAGTAATGATCAGGGTTATGCATCACATACAGAACCCGACACTGGTATACAATGAAATCTGCAGAGTTGGCCAGAAAGGTGCAACTGTTGTTGTTTCTGTACCATACTCGCCTCTGTCGAAAATAAGGGAAATGAAAGAAATAGAGGAAATTGAACATGAAAATGGTCACCACAGAGTTTTTGCTGGACCAATCGAACGTTACCTGGATCAGAGATTCAAACTTGAAGGGATATTTGGAACGGGCTTATTTGATAATAGGATCGGTAGGAAGTTCAATAAAATGTCTTTTCTCAGCGAAATAGACCTCTTAACAGCAAGGCTGTGGAAGTTAAAAAATAACTTATTCCTTAAGCTTAAGCTGGCGGAATGAATCAATAAGCCCCAATGAGAGATTGAAGATCAATTCTTTCTTTTTTTCCCCTCCCAGTAATATGTAGGTTAGCAGGTTTGGAAGAATGAACCTTAGAGAATGTAAAATGGCTCTGGATATGAAAAAACTCTCACCGGAATGAACCTCCATCATATAAATGAACCAGTTTGAAATCTCATGTCTGACCCTATCAGGATCGTCACGTCCATGAGCAGACCAGTAGCCGAATTTTCCCGGGAGGGGCACATCATGGTATATTCTGGCATATGATGTGGCAAGAACCTTAAACCCCGCTGATTTCAATTTCAGGACCAGATCTCCTGAGCTGTTTATCTTCAGGCGAGAACTGAAGCCATTGACCCCCAGAAGAGCTTTTTTGGATATCATGCTGGAATTTGGAAGAGCGTCCACTTCATAGATCCTGTTTTCAAGTTCATTTTTTCGTATTTTATTTCTACCAATCAGTTCATGGCTCCATTTTCCAGGTTTGAATGGGGTGGCATATACCCACACCAATTCTGGATTTGCAAGATACATGACGGAGGGCATAACCGCTCCAACGTTTTTCTGTGATGAAAATGCCTCAATAACAGGCAAGAAAGTATCCGTCCCAATTATATTATCATCATCTATGAAAAAAAGATGATCTGATGTTGCAAGGAAAGCCCCTATATCCTTCGCCAGAGAAATGAAGATCCTGAAGGACACCTTCACATGAATAAGCCTGATTTTCTTGCAGCAATCTATTCTGCCCGGTGGATCAGAATCGTCTATTATTATGATCTCCCTTATCTGGTCAATATAGTGATCTTCAATACTCCTGAGCAGTGCCGAAAGCTTTTCGTATCTATTGTGTGTCGGTATAATTATGCTGAATTCATTGACTGCTTTTTCAGTCATGTTCTCTCCTCAGTACAACTATTATGTAATCTGCGAAATTCTTGATGATGGGCAACGAAGATGTGGCTCTGTCCAGGTCAAATGGCATCCGTTTATTCGCGAGGTGTTTTACAATGCGCAAGAAATTATATGGTGGAATCATAGTGCAAACGCCCTTCCTCTGAACATCCGAAAATCCACTGAGTCTGGAGAAATCTAGTGGTTTCTTTGGTCTGGTTGCTGTAGAAAACCTTGAAAAGTCGGGTAAAACCAGACCCCTCAATTTTTCTCTGACGTACTTAAATCTGCCAAGGAGTATGGAAAGGAAAATGTCAATAATTCCAAACCGGTTCCAGTAGGCGCCAATAAATAATCCTCCAATCTTTAGATTTTCCTTTAATGTGGCCTCAATAGTATTCATGTCTTCCAGATCGAGGTAGCCATATGTTGTGAATATGATATCAAATTTCTGATCTGTTCTGATGTTTCCAGATGAAACTTTCAGTAATTCCAGTCTTATGTTTCCAATTGATCTGGATCTCTCGCCTGCAATGCTCAGCATCTGGTTTGAGATTTCCGCACATGTTAAGGATACTTTTGATTTGATGGTCGAGGACTCAACTAAAGTTCCGCAGCCAATTTCAAGGATTGACATTCCATCTCTAGCAAGTAGAGATAGTACCTCGGATGTTCTACTTCGCATATAAATTTCAACAGGATTGCTCCTGATCGAAGCATCATAATCTTTTGATACCTGGTCAAATTCTATTCCTAAGATATCGTATCTGCTTCTTTGAACGTGATCGGATCTTTCAAGGATAAACCCTGTACCAGCATCCATCTGGTGAGAATTCAGGTGACCGGAACCGTATTTTTCCCTGAAGCGATTAATTACCGCATCAATCATTTCTTCCTTTGCGGCATAAACTTTTCCATGGACAAAGGCATATCCACAGTTTCTCAGTTTTCCACCCCATTTCCCCGTTACAATGATGAAAAATCTATCTCCTTCTTCCACATAATTTGCCCTGTATGTAGAAAGGTAAGGTTCTGGTAATTTTAACTCCAGAAAACATTCACTCTTTCTTGAAAACATAAAGTATCTCGTCTCCAAGAGAAGAAAAAAGTGGCATAGACGACAGCAACGTTCCCATTAAGTTTATCAGGTGTTTGGCAAAATTAGAAGTCACTCTTTCTGCAAGATATGGTGGAAGTATTATGGCCAGGCCCTTCTTTTTAACCAGAGTGAATTCCTTGAATATGGATCTGATTTCATGGGGGGAGTAGTAGGTTGACATGATCTTATTTCCAACCACCTCAACGTAGGTTGTTTCTTCCATACGTTTCTTTATGTTTTCTTTTTTACCAAGAATACTGTATAATAATATTTCCCCCAGACATTTCCTGTTTCTAACCGAGAAGATCAGTATCCCGTTATGATTCAGTGAATCATGTATTCCGTCCGCAGCCTCCTTAATTTTGGGCTCAGTATTTAGAGCACCGTTGAAAGAGTAGATCAGATCAAACGATCTGCCAAGTGACCTTATGGTAGACGCTGCTCCCTTAACTGCCATGAAATTGTCACTTATTCCCAGTCCCCTGATCTTTGCAGTAGAAAAGTCGATCATTCCGCCGGAAACTTCCAGGCAGGTAACTTTTTTACCGGTTTCAAGTATGAATTTACTTGCCTCTTCCGCGGTTCCACATCCTATTTCCAATATGCTGTTCCTTCCCCTGGTATATTTTATAAGTGTCCTCAGCTCAATTTTTCTTATGTTTATGTTTATGAAATTTGATAATATCTTTTTATCATAAATACTGGCAGCTTCAGAAAAGATATGATCGAGATCAGTATAATAATCTTCCACCTTTATGGTAAGGAAAATTAAACCATAACTATTTTTCCAATATTATAGACATGGTCTAAGAACTACCTGAAGACCAAAAACCCAGCACTTGGTCTGAATTTACAGCAATAGTTTGAGAAAACGCCCTGTTAAAGTGCCGGAGAATTTCCTCTGCAAAGTGGACTGTAATGACTTTATATCATGAAATCCATATGTTGAAGTTGAGTTCCAAGGAGGTTGTAATATTCGCCCCTCTCTATCGAAGGATTCCTGCAGACGGCTGGGGAGGTGTGGAAAAAATAGTAGTTGAACGAGCCAGATCCCTCAGGAGATTGGGATTCAGGGTGCAGTTAGTGGCCAATTCCACCGATGATAGTCTGGCGGACAGCGTGGTTTCCCCGGATGCAATCTTCTCATATCCAGGGGGCAAAGCACGATTGCTCGCGTCCTTGGCTACGGGAAAATGGACTCGTTACATATCCATCTTCACCAGTCTTAAACGTGAGATCTGGGAGGCACCCATACTTTCTGATGCCTCTGCTATTGACCCATTTAACAATTTCATACTCACAAAGGAGATGGAAAGTGACAGGGTCCTTTTCTACCTGCACGGGAACTATTACTTTATCTATCCAAACTGGCGCAGGCTTTTCCTTGTTCCAGACATGATATTCAGACCTTCATGGAAGCTTAATCTGGGAGCACTTAACCTCAGGATGAATGAACTCCTAATAAGAAAAGGGATCAGATCCCATTACATGCCAAATGGAACAGATTTTCCGGATAGGGGTCAAATAATTCAAAACCCGGAAGAATTTCTGCTTTTTGTTGGAACAATCAACCCACTAAAGGCCCCTCATCTTGCCATTCGACTTGCCAGGAAGATTGGGTTGCCATTAAAAATAATAGGTAAGATAACCGATGCATCATATTTCAGGAATATGGTTAAGCCTTTTCTAAACAATGTTACCGAATACCTTGGAGAGGTAGATAGACGGACTCTCACTGAAACAATGAGGAGATGCAGGGCTCTCCTCTTTACATCGACGTGGGATGAACCACAGGGCATTGTAATCATCGAAGCACAAAGCTATGGAGTTCCAGTACTTGCCTTGAACCTACCAGTTTATTCAGGTATATACGAAATGATAGACAATTATCAAACCGGACTTATAGGAACATTTGACGATCTTTGCGCAAAATCCGTGGAAATATTCAATATCAAAAGGGACTCTATTTATATTCGTAGCAGGAGTAAATGGTCCTGGGAATCCGTTTTAAAGAATCATCATATGGACGTGATAGAAAAAATGGCAGAAAATATGCCTACTCATTCCAGTTGATATATCAGGGCCGGTGCCGTTATGGGATGCAGATCTCTGAAAGTTAACGAGATGTAAACATTAAGAGTGCCATGAGGGTGAATGTTGCTGCGCCTGAAATAAGGTCCGGCACACTTAACTGGGTAAAAAAAAAAGATCTTTCCGGGAAGTGTTGAGTAGAAAAGATTCCTCTGGTACTTTACAAAATGATGAATTTGAAACTGTAGGACAGGGGAAAATTATTGTTGAGATCCCAAAGAAATGTGGCGATATCATGGAAAAGTTTTCAATCAATCCGGAACATGCACCTGCCTTTGGTGACTTCAGTCTGTACAGAATCTACGGTAAGATCAGCTGGAATTGGCTATTCGAATACATTTAAGATCAACCTTGACAGGTTCTAAACAGATGATACTGGGTAGCATTAAGTACCGTTTCCAGAATCCTTCGAGGTCTTGACTACCTTCCAGAGCATGTGACCCCTGTAAGTTTTAAAGTCGAAGAAAGCATATGTGATAGATATAAGCTCAATTAGAATCGCTGGGAATATGAATGCTATATCAGAAGGATATCTCTTCAAATGAGTTTTCATCAGCAAGACCGATTTTTTGATATTCCTTGGAAAATTTAAAATGAGCGAGGAACTTTTCCCAAAGTGTCTTTCCATCTCCATATGGCCAAAGTTTACTCTGATCCTCTGGATAAGAAGATCGTGGAAGGTCTCCGGTACCCAGTTATGTACTATGAAATCATCTGAGTAGAGAACCATAGCTCCATCCCTTTTGGCGGAAAGGCACAAAAACTCATCATCGTTTACGACTGGTGGTAAATTTATAAGAAATTTCGCCGGGATTGCCTGAAACTCTCCTCCTGATTTTACATAAAAATCGTCAGAACTGGTTAGATACGTATCATGTACATTCCACATCACACTGGCAATTTTACTGGCCAGCTTTTCTGATGGCACAGGCAGGACTCTGGGTATTATGATCTCATTTCCCGCTATCTTCCTTTCAATTTTCTTGATGATACCTGGATCAAAGCGAACATCTCCGGATATGAGAAATGCCAGATCACAATCCATATGTTTCAGCGCACTGTTATACGCATTGGTCTTTCCAAGCCTTTCGCTGCAGAGAATCAGATCTATGTTCTTTCCTTCCGCCATAACACGTATTTTAGAGATGTCCAAATCGCCTTCAGCGCAGATAATCATTTTGTCCAGTTGCAGTGCGTCAAAATTTCTTACATAGAATTCCACATCCATCTGAGAATTATATGAGAAAATTATGGCGCAGCTACTCGTTCCCATCACCCGTACCGGAATACATCCTGCGCAATTTCTGGTATTTAGCGCTATCAAGATAGAATCTGTGAAATCCCAAAACAGTCTCGAAACAGGAGTCTGGACTGAGGCGAGCCCTGTACCTGTGGTTGTGAACCAATCCCTTCAGAAGGAGGAATACAGAGGATGGAATATACAAAAGGTATTCCAGGGGACTTGATCGGTTTTCCTGCTGTTTATTGTTACCGGTAGGCCTAAATCTTTCAGGAAAAAATTTCCTTATCAGCAGGCTTCCATTCAGAAGGTTTTCATAATAAGTCTTACCATACAGCGGTATGACGTTTAGAGAATCCTTTGCAACAATAAAATCATCACTCTGGTTGAACAGTGTATCTGCAGAAACAGTATCCAGGCAAAGGGAAAGACATATGGAGTCAAAGCCGAATAATCTTCGGATTAAAATGGCTCTTATCACGGTTGACCAGAGCTTTCCGGCACGGGTTATCAAAAAAATATCAACATCATCCTCAGCCGCCGGTTCATAGGAAACTGATCCTGATATTCCAAAGAAGATCAGATTTCTGGTCCCAAGTCTGGCGGAGAACTCCCTGGCTGTAGAAATCTTTGATTCCCTTATGCTGTCCTCACAGGTCATTTGAAACTCTCCATTGAAAATCGTGTCCCAGGCATTTTTACTAATTGTTAACAATAAATTCAGCATATTAAGTATTTCTATTTGTACCAGTTACAGTGAACGCTCTTGGAAGTTCTGGTCCTTGACTGAGAACGGATTGACAGAACTTCGAGGATGCATTCAGTCTAGAACCTTTTATATCTAAATGCGTTTATAAATATGAATATTTATAAGATAGAGAGAGATTATTCCCCACCTCTGAGGATAACTGCACCAGTTATACCTGTAATTATGTAAAAGGCAAAAAGTACATCGTAAAGCCCGGGTATGTATGAAAGTGCCCCAGGATAATGTGAAAATCCAAAGAGGTATGTGGCAAACTGCCCCACACTTGTGAATCCAACCATTTTATAAGTCGCAAGATCGGCCACCATAAATACTGCGAGCAATAAAGCCCCAACAGTTCCGGCTTTCTGGAATACCCTCTCAGGCTTAACCATGATAATAACTGCTCCGATTAAATCAACTATCGCCGTAACAAGTAGACCGTACCAGTGGATGAAATAAGGTTTCACAATTCCGAAATCTGTCTGGAGATTTTTATCGGTGAAAAGTATCACTGTTGTTAAGATAAAATCCAATGCTAGCAGAATTCCTACCATCCTTCCTTTTGAATACGAACCATCAGACATATTAAACCTGATTATTATACGGAATTATACTATTTAAAATTAATCAAATTTAGAGTTCCACAGAAAATAATTACTTCAACCATATTAATTGCCAGAAAACGGAACAACTGCAATATCCGTTCTTATTTTCATGAGGTCTATTCCAGATCTGGCATATTCACCTGTGGATATACAACAACATTTATCTGACTACTTTGGATGATATTCACTAGATGGCTTCCACTCCCATCTCTCACATTGATCTTCCTGCCTAAAGGTTGCTGTTGGAATCTCATGAGTTTGGATTCACCTCATCCCTAATGTACTCTGTGCTTCTTTCCGACCATCCACCTCGCGTACACAGTAACGCATGCAGCAGTATGATATGCGGACACCTTCATCTCCGTCCCCAGCAGACTTAGCAATATACTGACAACAATATTCTGTTATCGATTACTTTCAAACCCTATCTTGCAAAAGGAGAATTCCTTATGGAAACATTAGACACACATTTTTACACTTAATTCGTATTCTGCTGACAAAGATATAAAGGAATGTTTCCCTTGAAAATCTCAACCTGCGTGAGTTCCTGGAACTATTGATTATTATATGCCATTAATAAAATTAATAAAAATCTCATGGTTTTTAACGCTAATAGCGTCTGATTGCTCCTTCAACGAACATATTCATTTGCAATATAACTCACAACAATGCTTAAATTCGTAATCTGTAAAGTTTAATCTTGAAAAAGTGTCGGACATTTTACATTTTTATAATAATTATCTTTACATCATTGTGGTGAAAGCTTAAATAGACTTATATAATAAATCAGTGCTATGGAACAAAAAATTACACTGTCTTCACGTGCGTATGAATATATTTATAACAACATAGCTCAAGGAAAATTGAGGGTTGGGCAGTATATAAGTGAAGAAATGATAGCAAATAAGCTGAAGATTAGCCGAACGCCAATAAGGGAGAGTTTGATTGCCCTCAACAAAGAAGGCCTTCTCGAGAAAACGGGTAGATCATATCGAGTGATAATTGCCTCATCTGAAGATCTTATTGAACTTTACGAAGCCCGGAAAGTCATAGAGGCAGAGAGTGCAAGACTCTGTGCGCTTAGAATCAACAGGGAACAACTTTCTGATTTTAAAAAGTTCATGTTAGATGTAAATGCAACCTATTCACAGAGTGCTATTTACGCAAACGCAAAAGCAGACCTTGATGATAGGTTCCATGAAATCATCGGCAGAAATAGCGGAAATAAATACATGGAGAAATATAGCCAGGAAATTAGAAGGAAACTGAAAATTGTAAGACTGACATTTTTTACAGCCACAGATGTATCCATGGAGGATTCCAGAGAACATGAATCAATTTTCCAGGCCATAATGAGCAGAGAACCATCTAAAGCATACGAGGAAATGTTAAAACACGAAGATAACGTTATAAAATATGTAAAAGAAGAATTGCTGCCTACCCTTTACAAATTCTGATTTTCATCGTAAATGGTGATCAACATGTGTCATCTCATTCCGTATCGAGAAAACGCCTCCCACTTCAGATGCCACCTGGATACCATGGGCTTGAATTCACATCGGTCTGAAGGCACTCTGTCCTTCACTATGAGTCTACCCTCTGGCATACAAAGGCTGGTATGAGACTGTATGATGTTCAATCATTTTCAATTCAACCTGTCGGTTTACAAATCAAGACCGGAATGGTAATACAAGAGGATTCAAGCTTATATATTCTCCTGCAAAAAAGATAATACCCCCTGCAAATGTTTAAATTTTATAGCGATATCTAAAAAGATTGAACAGAAGCAGATTTCTTTCCACACTGCTCTTTATTGATGCGATCGTAATTGTAACAGGCGGGTACATACTTAGAACTTACGGACTGGTCCCCTTGACGCTTACCATTGCAACCTATGCGTCAGTAGTGGTGATAGTTCTCGTTGGCTATTTTGTTCTGAACGGAAACAATAAGGCAGAACTCACAGGTTTTATTCTTGGGTTTGTGGCTATAGCTATTTCAACCAATCCTGCACATATTGCCGCACTGTCCAGATTCGGAAGCACAGTTCCATTGAGTGAAGCGGACATAACTATGGTTCTTGGTTTCTACATTCTTCCCATTATCTACATACTGACATACTCACTTCAGCTAAAGCGTCAGAAGTTCTGAGGTCCTCATCTTTCATGATGGTCTTCACTGTTCATATGTGTTTTCCGCTTTCATGCAAACTCGTCCACACTCAGATTATCCAGGCCTTTCACTGATTAGGAATGTTATTCCGGGCCGTTTGCAAGAAACTTAGTTGTTGGGGAGGATTTAAAAATAGGGTGAAATACTCTACCGGAACATCAGATATCCCCGGTAATTAGATTTCTTATCTTTCTTGCACTTTTTGCGATTCTTCCAAATGTCTCAAACGAGATCTGCTGATCTCGATCCGAAAGCGCCTTTTCGGGGTTGTTGTGAACCTCTATTTCGAGCATGTCTGCCCCTGCCGCTACAGCAGCCAATGCCAGCGATTCGACATAATCCCTGTTGCCGGATGGATGGCTTGGATCAGCACACACCGGAAGGTGGCTGAGTGATTTTACCACTGTTATGGAACCCGTATCCATCATGAACCTTGTGCGTTTTTCAAAGCCTCTTGTTCCCCTGTAGCATAATACAACGTTTCCGTTTCCGGCCGATAGAAGATATTCTGAAGAACTCAGCCATTCATCAGTTGAATTTCCCATGCCATTTTTTAGTAGAACCGGCTTACCTTTCTCCCCTATGAATTTGAGCATTGAAAAATTCTGTGAATTTCTTGATCCTATCTGGAGCATGTCAATGGTGTCCTGAAAATACGGGTAATCTGAAATATCCATAATCTCGGAAACAATCGGCATGCCTGTTGCCTCCTTTGCCTCGGACAGGATACCTATCCCCTCTTTTCCCAGGCCCTGAAAACTGTATGGACTTGTTCTCGGTTTGAACGCTCCACCCCTTATCATGTCTGCACCCAGTTTCTTGACCTCTTCTGCTATCTCCAACATCTGATCCCGGCTTTCAACTGCACATGGTCCCGCCGCAATTACCAGTTTTTTTCTTCCTATTCTGACATTGCCAATTTCCACCTCCGTATTATCACTCTTGGCATCTCTTGAGTAAAGTCCAGATTTTACCTGGATTACATGTTTACCGTCAACACTGAATGACAGGTTTGAATTTTCAGGAGTGATGATGATGCTTTTTCCGTAAAGATTCACAACGCGATAAGAGTCACTTGAGTCGGAAACAGAATCTTTCAGCGTTTCCAGATATGCAGTGTTTTCAGGGATCAGTATCATAGGAGCTCACCCGCCAGTTCGTTTATTCCAAGTTGGATTTCCCTGAATTTTGACGTGGAGTATGGATTCAGGAGTATTGTCTTTCTCAGAACCTCGGGGCTTTCCTTTTGGGAAATGTCCGTGATACAGTTCAGTAACATTGACGATCTGGTCATGAACTCCCTGCCTGGATTGATTCTTGAACTGATAAGTGAAATAATATAAGGTGCAACGAGAACATCAGCCATGATCCTGTCATGCCTGTCCGCGGTCATCTTCACCAGATCAACGTCTCCGAATAATCTCATGACCAGGCTCTCTTTCCCCGCCGGCGAAATATCATCGATGAATATGATGCGTCTTTTTATCTCCCTGTCCTCCGACAGTGGACCAAACAGTGGATGTATGCTGACTATCTTTCCAGTAAATTCTCTGAATATTGATTTGACTGAGCCAATTTCAACAATGTTTGTAAAGCCGTCATGTTCCCTGATGAATTTAAGAGCCTGATCCTGCGGAACTGCCAGTATGAGCACCTCGGAATTCCTCATTTCAGTACCCATGCTTTCCCCCTTCCCGTCAGATATGTCCGAACCACTTACACTGAACCCTTTTTTTCTGAAGAGACTGGTAAGAAATACACCCATCCTCCCCCTGTTACCCAGAATGAATATATCCATCTCAATCAACCTGAACCTTTGAAAATGAAGAATCAACGTGTAGAATCGCAGGATTTACCTTCATGATACCATTTTCAAGTATTGAAATATGATACTCCTCCTGGTTGTCGGAATGACCAAGCTTCAGATCAGGAGAAACGCAGTGGCCGTTAATTATGTGTGCACCACTCCTTATTGCGCCAACGACAAATACTGGATCGAGATCCCCTGATGAATATATCTCTGATCCTGGCCTGCTCACCATTGCAGATGCGACGTATTCCAGTAAGGACTTTTCCCCTCTGATCTCAAGACTTCTCCCAGGTAAATCTCCAAAAGGTACTTCGCTTATGGGATTTTCGCAGGCTATTGTGAACTCGAAAATCATATTGATGATCGCTTTCTGTCTTGGGTTAAGATCTCCAAGCGAATTAAGAACAGCCTCCTCTCTGCGTCTGTCCCTGATTTCTACATTTTCCCTTGTCTTAATATCGGCAATTATCCTGGAAAGCGATTCTCTCTCCCTGAATAACCGGACAAGATCCATTGTATTTTGCAGGATGTCTTCCCGCACCTTTTCCAGTAACCCTGACGTAGCATCCCTCATAAAATAAATCACTTTTGTCTCCGTTCATAGTGCGTGATATTATCTAACACTATATAACTTTTGTTAATTTGAGATTGTATTAGGTTGAAGACTGCATAATATTGCGATTTAATGCTCTGAGCCATGAAATACAAGGTACCGGTTGACCAAAGTAAATAACAATTTCAAGAAGATTAAAGAAGAGCCAAAAGTCAGTGGATTCAGGTGTTACAGTCTACTGAAGTTCGGGAAAGAAACCTGTAAAATTCCATCCTGTCAATGCAGATGCTTTCAAACTTATACTTTCCATGCAGTGGGAATATCGGTTCAATAATACAGACCTCTTCGCCGTATTTCCAAACGATACCTCGTACAGAGACGTGGTGGAATCACCACCTTTAGCGATTATTCAATCTTGAAGCCAGATCTCATGGTGGAACAAACTCCACACAGTGCAGTGCCTTAGGCAGGAAAAATTTGGTTAAAGACAATTGCAAGATGTTGGTTGGGGAATCATGCTGGATGAGAAGAACGGTTTAAAGCCGCACGTTCATGAAAAGAAGTATTTTGATCTGACCCTGAAAATATTATCTCTCTATCTTCCTTCCCGACTTCTTCCATGAACCCATTCCTCCTTTCAGATGTGCTACATTCTTATAACCATTCTTCAAGAATATTGCACCGGCTGCCCTGCTTCTGTGACCTGTTGCACAAATGAGGATATATTTTTGATCACTGGGAAGTTGTTTCAAATGATCTTTTACACTCCCCATGGGAATATGCTTTGAATTACTGATATGTCCCTTACTGTATTCATTGTCTGTTCTGACGTCCACAATTACTGTCCCGTCCTCCGAAGACCTTTTCTCCACTGTTTCTGGGCCAAGTTCTTCCAGCCCTTCAGGAGTTATGAAATAATCAAGAAATGACATGTTAATACATTTCAATCAGGTTGTTAAATTTTATGTGACTGCCAAATGCGGAATAAAATTGAATCAGATAAATTTATTTTCATATCACCGAAAATAATATGATTTTACCAATTAATCATCAGTCTTTATCTTCCCAGCATTCATCCACACAAGTGGCTTTTTATCTGTGATCAGTTCCAAAGATGGTCTTATCTCAATTGAAAAATGCCTGTACAGATACAGATCAGGGAGATTGAACCTGGAAGTGTCGTTTCCCGAAGAAGCTGAAAAAGTAACGGCATACATGAGGACTGCAGAGATCAGAGTTCCCAGGATCTTTAGAATCTCCTTTGCCTGAACCTCCACGTTTTCAGAACCAATGATTTCTCCGATATTCTTTCTTGTTTTTTCAAGTAAACTGCCCAGACTATCCTGAACTGTTTTATTATTCATTTTGCCGATCATCTGGCTAAGATCATCAAACAGCAATGAATGTGCATTCTTTCTCTTCATAACCTCAATCATGTCAAGAGCCTGGATATTGCTGGTTCCTTCCCAGATCGATGTGACAAGTGCATCCCTGTGAAACTTTGCCACAGGAAATTCTTCAAGGAACCCATTTCCACCGAATATCTCCATTGAATACCTTGTGATTTCTGAAGATGTTGATGAGGCCATGTTTTTGGAGATGTGGGAAAGGAGTCTCGCATAATGGTAATCATCAGTGTAGGGTGGAACATCTGAACACGAAGTTGAGAATCTGGATGCGGCGTAAAGGGACAGATAAAGTGACGCCTCGAGTTCTGATTCCATTTCCAGGAAGTCCCTCAGAAGAAGAGGGTGATCAATTATTTTCTTACCGAATGTTGATCTTCTATTCGCATAAATGTAGGCCTCCCATAATGATTTCCTGGCAATTCCCACGGCGGCTATTGCATCATCCAGGCGGGATATTGTAAGGACCTCCATTCCATAATATATCCCCTTTCTGGAATCTCCCAGAAGATAGCCAGTTGAATCATGGAACTCGACCTCCCCTGTGGGGACTGCGATGGTTCCAAGTTTTTCTTTAAGCCTCCTGATGGAATAGTTCATTGATCCATCATCCTTAAATGCCGGTACAAAAAACAGGGCTATGTTTTTCACTCCGTAACCGGGTCTGAACTTTGCGGTTACAATTGCTCCATCCGCCAATCCCGCGTCACTGGCAAAATATTTGTCTGCCCCATTGATGATCCACCCTGTCTCTTTCTCTTCGGCGGTTGTATTATTTGCGCCAAGATCACTTCCACCCTGTGTCTCACTGTAAAAAGTTGCTCCAAGCCATGGGTTGTCGTGGGAAATGTACTTTGAAAAGTATTTTTCCCTGATGGAACGATCACCATATTTACCAATGGCATAAGCTGTCTGTGCAGTAAGCGTAAGTGTGCAGAATATACCAGAATCTGAAATAAGGTAACCGGAGATGAAGTGATACATCCACGGATGTTCTCCTGACGCACTTTTTCTCACAGATCCAAGCTTCTGAAGCTTTGATATCATGTACTCATGATCTGGAGAAATTCTGACATAATCGATTCTCTTCCCCTCTATGCCCCATGTGTACAGCCTTGGTTTTGCCCAGTGATCTATAAAGTCAGCTGATTCAATAAGATGTTCGGAGACAAAACTTCCAAGTTCTTTCATATCCTTATCTCCGGTAAAACCGAGAAAATCAATAACGTATGAAAGTGGCACATCTTCTGTGTAATAATTAACTCCCCTGCTCAGGAATAACTTTCCAAAATCATTTCTCATAATATCATTTAGATATTTTTACAATCCCTTAAGGTTTTCTGGTCCGGTGGGATGATCTGTTATTTTCCCATGTAACCCATTAACCATCAACTCACGCTTATATGGTGGTAATCGTTATGTGATCATGAAGGAGTTTGAAGTGCTGGAGCATATAAGGGAGAATAAAGGTAAGGGTGGAAAATTTATCCTGACTGCCATAAGCTTTCTTGAACCCGCCTATGTGAAAGTTGAATCTGATACCAATCTGGAAAAAGGTGATATTATAAGCGTTCAGGAACGAAGAGCCTACCATAATGGAAATAATATTGGATTAGTAATAGAACACAGGGAAGCCGAGGACGTGAGAGTGAGTACTGATTTTGACATAAAGTATACTGGGGGTTATTCACTGGATGGAAAAACAATCTACCTAGACGAACATTTTCCGATTTTGCTTAAGTTTGGCAGTAAGGTCATAGATTCAAGAAAAAGCATAGGACTGCATCATGAATTGCCGGAAAAATGGCTTTCAGATGATGCTTATGAGTACCCTTATGCTCATGAGATTGCAACCGGGATTGAAAAGAAATATGTGGAACATGAAGGTGTCACATGGAAGGAATACTGCGCGGAAGTCGACATGAACCTCAGGAATGTTTACAGTCACAAACTTGGAAAAACCCCCGTTAGCCTGGATCTTGCACCCTATCTCTACTGCAGGGACAGGGAAGCACTTAAGGAGATACGGGATAGCTCCGGTTTGAAGGACTGAACCCGATTCCCTGTTGTAAAAAATTCAGGAAACTTTCACTGTGAGTTCCCTCAACCCATAGACTATTGTGCTATTCTGTGGAATCATGGGGATACTCCTATCAACCTTTATGGAATCATATTCCTTTAACAGCATTTCCAGTGCAACTTTGCTTTCAAGCCTTGCAAGTGGGGCACCGAGGCAGTAGTGTATTCCCTCTCCAAAAGCGATGTGCCTGTTTTCTTTGCGGTGTATGTCGAACTGATCTGCATTGGAAAATATGGATTCATCCCTGTTGGCAGAACCAATCCATGGAACAATAATGCTCCCTGCCGGGACCATTGTCCCATTTATCAAGGTATCTTTCTTTGCTACCCTGTAAATTGACTGAACAGGGCTTCTAAATCTCAAAACTTCCTCGATTGCCTGAGGTATCAGTTCAGGTGATGATTTTAACTCATTGAATGTTTCATGATTTTCATCAATGCACAGCAGGCTGTTGGAGATCAGATTTGTAGTAGTCTCATTTCCAGCCACAAGGAGCAGTATGAAGAAACCCAGGCTCTCCAGTTCGGTGAGATTTTCACCATCCACCTCCGCGTTGATTATTGCCGTTATCAGGTCATCTTTTGGATCACTTTTGCGCTGGGCGATCATTCTCCTGAAATATTCAACCATCTCTTTCATCATAGATGGAAACTCAGCGAAATCTCTTTGTGATCCACCAACTACATTATCTGACCATTTCTTGAACTTGTCCATATCACTTATGGGTATCCCGAGCATGGTTGCAATAACAGTTACAGGTAAAGGTGACGTGAACTCCTTAACAATGTCAAATCTGCCACCTTGGTGTTTTGAGAGAAGGTTCTCACATATGTCCCTTATGACAGGTTCCATTTTTTCCACCGCCCTAGGTGTGAATGCTCTGGACACTATGTTCCTGAGTTTTGTGTGTCTTGGTGGATCAAGGTTGATTATACTTTCCGAAATAGGTCCCCCTGCCGGGTTGAAAGCCTTTCCAAACTGTGAAGAGAATTCATTGAAATTTCCCAGAACTCGTTTTACATCGTAATACCTGAAAACATTCCAGAGTCCGGAATCAGTATCCCTGAATACTGGTTTTGATGACCTCATTACCTTATACCACGGGAATGGATTCAGAAGGTCCCTTTTCAGTTCTTCCATAACAATCATCTACAAAATACATCTTCTGTATAAATAGTTAGTTTATTAGTAAATAATCCCTAGTCTTATCTACGGAGGCGCGGAGATATCATTTCTGAAGAAATAATCATGAAAACAGTTAAGTTTTCAATTTATATAAACAGGAATGAAGGTAACGGTGGACTTCGGCGTTTATCATCATTCCAGCAGGGAAGAATCTGAAAAAATGAGGAGAGAAATCTCTTCCATGTTCAGCAAAGCCATTGAGAATATAAGAGGTAAACTGCCTGATGGAATATCAATCAGGGCCCTGGATGCAGGCTGTGGTCTTGGTTTCATATCTTACCTGATTTACAGTGAATTCCGGGATGCACATATATACGCTATCGACATTTTTACGGATTCAAGCCTTCAGGACAACTCCATGGAGCGAACCTTTCAAAATTTTCGACACCTTGGCATGAGTGAGAATGTGACAGTTGTAAGATCGGATCTGAGAAAGATACCTTATGATGACTGTTATTTTGGAATTGCGGCATCAAGTCTTGTCTATCATAACCTCGGCAATGACTTTCAAAGTGGAATCAGTGAAATACACAGAGTACTTGAGAACGACGGAATATTTCTTTATGGAGATATATTTGTTGAAAAGAGAAGGAATCAGATTGAGGAACTTTTCAGAATTTCTGATTCAGTGGAGTCAGATGTAATGAAGGGATATTCTCTGCTTACACTTATAAGGAAATAATGCTACCCCATAAATAATTGATGAACCTTTTTTCCAGGTTATGGATTGAATGAGTGAAGGGAAGTTTTCCGGTTTGAATATCGTTTCCATGCACGACAGTTATGCAGCCGTTACAATGGGATATCTTTCTGCAGGAATAGCATTTGGTGCCCTTGCTGAATCTCTGGGTGTTCCGTACTATTTCACAGCAGCTCTTTCAATATTTGTTTATTCTGGTGCTGTTCAGTCTGCTTTTCTTGGTTACTGGACCATAGGAATAGACCCATTTTCCCTTGTTTTAACTGCTTTTTTACTGAATCTCAGGCATACATTTTACGGACCTCATATACAGAATCAGAGACCTGAACTGGAGTTCACCGACATTATTTCCCTCAGTCCTCTGCTCACTGACGAGACCTACGCCATATCAGTGTCTCATCCTGGTTTGGGGAAAAGAGGGATGCAGTCAATATTTGTATACGCCTACATTTTATGGGTGGTTGGGACACTGCTCGGCACGTTTCTCCTGAAGATTGTCCCATCTGACCTGATAAGAGCGTTTGCACTTGCTTTGCCGGCACTGTTTCTCGGCCTCCTTGTGCCCAAGGTAAATCATGTCGAAGGGTTGCTGGTTGCAGTTATATCAGGAACAATCGCCGTCACTGGAAGGTTGCTTGGACTTTCTGATGCATTCGTGACATCCTCCCACGTCTGAAGAACGTGGGCTTCCCGTTTCAACGACCGGATTTGCCCTTTCAGGTATTGATCCGATCTCCACGGGCGT
>JAKADT010000047.1 GCA_021820245.1 Thermoplasmata archaeon | reverse complement strand
ATAATAAAGTCAATAAGATGGTTGGGGACTTTTACAAATCAGCCATGAATACTGATCTTATAGAGAGTCTTGGGATGAAACCAGTTAGGGACATCATGGAAAAGATAATCGTTACAGAAACAAGGGAACAACTTGTTGAAACCATTCCCTATCTGCACAGTCTTGGAATTTTTCCATTCTTCAGATCCTATTCTAAGGGGGACAAAAAGAACAGTTCAATCTACGCCTTCTACTTCATGCAGGGAGGTCTTTCTCTGCCAAACAGGGATTATTACCTGAAAGAATCATTCTCTTCAATACTGGATCAGTTTCCGCATCATATTGAGAAAATGTTTGCTCTCACAGGGAGTGATACTGGGACTTCTAAATCATACTCAGGTAATATACTGGAAATAGAAAAAAAACTGGCGAAATTCAGCAGAAGTCAGGAGGACCTCAGGGATCAGGAGAAAAATTATAACCGGTTTGAAGTGGTGGATCTTGATCGTGAATTTCCAGAAATTGGACTGAGAAATTACATGAAATTAATGGGGGTACCAGCAGTCCCTTACGCCGTGGTCGGACAACCAGAATATTTTAAATCTGTCTGCAAACTCATTTCGTCCACACCTCTTGAGAGTCTAAAATCTTATGTTATGTGGTGCATCATTAACTTTGCATCTCCAGCTCTAAGCGATAAATTTGCAGATGAGCACTTTGATTTCTTCAACAGAAAAATAATGGGCCAGGAAAAACAGGAGCCAAGATGGAAAAGATCCGTAATGGTCATGAACTCATGCATAGGGGAAGCGTTGGGGAAGCTCTACGTTGAGAAGTACTTTACGGAAGACGCAAGGAAGAGAATGGAGGTTCTCATTGAGGATATAAAGTCGGTGTTCAGGGGAAGATTGCAAAACATCTCCTGGATGAGCGAACAGACTAAAAGAAGGGCACTGGAGAAATTTGAAAGATTCAGGGCCAAAATAGGTCATCCTGAAACTTTCAGGGACTACTCAACCCTCAATATCAATGAGCATGATTATTTTGGCAACATCTTAAGGTCAGCTCAGTTCGAAATCAGGAGGCAGAATTCAAGAACAGGATCGGCAGTTGACAGGAATGAATGGTTCATGACTCCACCCACAGTGAACGCATACTTCTCTCCCACGGACAATGAGATAGTCTTTCCCGCAGGAATACTGCAGCCGCCATTCTTTGACGTCACCATGGATGATGCGGTCAACTACGGTGCCATAGGTGCAGTTATATCACATGAAATAACACACGGTTATGATGACCAGGGAAGCACATTCGATGCCGATGGAAATCTCAGGAACTGGTGGACGGAGGAGGACAGGAGGGAATTCAACCAGAAGGCAAAGGCTGTCATAGATCTCTACAGCGCACAGGAGATTCTTCCCGGTGTCAAGGTTCACGGAGAGAGGACAGTGGGTGAAAACATAGCAGATTTCGGTGGTGTAAGCATTGCTTATGATGCAATGGAACGCAGGTTGAAAATGAATCCGGAATTGAGGAAGGAGATCGATGGGTTTACCCCTGAACAGAGATTTTTCATATCATGGGCTCAGGTTTGGAGAGGAAACATGAGGGATGAGGAGATCAGGAGAAGGATAATAATTGATCCACACGCTCCAAACAGCCTGAGAGCAAGCCTTCCTGCATGGAACCATCCAGAGTTCGAGATTGCATTCAATATTTCTAAAACCATGCAAGCAGAAAATGAAAGACAAAAAATAACAATATGGTGATGAAACTGGTTCAGTTGTTTTTTCAATCCGTGTTTTCATGAGATTCAATTCTCTCACTGGAAAACTCTCTCATGAAAAGTGTGGCAACACCAACAACCACGATTACAGATCCAATGATTACAAAAAGATCAAATATGGATGAGAACTGGATAATCGTCCCAGCAATAGTTCCAGAGAGGAATGTTGCCGAAAGTGCAAGTGTGTTTACTGTCCCACTGATCCTGGCCATCATTTCCACTGGGACCTTTCTTATAAATACCGTAGTCACCACAGGGTTTATTATTCCTATTGCAAGCCCAGCTCCAAAGACCAGGGCAACCAGTATGAAGACAATAGGCGTCATAACCATGGCTATGAACATGATTCCCACAACAGCAAGAAGTGGTGCAACCACAAATCCCAGTGTACCTTTCAGATAGCCTCCGGGTATAGAACCAAGAGCCATGCCTGCAGAAAGTGCTATGAATATGACACTGAGATAATATGCAGGCAGGAAGAGGATCTTCTGCACCAGGAAGGTGAATCCTATACCAACCATTGCTATGATGAAGTTTGCGAAAATCATCAGTACTATCAACTGCATCACACTCCTGTTCTTTCTTATGAATCTTACACTTTCAGCAATGTCAGCTTTCAGGCTACCAGTCCTGATCTTTTTTTCAATTTCGACTTTCTCCCTGATAAAAAGAACCGGGATCACTGATATTATGAAGATGGCCGCAATCAGTAACAAGGCATCATAATATCCATAGTAGAGAAGAATCCCGGAAGATGCATAACCTATTCCATCAGCCAGGGATATCAACCCTGAAGACACAGATGAACCTCTCTGATACTGTTTCTCGTTGAGGAATACCTTTGTCCAGGCTGACCTCACAGAATTGACAATATCCGACATCATCCCGGTTATTACCACGCAGGAATACACCAGTGCAATTATCAGGTAGTAGCCATGAACAAACAATGCTACGAGGATCAGTCCGACTGCGGCTGATCTAACGAGAATTGATGCAACAGCAACCCTTTTTTTTCTGGATGAACGGTCTATGAGTGCTCCAAAATAGAAACTGAATATGAGCGGAAAAGTGAAGAGACCATCTGCAAGGCCTGCAACAAGCGCAGACCCGGTGAGAGCAAGTGTTATCCAGAGTACTGAAAGGGAAAAGGCGGTTGTTCCAACCCTTGATACTGATCCAGAAACCAGAAGGAGGTGGAAGTTCCTGGGAAGCGATTTTTCCCTCTGTTTTACATCCCTGTGAATTTTATACATATAACTTTCTCTGATACGTAATCTTATAAGTGATATATAAATTTGTCACAATATGGTAGAGAAAAAGGAAGGGGTCAGGAAGAACCTGGTTGAATCCTTCGGTAACAGGACCAAGCTTTCCATCATTATCCTTCTCTTTCAGAAGGGAAGAATGACGGCCACCCAGATGTCAAAGTTCATTGAAACTTCCAGGTCAAATCTGTACCAGAATCTCAAGGAAATGGTGGAAGAAGGGATACTCAAGGAGCCAGAAACAAAAATAAGGAAAAATTACGTTGAGAAGTATTATTCCCCAAATGTCGAATTGTTCCAGGGTTTTTCCTTCGAAGATCAGATGAAGGTCATAGAAAGTAAAGATCCGGAACAGCTGAGGGAATATCTAATATCGGCTATCATGAGCCAGATTCTCAGGTTAAGGATCATTGCAGAAGAGATCCAGATGATCTCTTCAGATGAGATAGACAGGGTCCGTGATATGTACAGGGAGGGAAACATACTGTTTTCCAACTCCTGGGTATCTGAAAGTACATACCGGAAGGCAATCAGTCACATCAAGGAGGTTCTGTACAAAATTATTGATGAGGAATCAGTTTCCAGCTATGATGAAAAAACCGATACCAACAACCTCATATTCATAGGCATCCCAAAACTTTAGTGCATCTTTTATCATAATATTATATGGAGTTGAAACAGTCAAAACGACAAAATATGTGCACTGGAACGGATTTTACCGATGGAATCATGAAGGCGGGTAGGCAAATCTGCTCAACAACCCCTTAAATACTAAGTTCAATTTATGTTTTTATGGTTGACGCCAGAAATATTGATAACAGCGCAGAAAACGAAAAGATTCTGGAAGAAATGATGAACCAGAATCAGGACGAAATTGTTGCTGACATAGTGAATTTTGTATCATCGAACCTTGATTACATGAGCCCTGATTCATACAATCTACAATACTTTTATAAAAAATACTGGGAATCGAAAGGAGTGAAAGGCTCTATACCTCCGGGAACCAGATGGAGGAAGTATATGGACGGGATCGAGCAGAAGGCAACTCAAAAATTCAGGAGCAGGTCGTGAATACACAGAGTTTTATAACCAACCAGGAGAACTTTTGAATTTGTTAACTTTTAAGTATTCACGACATATGTTCCATCCGATAAAATGGCAGATTATAGAAATCCTCTGGAATCGAAGGCACATCAATCAATACATCTCATTGAGGATGGAAAACCACACGAGGCCTTGAAGCTCATAGAGGAAGTTCTGAGGGTCTCACCGGAAGACCCAGATTTCATCAATATAAGGGCATCTGCCCTGCACGAAGTGGGACGGGATGAAGAGGCCATTGAACAGATCGAAAGATGCTTGAAAATCGATCCTGATGATGTGCTTTATCTCAGAAACAAGGGACTGATTCTATACGATATGGGCAATTATGACGAGGCGATTAAGACTCTTGAAATATCACATTCAAAGGACCGCAGCGATTCAACAACAACCTATCTGATGTCATCCAGCTATCTTGAGACTGGAAACTACTCCATGGCGCTTGAATTTGCAAATAAAACCTTGAAAATAGATCCAAAGGATGCAGAAACTCACTTCCTCCTTTACAGGATTTATGATTCCATGGAAGACCACAATAAATCCTTAAAAGAACTTCAGGCCGCGATAAAGTACGATTCGGAGAACATAGAATACCGCATAAAATATGCCAGGAACTTATTCGATGATGATGAGAGAGAGAAAGCATTGCAGGAACTGGAAAAACTCACAACAAAATTGGGTAACTATGAAGAATCCTATATTGAGAAAATAGAACTTCTCTTTGAATATTATGAAAATTACGAAGCCCTGAAAACATGTGATTACGCCATCAGGAAATGGCCACAGGAGCCTGATTTCATGTACTTGAAGGGCATCATTCTTTCCGACGACGGCAACGATGAAGAGGCTCTTGAACTCATAGACGGGGCTCTGGCAATCCGAAAAGAGATCGGGTATGAAGAGGAAAGGACACAGCTGCTTGGATACCTGGGGCGATTCCAGGAAGTCATTGAATCAGTCTCAAAAAACCCAAATCTCCTTGACAGGTCATTTGATGTTTTTCCAACCTATGTTGAGGCATTGATAAAGGAAGGAATGAAGGATAGGTCAGTTGAACTGGTGAAGGATCACATTGATACATTGAAGCCGGAAGATATCATTGAAATTCTGGATGTATATACAGAAACGAAGAATACTGATGATGTGCTGTCTATCTGTGACCTCTGGTTTGAAAAGAGCGGACACATGGAAATCGCTCTTATTCTCAAGTTCAGTATTCTCCTGTCCGCTGGAAGGATGAACGAATCACTGGAATCGGTGAGATCAAACTACGAGAATCTTACTCCCGATGGTAATGCATTAACAAGAGTGTATGTCGCAAGAAGACTCTATGGAATAGGGGAATATGAAAAAGCACTTGGCGAGTTAAACACCGAATACGACGAAAATTTGGATGCAGAGATAGAGGACAATGTGGAACTTACCCGCATAGTCCTGGAAATGAAAATAAACGGCAAGGATCAGGGAATGCAGACTCTAAGGGATTTTGCCAAAAGAGTGGGCTACATTGAGGCATCCGCAATGATCTGGGAGTTCATGCGGACGCTGGAGCACTCAGACGATTCATTACTTTACGATCTGCTTAACAATGTCATGCCTGCTGATGATGAGGAACCGTGAATCCAAAAAACATATTCAGATGAAGATGCTGTCATCAGTGAATACGAAGGTAAGGGTGATATCGCAGTCATGATTCTTGATTTTGACCATGGAACTATTATATTACGGGACATAAAAACACCATCAGGTGATATGGTCTTCGATCAGAGGGTCAACGCATATCGTGCATCTGCATACATGTACAGTAGAATCGTAAAACAGTTCCCTGATGCAGAGGACAGGGTATTTGAAAAGTCTCCAAAGCTGGAACTGTCACATTCCGAGACTCTGAGAAGTTACCAGAAAAAAGCAATAACAAAATGGAAAGAGAACAATTACAGCGGAACAATTGTTCTTCCCACTGCCGCAGGAAAAACACACATTGGCATGGAGGCCATCAGGTTACTCAGGACGTCGGTTCTTGTTGTTGCTCCAACCATTGAGCTCATACAGCAGTGGCGTTCAAAGCTGGAAAGTGCATTCGGAATAGAGGTTGGGCAGATAGGAGGAGGTGAGAAAAACTTTCTTCCGGTGTCTGTTTCAACCTATGATTCAGCGTACCTCATGGCGGAAACAATGGGGAATAAATTCAGGCTTGTCATATTTGACGAGGTACATCACCTTGCGTCAGATCAGTACATAAACATTGCAAAGATGTTTGCATCCCCTTACAGGCTGGGCCTGACCGCAACCTATGAAAGAACAGATCTGCTCCATGAGAAGCTTGAAGAATACATGGGGGGAAAGATATTTGAGATGGGTTATGAGGAACTTGAAGACTATCTGGCCGATTTTCGTATTGTAAGGATACCCGTTGAGCTTACTGATGAAGAGGAGGAGGAGTACAGAGCCAACAGGGAGATATTCCTCCATTACATCAGGCGGGAAAGGATAAGGCTGAAAGGGCCATGGGATTTTGAGAAATTCATAATGAGATCATGGAATCCAGAGGGAAGGGAAGCACTTCTTGCATGGAGAAGATCAAGGGAGATAGCATTCAGTGCGAGAGTGAAGATCGATACTGTTAGATATGTGCTGACGAGACACAGGGGAGAGAAGGCAATAATCTTCACTGAAGATACAGATACCGCATACCTTATTTCGAGGGAATTTCTCATTCCGGCCCTGACCTACCTTACCCCGGGACCTGAGAGAAAGGAGTATCTCCAGATGTTCAGGGATGGGAAGGTGACTGCACTTGCAACATCCAGGGTTCTTGATGAGGGTGTGGATGTTCCCGATGCAACCATCGGCATAGTGCTCAGTGGTTCAGGAAGCGCCAGACAGTACAGGCAGAGACTGGGTCGGATTCTCAGGCCAGGTTCCGGCAAGAAGGCAGTTCTTTATGAGGTAGTGGCAAAAAGCACTTCAGAATACGCAACTTCATCAAGGAGGAGGAAAGGTGTTCCCAACAGATCTGATGATAGTTAAGAAGAGCAGGAAGGGTGATATCAGGCCGGTATTCCTGTCATCAGATTCCACGGATCTTGCGGTAAGGGTCATAGATTTTATGAAAACCGCTGTGAATCACAATATGGATTTCATAGATCGTGGAAGGAAGGAAATTGAGGTCAGATCCAAGAATCACAAGGTCATCCGTGGATTATTCCTTCTTATGGAAAGGAGGGGTAAATTCAGGTCACCATCCCTCCTTGATGCTTCTGAAATAAGAAGGCAGATATTCAGCAGGGCCACACTTCCCGTACTGGATGAGAAGACACGCATGGAAATTTTCATGAATATTGCAAGTGAATTGAAAACAGACGTGGTTTCTGTGCAGAACGCCATGTACGGCGACAAGGAAAGTGAACAGATTCTTGCTGAAAATCTTGAGATGGATCCGGAGGACCTCTGCAAGGCATTTAACATGGAACAGGTCGAAACAATCCTGATGCACAGTGTATCAATGGAGATAAGAGGTGTAAAGGACTGGTATGGAATACTCAGGAGAGTGAAAACCCTCGGTCTTCTCTGCACCATACATGCAGGAGAGCAGGGAATTGAATCCCTCAGTGTCTCGGGTCCAATGTCAGTCCTGGAACGATCTGAACGGTATGGTATGAGGGTTGCAAGACTTTTCCGGACAATATGCAGGGAAACATCGTGGGAGATTGAGGCATCCATAATGCTAAAGGACAGGGATTCTGGGGGAAAAAATACTTTCAAATTCAGGGCAGGAGATGAGATGTCAGATTATTTTCCGGACTTTGACATGGACCAGGGTACTCCGGATGGTACGCTTCCCATTAACCTGGATACCAGACCTCTGAAGGTTCCTGAAGGGGTGGTGGTTCCTTACTGTTCCATAAAAACCGGTGAGGGTGAAATTTTCATAAATATCTCGATTCCGCAGTCGCTTGAACAGGACAGGAAAAACAGTTCCTATCTATCAGAAAACGGAATAATCATGGAAAATGTATACATTGTTTTCGGAACAGAAAAGAAGATCAAGGGGGAAATATGTTTCAGAGACTCAATAAACTGGGAAGAACTGTTGAAACACATCTCTGGCAGGTATCCCGGCAAAGCGATCAGTTTTTCCAGAAAGGATGAAAGTATTCAAAACAATACCATAATGAAAATAAGGGACATTGTTGATCGGTCATATCCTGATACGGAAAGGATGGTTGAGATAATAGAGGAAGCCGGAATGTCGGCTCCACATGTGCTGGAGATCCTTGGATACAGCATAAGCTGGAAGGGTTTGTCCATGATTGTGGAAAGAAAATCCGGCTCGCAAACCCGCTGAAAACAGGAAGATAATGCGATATAGTATATTTTCATGGTTAAATTCCCAAATTATAAGTTCAAAAATAGACTGTTGAAGCAATGAAAGCTTCAGATCTTTTTGTAAAATGTCTGGAAAACGAGAAAGTGGATTATATATTCGGGATACCGGGAGAGGAAAATGTTGACCTCATAGATTCATTGAACAACAGCGGAATAAAATTCATCCTCACCCGGCATGAGCAGGGTGCAGCCTTTATGGCAGATATATATGGAAGGATTACAGGACGTCCCGGGGTATGTCTTTCCACACTCGGACCTGGAGCTACGAATCTTGTAACCGGGGTTGCAAACGCTCATCTGGACAAGATTCCACTTGTCGCCATTACGGCACAGGCAAATACAGAAAGAATACACAAGGAATCACACCAGAACATAGACACAATTGCGCTTTTCTCCGGCATTACAAAATACAACAAGGCTGTCCTCAGATCCGGCACAATTCCTGAAATAGTGAGGAAGGGATTCAGGTTCGCATCCCTGGAGGTTCAGGGTGCTTCTCACATACAGCTTCCGGAAGATGTCGGTTCAGAACAGGTTGACGCAAAACCGCTGAAAGTGATCAAGCCTCCTGTGGAGTATGCGTTGATAGATAATATACGAAGTGCCGCCGATCTCATAAACTCGGCAGAGAATCCTCTTATTCTGGCCGGCAACGGAATAATAAGGTCCAGTTCCATACAGGCAGTTTCTGATTTCATACACAGAACAGGCATACCTGTTGTTAATACATTCATGGCCAAAGGCATCATACCTTTTCACGACGGGCTTAACCTGTTCTCGGTAGGTTACCGTCCATACAGTGATGAATTGCGAGTTCTCAACAAGTCAGATCTTGTCATTGCAATAGGTTTCGATCTTGTGGAATATGATCCCGCAGTGTGGAACAGGAATTCTGAGATTCCTGTGCTGAACATACACACGTATCCAACTGAGTCAGATTCCCATCTGCCGGTCACAACTGAGGTCATTGGTGATATAAACCACAGCGTCAGAAATCTTTCTGAAATGGTTTCACCAAGAAGTGATACGGGCATATTTGAGGGAGTCAGGAAAAAGAGACTGGTTGAATTCACTGATTACGACAGAAATGGTGAGGAACTTCCACGAAAAATAATGAAGGTGCTCACAGACGAACTTCCTCCTGAAACGTGGGTCATATCTGATGTGGGGATGCACAAGGTATGGGTCTCAAGATGGTATCAGCCAGAGATAGGCGGAAGGACCATAATATACAACGGATTTGCATCAATGGGTGCTTCACTCCCTGCAGCCATAGCCTGCAGCATCATAAGAAAGAACGATCCCGTGGTTGCCATATCAGGGGACGGGGGCTTCCTGATGAATGTACAGGAACTTGAAACGGCAAAACGTATGGGGGTGGACATCACTGTAACAGTTTTCAATGACAGGACATTAACTCTCATAGCGGAAGAACAGAAGGACAAGGGGCTGAAACCTTCAAACGTTTATTTTACCAACCCGGACTTCAGCCTGCTTGCGAAGAGTTTCGGTGCTACATACCACTACTCCGACAGTGCCTCATCTTACAGGGATGCGTTGAAGGAATCAATCAGGAGTTCAGGAGTAAACCTGATTGAAATAAAGATGTAAATACAGAATGGCATGAAAAATGGCAATTAGCCCCTGATCCAGAATCATGATCCGCCCCTTAAATAGCTAATCAAAAGCCGTTATTCTTCGCACAAAAAATCAGGAGGGACTGTTATGAAAAAATGGAGGAGTGTAAGCAGCAGGCCGATTAAATCGAGGAGTATGCATGACCCCCAATTTCAGCTGGAGTAATGGGATATTGAGAAAATCTTAATACCGTTGGAATGGCAGGAATTAATATCCAGGTCGGGGAAAGCTTTTACCAGGACAATTTCATAAATGTTATTAGGCATTTTAGCCTTAAATATATATGTCAATCAGGACGATGAATCCGTTTACTGGGAAGGAGATACAGGAATACCCGGAATTTTCAAAAGACCAGATAAAAGAAATGGTCAGTGACCTCAGGGCAAAACAGAAATCGTGGGGAAGTGATATGGATGCGCGTGTTGACTATTTCAGAAATGTTCTGAGACCAAACCTCCAGAAGAGAAGAGATGAACTGGGGAGACTCATGTCCACAGAAATGGGCAAACCAATCACTCAGAGCCTGGCTGAAATAGACAAATGCATCAGGTTGGTGGATTATGCACTGGATGCATTCAAAGAGTTTCTTGAACCCGAATTCGTGAACACGGAGGGCAAGAACACGTATGTGAGGTTTGATCCCCTCGGTGTGATTTTCATCATAATGCCATGGAATTTTCCTATGTGGCAGGTCATGAGAGCAGCGGTGCCAGCCATGTTTGCCGGAAATGCAGTCATCCTGAAGCACGCATCAATCGTTACGGGTACAAGCATGATGATTGAAGATATATTTGAAAGCGAAATGTTCAGATCCATACCGGTAGGGGGATCAAGGGCACAGGAACTCATAAAATATTTTGACGGGGTGTCATTCACGGGGTCAACACAGGCAGGCATCAATATAGCGGAGGAGGCAGCCAGGCACCTTAAGAAAACTGTTCTTGAACTGGGTGGGTCCGATCCGTTCATAGTACTTCAGTCCGCTAATATACAGGAAGCCGCTGAAAACGCCGTTTATGCAAGATTGCAGAATAACGGACAGAGTTGCATTGCATCAAAACGCTTCATTGTGCATGAAAACGTCTTCGATGAATTCAGGGAAAAACTCTCGGGTCATTTTGCTTCCATCAGGATCGGGGACCCTCTTGACAGAGATACCTACCTTGGACCTCTTTCATCAACAGGTCAGGCAAAGATAGTGAAGGGCCAGATATCGGACCTGAAGAAAATTGGAACTGTTGAAAGTTTTGGGAAGGTTGAAGATAATATCATACCTCCGACAATTGCCCAGACCAACAAAAACTATCAGGAGGAGGTGTTTGGTCCTGTTGCAATACTCATGAAATTCAGGGACAACCGTGAAGCCCTGAAACTTGCCAATGATGTCCCCTTTGGACTTGGGTCTTCCATATGGGGCAACAGTGAAGAGGCAGAGCTTCTGGTACCGGATTTGGAAGCGGGTTTGGTTTTCATAAACAAGATAGTGGCTTCGGATCCAAGGTTGCCATTTGGCGGAGTAAAGAGAAGTGGAATCGGAAGGGAACTTTCAAAATACGGGCTGAAGGAATTCACCAACATCAAGACGGTCTGGATAGATCACTGAAGCTCCAATATTGACAGTTATTTTCTTAGACTAGAAAATACTGCTTCTCCCACCATTTTTTATGATTACATCCCTGATCTTCACCCATGCAATTATCAGTATTATTCCGGACAGCACCCCACCGACAAAAAGTTGTAAAATCCCCAGTAGAAGTGATGGCACCTCGGCTCTTCTGGCATCACCGTCCACAAGAGGTTTGTAAACGAAAACATAGTCCAGAAACATAAGTATGAATGGCAGAATTGCCAGGAATATGGTAATGAGGGCCAGCAAAAAACCCAGAAGATTCAGAAAGAGAGCGATAAGGGCAAGCATTCTAGCTGTACCCAGATCAGGATCGTTTCCATTCATATCATATAGTCAATACGACAAACTAAATAAATGTGCGAGGTTTAATTTTGAAATTGCACCCTGGAATCATCAACCGTTATACATACAGCGTAATATACAGGAAAGTGTCTTAAACATGTGCTATCTTTTCTCATGTGGTGAAATCACCTCTATGGTCATTCCTCCCGAAGGGCCTGAAAATATCTGTGCTGCTTTTTCTGCTGGTTCTGGCGGTGGGCACCACAGGTTTCCATTTCATAGAGGCAAGAAGCTATTTCTCATCACTTTACTGGACGGTTGAAACTGTAACAACGGTGGGTTACGGGGACATTCTTCCAACAGGGATAATGGGGAGGAGTTTTGCAATTGTGGTCATGCTTTTCGGTGTCTCGCTCGGGCTGTATTCACTGTCAAGCATGGTTGGTTTCATGGTAAGCGGGGAATTCTCAAGAGTAAGGAAGGCGATTAGTTTGAAAAGTCAGCTGGAGAACATAAAAGATCATGTTATAATATGCGGATATGGAAGAGTTGGCCGGAAAGCGGCGGACAAAATGGACAGGCTTGGGTTGAAATATGTCATTGTAGATAGGAACGGTGATTCAAATAACGGTACGGAAAATGGTAACAGGCTCTTCGTAAAAGGGGATGCCACTGTTGGCAATGTCCTTTCCGCTGCAGGGATAGCAAAAGCTTCATTCCTAATCTCATGCATACCCGATGACAGCGTTAATCTCTACATTATAATGGAGGCTATAGAGATGAATCCAAACATAAAGACAATAGTAAGGGCATCGAGAGAAGAGAGCATCAAGAGGTACAGGAAGGTTGGTGTTACAGAGGTGATTCTTCCGGAAGAGGTGGCTGCAGACCAGATGGTAAATTACGTGGTGGACAGTCTAAGTTTCTGAAATTTGTGAAAGTGCA
>JAKADT010000046.1 GCA_021820245.1 Thermoplasmata archaeon | reverse complement strand
GGAAAAATGAGATTTGAGGAGGTTCCTGTTGATGATTCCTTCAGGGGTAAGGCCACAAGGGAATTCCACGATTACCTGGAGAAGAATGGTAAGGTACTGATTGCCGTGAGAAAAGGAGACGATATCATTATCCGGCCACCTCTTGACAGCACTCTTGACTGTGAATTTGCGATCCTCATATCACAGAATGACAGATAACCTATTACCAAGAAAGCGGAAAGCACGGATCTTTTCAATTTACCCAAATCATGTTGGCCTAAAGATTAAATTCCAATTTCAGGGAGATAAATGCAAAATCCCTGAACTTATATTTTGCAATTGCCCACACCACACCTGATTTTCCAACCTTCCACTACGCAAAGATTTAATCCTGCCAGGAATACTGGAGAAATGGCAAAACTGGCTGACGGCATTGCATTTATTGCCATGGCCTCCTTCTGGGCAATCAATTACCCCTTCGTCAAAATAGCTCTGCAATACGAACCTCCAATGATGGTACTTTTGTTCAGAGTCCTCTTTGCCCTTGTGTTTTCCTTCGCAATTTTCTTCCGAAGCATGAAAATACCCCTGGATCTGAAAACTCACCTGAAGATTTTTGGATTTTCACTGCTCAATATTACGATATTCATGGGGCTTTGGTTCACTGGAGAAGAGACTGTGAGCGCGTCCCTTTCAAGCCTTATAATTTACTCATATCCCATACTTATGCTCGTATTTTCATTTCTCCTGATTGGGGAAAAGCTTGACAGGTTCAAGATTGCAGGAACTGCAGTAGGCTTTGCTGGTCTTATAACCATTTTCGCTGAACAGATATACATCAAACCGGGAATCGGTATATTCCTTCTTCTCATTGCCGCTTTGAGCTGGTCTCTGGGTACCATATACTTCAAGAGATTCCTGTCAACCGGCACTGATGTTTTTGCAGTAAACTCTCTGCAGTTTGCATATGCTCTACCCGTCATTGCACTCTGGGCTTTCCTTGATGGTAGCCTTACATTCACGGGATTGAACATCAGTTTCATACTGGTGACGCTGTTCATGGGAAGCCTGGGAACAGCTGTAGCCTACTTCATATTTCTCTTCCTTTTCCGGAAGTACAGCGTATCATCCATTTCAGGCCTTTTTTTCACTGTTCCCGCCCTTTCCGTTCTTTTCAGCTACCTGATTCTTGGAGAGGTGAATACCTACTTCACCTACCTTGGACTTGTTCTTATATCTATAGGCATTTACCTCACTGCCAGAAAGAAACAGGTTTCCGGGAATAGTGCAATGGGATCTGCTGTTTCGGAAGATTAACTTCCACTGCAACAATACCAATAAATAAGAAAATGATCATTAACATAAGAGATGGATGGGCTTATTTCACTCTGTAATGAAATAAAAGGATGCAAAAAATGCGATCTACACCTATCAAGAAAAACTGCAGTATGCGGGATTGGTGATAGAACGGCTGAAGTTATGATTGTGGGTGAGGCACCGGGTTCAAACGAAGACCAGACAGGGGTCCCCTTTGTGGGTAGAAGTGGAAAACTGTTGGATAAAATGCTCATTGAAGCAAACCTTCCAAGGAGCAGAGTTTACATAACAAACGCAGTTAGATGCAGACCCAAGATAGGAAGAACCCCCAAGATCACTGAAATCAGGAAATGCACACCATTTCTCAGCAAGGAGATTGAAACTGTTGGTCCTGTACTTATAATACCAATGGGAAATTCCGCCCTGAAATCCATTGGAATCATATTGAAGATGAATTTCGGCAGGATATCCGAAGCGTGGAAGAGCATTTACCATGTTAATGGCATGTTCATTTTACCACAGTTTCATCCCGCAGCTATTCTCAGGAATCCAAAGCTGTTTCACATCATGAAGGACAGGTTTGAGTTGATCAGGAGCTTCAGGGATGACATAAAAAATGGCAAAAGTATGGATTATCTGGGAGAGAAATACGGAATTATAAAAATTTAGCTGAGTCTCCTCTTCCTGAATGCCATGGTTCCTATTGCACCGACAACGATTACAGCTGCGGCGATTGCATACCATACTGTAAAGGTTCCATGTGATGGATTTTCAATGAGAATTGTGTTTGTGCCGGCAACCGCGTCCCCGTGAACCGTTATTGTGTATATCGGATCGCTTGTGTACCTGATGGTCAGGTTGGATGTCAGGTTAAAGAAACTTAGCTGGGTCACTGATGACGATTGTGACGTGAATGTTGTGATGTTTGTTGCAGCATTGTACGTTCTGTTCCATGTTGAAAGTGACTTGTGAAATCCTGAAAAATCATACATGCCAAATGTGGAGTTTGAATGATATTTCAACGGAACCGATGTGTTTCCACCGGTCCACCCGCTCAAATTGCTGTTGGAAAGTGCATCTCTCCAGGACAGGTTTGCAGTGCTGCCGTTAAAAATGCCAGTCATATTCATTGCCATGCTGCTTGAGTAATTGTGGATGAACTCAGTGCTGTTTGCCATTACCTGGTTTCCTGTAACGCTGGCCATGAAATAATTAACTGTAAGGTTTGAGTTGAATTTATGAAGTAAGCTGTTCATATTATGAGAAACGTTTGATCCAGCCACCACTGTCAGATTATAGCTGTAGTTCTGGTTGAATGATTGTTCCAGTAATTTGAATGCCATCAGGGATAAACCTCCTGTTGCATTTGTTTTCACCATTAGCTGTGAACTGGCATTTATCGTAAGATTTGCGGAATTATCATTTGGGTCCAGAACCATATTCACTGTCCCTGCGGTTGATATTGGTGCGATCATTGCTGCGGCTATGAATGCAACCACAACAACCATTGAAAGAGACCTGAGATTCTTCATGACTGTGCTAAACAAATCGTGATATTTAGGTATTTATGATATTCTGACCTCCCATAAAAATCGTGATAAAATAAAACTTGAAAAAGCAACAAAGCCGAACTGGGGTCTCCGCCGTATTTCACATTGTCCTGCGATGAGCTGTGCCAGGCTCCCCGTATGCAAAGGCAAATGATTTTGCCATTCCGGTACCGCCGGCAGTTCCAATAATTCCTGCATTTACAAAACTGAGCATGAAAGTCGTAAATGCAAAGCCTGTGAGTCCAAGTGGCGCGGGATCTACCTTGAATACCGTTCCAAATAGATTTTCTGTCTCAACCATGCTAATTCTCCTTTCTCCTGTAACCTCCTTAAATAGGGATTACGTCTGTTGAAACATACAGGTTTGTATATAAAAATTCAATATTACATTCATTAAGAGCCCTATTGCGGCATATCAAGTAAAGAATGGAATATTTATCTGATGAACAATTCCTCGTTGTGCATTTCTGTGTTTTTCTCAGGGCATTGAAACCGGTGATTGCTTTTCTGCCGCTATTTTTTTGTCTGTATTCTCAGTAGTTCAATGGCCTCCTTTATTTCTGCAACCGATGCTTCGTTCTCAAGTGTGCTTATGTCACCTGGAACCTGGCCGGTATAAACCGCTTTCAGAACCCTCCTCATTATCTTACCGCTCCTTGTCTTTGGAACTGCCTGCACATAATGGATTTCATCCGGTACAAGTATAGGGCCCATTGTCTCACGTATTCCTCTCTTGAGTCTTTCAGTAAGTTCTTTTCCAGGAGCGACTCCCTGCCTGGTGATCACAAATGCAACTATTGCCTCACCCTTCACCGCGTCTGGTTTACTGAATACCGCAGCTTCAGCAATCTCCTTGAACGATACAAGTGCATCCTCGATTTCAATTGTTCCAATCCTGTGCCCGGAAACTTTCATCACCTCATCTGCTCTTCCCAGAAGCCAGTAATACCCATCAGAATCTTTCATAGCATAATCACCATTGAAATACTTTCCCGGATATTTTGAGAAATAAACAGACCTGTACCTTTCCGGGTCGTTGTTAAGTCCCAGCATGAGACCTGGCCATGGTTTCCTCACAACTATGAAACCTTTCTGGTTTGTAGACACCTCCTTCCCCTCATCGTCCAGAATGACAGGATCTATTCCCGGCATTGGAAATGTTGCGGAACCGGGCTTTAGTGCCCCTATACCGAGATCAACTGCAGGAGATATGATGAATCCTCCGGTTTCGGTCTGCCAGTACGTGTCCACAATGGGGCACCTTGATTTTCCTATGGTCCTGAAGTACCAGTGCCATGCAGCTGGATTTATTGGTTCCCCAACAGTACCAAGAACGCGAAGACTGCTGAGATCATGCTTCCCCGGGTATGCGTCCCCGTATCTCATGAGCATCCTTATTGCGGTTGGAGATGTGTAAAGTAGATTCACACCATATTTTTCAATTATCTCCCACATCCTGTCCGGTTCAGGATAATTTATTGCACCTTCATACATTATTGAGGTCAGGCCAAGCAGAAGAGGTGCAAAAACAATGTAGCTGTGCCCGGTGACCCATCCGATGTCTGCCGCACACCACCACCTGTCATCCTCCTGCGGGTTGAATGCCCACTTGAGTGTGTTGGAGATCCATACGCTGTATCCACCGTTTCCATGAACTACCCCCTTGGGTTTTCCCGTTGTCCCCGATGTGAAAAGTATGTAAAGAGGATCATTTGAATCCATCTTTTCAGGTTCCACAAAAGCGTTCTGATCCTTTGTCACTTCGTGATACCAGTAATCACGCCCTTCGACCATCTCCACTTTGTTTCCAGTGTTTTTAACAACAATGACCTCTTCAACCGTGGTCACCTGTTCAATGGCGTCATCGACAATTTTCTTGAGGTCTATAAGCTTTCCTCCCCTGTTCGCGCCATCAGCAGTGACGACAACCTTTGCGCCACATTCAATTATCCTCTCTGCTAGCGAATTTGATCCAAAACCCGAGAATACCAGCGTGAACACAACTCCAATTCTTGCGGCAGCCAGCATTACAACAGGCGCCTCAATGATCATTGGAAGGTATATGGCTATCCTGTCACCCTTTTTCAAACCAGCATCAAGAAGAGCCTTTGCAAAGGCATTGACTCTCTTGAGAAGCCCGTGATATGTCACAATCTTCTCCGCCCCCGATTCTGCAACCCATATAAACGCAGCCTTGTTTCTTCTGTGGCTTTTAACATGCCTGTCAAGTGCGTTGTATGAAACGTTAAGTTTTCCATTTATAAACCATTTGAAAAAAGGGGCACTGGAATCATCAAGTACCTTATCCCATTTGCTATACCACTCCAGAATGTTAGCATGTTCACTCCAGAATTCGTCCGGTTTTTCTATAGATTTCCTGTGAAGCGATTCGTATCTTCCCCGGTGGTGTGATATGTATTCATCAACGGGAAGTGAAATATCTTCTCTATTCATTTCTTCCATTAAAGAATAATACAGGGAAAATTGTATTTTAAGTTTTTCAAGGATCAGAATGCTGGATTGACCAGTGAGATATGTTTCAATTGTCACATAGTATTTCAGAGCTGGGAATTAATCAGGTCTGATATATCTGGTAATTTGGAGGTTCCATCATTATTCTGATATCATGGGGATGGCTTTCCCTTAAACCGCTTGATGTAATCTTAATGAACTGCCCCTTTTCCCTGAGTTCATGTACTGTCTTTGCACCGACGTATCCCATCCCGGATTTCAGCCCTCCCATGAGCTGAAAAAGTACTTCATCGACCCTTCCGCGATATGGAACAGCACCCTCCACGCCTTCTGCCACAAACTTGTTTGTCCCTATTTTTCCATACCTGTCCGATATGCCTGTCTGTATGGCACCCAGGGAGCCCATTCCCCTGTATGACTTATATTTCCTTCCGTTTATGATCATCTCAACACCAGGGCTCTCCTCGGTTCCTGCAAGGAGTGAACCGAGCATAACGGAGCTTGCTCCAGCGGCAAACGCCTTTACGATATCCCCAGAATACCTGATTCCACCGTCCGCAATTACCGGTATGCTCTTCCCGGCCGCTGCCTCTGCAACATCCGAAATTGCGGTTAGCTGCGGAACTCCTATTCCCGCTATAATCCTGGTTGTACAGATGGAACCTGGGCCTATTCCAACCCTGAGTCCATCAACACCTATTGATATAAGATCCTCTGCTGCCTGAGTTGTGGCAATGTTTCCTGCCACTATGTCTATAGAAACATCCTTTCGCATCTTCTTAAGTGAGTTCAGCACATTCTCATTATGGGCATGAGCCGTGTCCACAACAATTAGATCAGCACCAATCTTCTCCATGGTAAGTGCCCTTTCAATATCGAATGGTCCAACTGCAGCGCCAACCATAAGCTGTCCCTTGCCGTCCCTGGTTGCATCTGGAAATTTTTCCCTGGTAACAATATCCTTTGCTGTAATGAGACCAACAACACGCCTGCCCTTATCTACAAGGGGAAGCTTCTCTATCCTGTTTTTGTAAAGTATTTCCCTTGCTTCTTCGATGCCGATGTTGTCAGGTGCAGACACGACATCCTTTACCATGACTTCGCTTACAAACCTGGTTGATTTTCCAGCAAATTCAAGATCTCTTTTTGTCAGTATCCCAACCAGCTTTTCACCTGAAACTACAGGAAAGCCACTCACATTCTTGGCCTTCATTATGCTCCTTACCTCAGTGAGTGATGTTTCCGGGGAGACTGTAAGCACATTTCTTATGATTGTGGATTCCGATCTCTTAACCTTTACTATGATGCGTGATTGCTCGTTTACAGTCATGTTCCTGTGAACAATACCAATTCCCCCGAAACGTGCAATGGCTATGGCCATTTCTGATTCAGTGACTGTATCCATTGGGGAGCTTACTATGGGTATCCTGACATTTATATTTCTTGAGACTTTTGAGAAAATTTCAACCTCTTTTGGTTCCACTGAGGTCTTTGAAGGAAGAAGAAGAACATCGTCAAATGTGTATCCCTCTTTAATTGTGGTGAATTTATCCTTAAACATGTTGTCGTAAGGGCAATTCTATATAAATACATTGAGAATCAATTCTATGACAGATCACTGTTTCAATGGTTCAATCATGTATTTTACAAAATCAAGTGTCCTGTCCAGATTCTGGCTGTATTCATAACTGATCAGATCATAATAGTAAGCCAGGAGATTGCTGCTTATACCTCGTTCCATGGATGCTTTACGGATCGATTCTGCAACATAGTCATGGCTCATGGCAACAGACCTGGCCAAGATTTCAACCTCTTCCATGTCCACTGATCCTTTTCTCGCAACTGTGACTGCGTAAAGTGGATAAAGCTTGAAAAAATGGGACACTTCATAGCCGATATCAAGGATTATCTTCCTGTTTCCATGAAAATACCTGAGCGCCTCATCACCGATAACAAGGGCATACTCAGCTTCCTCAAGCAGTTCCTCAGCTTCAGTCGCCTTACTGTAAATCTTTTTCGGGCCAATACCCATCCTGGACAGAACAAGATCCATGTAAAGCTCTGTGGTTCTGGTATGGGCTGTCACAGCAACTTCCATGTCATTCCTGAGGTCATTTTCCCTTGAAACAAGTAGTGTCGAAAGTGTCTGTGAACGAGTATGGATATTTGCACCTTTTATCAATTCCAGGTCATCCATGTTCTCGAGATACGAAACAAGTGAGACCATTGCCAGAGAATAATCCCCATTGAGGATTCCTTTCAGGTTATGGGACGGACTTCCTCTGGCCATTTCCGTCTGTGAGGAAAGTGCCTCAATTAAGGGAAAACTGTGAGTGAAATCTATAAGCGATATCAAATTACATTCTTCCTAAAAATAGTGCCTTATGTTGTAGAAAGTATCCCTCTGGGCCGGAATCTTTCCCGCCTGTCTGACCATCCTGTTTAATTCCTCCACTGAAGAACCCTCCTTCCTGTCAGTGGCGCCAAATACCTTTTCACTGAATGCGGTCCCAACAAGATCGCTGCCTCCACCGTTGATCGCCAGCTGGGCTATCTCTTTTCCCAGTGCCACCCAGTAAACACTGATGTTCCTGATGTATTTTCCTGCTATGATTCTGGCGAGTGATATCACCTTCAGGTCTTTTTCACCGGATGAAGCCGTGGTTACTTTACCCATCTTCTGAAGCGGAGTATTTTCTATGCTGAACTTCAATGGGATAAATGAAAGAAAACCAGGAACCTCAATCTGATTGTCCCTCAACCTGACAATATGATCAATTATGTCCTCCCATCTCTCCACGTGGCCATAGGTCATGGTGGAATTCCCCTTTATGCCCATGGAGTGTATTATTTTGGCATCCTCCAGCCATTTTTCTCCACTTATTTTTTCCCTGGTAGATGCCTGAACTCTGACATCGTGATTGAATATTTCAGCTCCTCCGCCTGTGTGGGCATCCATTCCTGCGGCACTGAGTCTCGATATGAGCTCCTGGATCGAATTTCCGGTTGTTCTTGCTATGAAATCAATTTCGGGGATTGTAAGAGCTTTAAGCGTTATGTCCGGGTCATACTTCTTCACTGTTGAAAATATCTCCTCGTAATATTCCACGGGAAGGTCAGAGTTGAATCCCCCAACTATGTGTATTTCTGTGGCACCAAGGTTCTTAGCCTTCTCGACCTCCTTCTTAACATCTTCCACTGAAAGCTCATATCCTCTGTCGCTTCGACCCTTGAGTTTCATAGGCACATAAAATGCACATATGGGACAGCTTGCTGCGCAGTAATTTGAATAGTTTATATTGTAAGACACGGCATAGGAGACCACGTTTCCCACCTGTCTCGACGTCAACTGATTTCCGAGATCCATAAGGGAAAACAGATCCAGCTCTTCCATGAGTTTAATTGACTCGCTGTAGGTGAGCGGTTTGTCTACATTCAATTGATCAAACCAGTATTCTTCAGGGTAACCACCCATCAATTCCATGCGATCTATATGTAATATCATCTAATAATGTTTTATGAACTACTTTCGGCCACTTTTGAAAAAGTCACAGGCTGAAGATCCCCTTCGGGAATGTAAGGGATAAAAGAGAGCGAAATCTGATTTTCACTATCAGGACTTTGTTCAGTTGACTCTTAGACCCAGGTGAGAGAGGATGATTGAAATTTTGCTTCATGCGTAACCTTATCTGCTATGGTGGAGGGCACAGCCTGGAGGTCAGGATACCTTCAGGACGGAGGGAGTTCATACAAATGAAATTCCCACAGGAACCTTTGGAATGTGGAGTTCCTGCTGAAGCTGGAAGGCTGGATCACTAAACCTTATTAGACGTGTTAAAATCTGCCTTCATGTATCGTTATTCAGATCCTCTTGCCGAGATAGAGAGAAAATCACTTGCCGGCGAGGATATCACCCGTGAAGAGATAATTTACATGTATGATGAAGCAGACCTGAACCAGCTGGGAAGGACTGCAAGAAAGATTGCAGACAGGATCACCGGAAGATACGTGTCATTTGTGTCAAACCTTATCCTGAATTACACAAATGTATGTAACGTGAGGTGCAATTTCTGCGCATTTTACAGGACAGGAAACGAGAATGATGCATATACCCTTACAAAAGAACAGGTGATTGACGAGATTTCCCTGTATTATTCAAAATACGGCATCAGGCAGCTCCTCATACAGGGAGGCGTGAATCCTTCCCTTCCATTCTCCTACTACACAGAGTTGTTCAGTGCCATAAGGGATAGATTCCCAGGACTCGGTATCCACGGGCTTTCAACCTCTGAAATATCATTCATATCGAGAAGAGAGAAGATGACGTATGAACAGGTCATTACAGAACTCAGGGAAAGCGGGCTTGAGACCATTCCAGGAGCAGGGGCCGAAATATTCTCAGCTGACGTCAGGAAGGAACTTGGAAGGCCTTTGAACAGCGGTGAGGAATGGCTTAAAATAATGGAGGCAGCACATAAACTTGGTGTGAGGACATCGGCAACCATGATGTTCGGGCATGTGGAAAAGAGTCACCACAAGGCTGATCACCTTCTTTCCCTGGTGAATCTTCAGAAGAAATACAATGGTTTTCTTTCCTTCACCCCGTGGAATTTTGAACCTGGAAACACAAAACTCCAGAGGGATGGAAAGGTTGAGTTCAGGGCTGGAGGGATGGATGTCCTGAGGAACATCGCCATATCAAGGATAGTGCTGAACAGACATATCCCTGTTGTACAGAGCTCATGGCTGACCAACGGTTTGCAGATGGGACAGATGGCAATACTCTCTGGTGCCAATGACTGGGGAGGTACAATATATGATGAAAAGGTCATTCCTGCAACTGGCAAGAGTGTGGGAAACCTCAGGAAAGAGACAATAATCAACAACCTGAGAGAGATCGGCATGATTCCTGTGGAAAGAGATAATCTTTACCGGGTCATAAAATACTACTGAAAATGTCTTTAAAAGAAAAGGAGGTTGAAATTGGCATTAAAGGCCGTATTTCATCCTACCCTGGAATACCGGGAAGCATCAAGAATGATCCTGAGGATTTTGTCGTTGAGGAAATTCCCATTGATATTCCGAAAAAGATTGACGGAAAATACCTTTACCTTAAGGTGAGATTGAGGAACTGGGACAACAACCGTTTCCTTATGAGACTGGCGAGAGAACTGGGAGTCAGCAGGAAGAGGATCACATATGCAGGAACAAAGGACAAAGCTGCAGTGACAACGCAGTATTTCTGCATTAACACAGATTCCGAATATGATGGTTCCAGATTGGGTGACGTTGAAATTCTTGAGACTTTCAGGAGTGACAGGATGCTCAGGCTTGGTGACCTTCTTGGAAACCATTTCCGGATAGTTATTGAGAATCATGAAGATTGTGGGAATGACATTAAGAAAATCACCGAAGATATATCATGTAAGGGTGGATTTCCCAATTACTTTGGAATTCAGAGATTTGGGTCCATCAGAACAAATACCCATATTATTGGAAAATACATAGTGAACGGAAACATACCTGAGGCTGTGAAGAGATACATTGGAGATCCTGAAATCGACAGCGAGAGTTTCAGGCTGGAATTTTACAGAACACTGGACGCAGATGAGGCGTTGAAGAATTTTCCCATGCACCTTAATTTTGAAAGGACTCTCCTTGGCCATATTGCTGAAACTGGGGATTTACAATCCGCGTTTTCATCGTTTCCTGTGAACCTGAGAATGATCTTTGTTCATGCCTACCAGTCCTATCTCTTCAACCTCATGCTTTCTGAAAGGATAAACATGTCTGGAAATCTCTCGGATGTATTTGACGGCGATATAGCCGTTCCGGTTGACAGTTATTTCAATCCGGTTGTAAACGAAGGCTTCATAAAAGTAACCAGGTTCAATATGGACAAAATAACACGACTCTCCGCCATGGACAGGGTCAGGGTAACTGCTCCCCTGGTGGGTTATGACAGCCAGCTGTCTGGAGGTGTTCAGGGTGATATAGAGATGAAAATACTTGAAAAGGAGAAGGTTTCACCATCAATGTTCCGCATAAACTCCGATCCATCCATGTCCTCATCCGGAGAAAGAAGAATAGTTTCTGCAAAACCTGTTGATTTCAATATTCCTGAAAAAAATACCCTCAGTTTTGCCCTTGGAAGAGGTATTTACGCCACTTCCTTCCTGAGGGAGATATTGAGGGCTTCAGATTAGCCCCACTTTCTGAAGTTCCTTTTTAACCTTAATGACCGCCTGTTCGATCTCACTCTCTTCCTTTGCTCCCGTGCATACAACCTTGCCCGAACCAAACAGCAGCAGAACCACCTTTGGCTCCTCGACCCTGTATACAAGGCCTGGGAACTGCTCAGGCTCGTATTCCACATTTTCCAGCCCAAGTGACATTGCAATATCCGTGAGGTTCAGATCTGATTCCAGATCGTAAACAGCCACTATATTCTGCACAACTATGTCCGGGTTGTCGTACACTTCAATTCCCGCCTTCTTGAGTTTCTGTATAATTTTTTCGATGGTGAGTCTCACATTCGCAAGATTCTTTGCCCCTGTACAGTTTACCTTTCCGCTCCTGAATATGAGCACAGCAGTCTTCGGGTCCTGAAGCCTGTAGATAAGTCCTGGAAACTGTTCAGGTTCGTATTCTGAACCTTCAAGTGCCAGCGCAATCCTGCTCAGATCCAGATGCTCTGCCAGTGAAGTTGATGCAACAATATTTTCTATGGTAATCTTTTCTTTTTCACTCATAAAAAACCCTTTCGTCGTTTATATATAAACACTATTTAAACATGATTCATTGAACTGTAAATATATTAATGTAAATCTTCATGGACATGGATAAGAGTGAAACTGTCTGGAACACAGCATATCCAGTTCCGGAAGACCACGAACTGGATCTCCCGGATAAACCATGAAAAATCCCACATTATGGAGGTATCTTTATTTTCAGCACTTATAAGTTACCTCCTGTGGAACCTCACCACTATCAATGCGAAGGCAAGCACTGCAATTGTTGCTGCAGCCGCAATTATGTCATACAGGTAGTTTGGGACAGAGGGCGATGTTCCCTTCAGGGTGAAGGGTATTGTGAGCGGTACTGGAGAACCGTTTACCGTGAGATTGCCTGAATAATCCCTGGAAACGTAAGAAGGATAGCTGATATTATATGCATATGATCCATTTGTAAGGTTCACTGAGTATGAAGATCCGAGAAGTTCACCTGAGGAATTCTGGCCGGTGATGTTCACGTACCATGCCGTTCCCTGAGGCAGTCCTGTTTCCGTGAATGTAACCGTATACTTCACAGGGGTGAATATTACCAAGGTACTGGATTGGGTCCCGTTGACCCTGAACGATCCACCTGCTTCAATGGACCTGTAAGTGCTGTCTGAAGTCCCGATGGTATAGTTATAGGATCCATTTGGAACAGATACCGAATATGAGGTTCCCGTGATGGGTCCGGAACCAGGTGTCCCGGTTATGTTCACGTACCAGACTTTTCCCTGAGGTAGTCCTGTTTCCATAAACTCAGACAGATACGTTGCGTTCTGGGTAACTGATGTTCCCTGTCCGGTTCCGCTGGAATCCAGCCTGTCCCCAATCAGCGTAACTGCAGTCTGTGCAAGTGCACTTCCATTGAGCGTTGCACCTGAATCCATTGCTATGAGTGTCTTTGAAAGTATGGTTCCTGAGAATGATGAACCTGTACCCAGTGTC
>JAKADT010000045.1 GCA_021820245.1 Thermoplasmata archaeon | reverse complement strand
TTCCGGTTATACGCTGCTCAAGGGAAAGAAAAAGGTGAATGGTGAATTTGGATTGATAGCCCTTGCCTACAACATGAAGAGGGTGATCAACATAAGATCAGGGGAGAATAGGACAGATACTACAGAGCATATCATGAACACGACCCTTTCTCAATACATTCCGGCTTGAATAATGTATAAATTGTGAACTTACAACCAGAAATCCAAAAAGTTAACCAGTTTTTGCCGGATATTCATGCATTTGCGCTTTGCTACCTGTTATTCTGCTGAGGAGTTCTCAATAATTTTTACACAGTCTCGATCATCTCCATACAATGTTTTTATTACGGGTCAGGATCACAATGAGTGGGAAACCCATCGGACTTTTCGATCATTAAGAACTTTGTTGAATTTCTAACTGAAATTTCCGCAGCCCCCAAGATAATAAATACAGCTGAGGGCTGGAATAACAGGATTTACCAGATAGACGATGAGTACATTCTGAAAACTCCACTGAACAGGGAGGCTGAAAGACAGCTGAATCTGGAGGTGAGAATATCAGGATTCTTATCTGGAAGAATTTCAGTTCCTGTACCTTTATTCATCCATTATGGTGAAATGGAAAATGGAACTTTTGCTGCACTATACAGGAAACTTAATGGGGTTAATATCACAAATACGGTATACGGAAGAAATGAAGAACGCATAGCCCCTTCTGAACTGGATATTGCTGAAAGAACTGATTTCTACAGGCGGATTGCTGGTGTTGCATGGGAAATAGGACTTATTGATCCATTCATGATTCCAGGAATTCCCAGAAGAGGCGGAATGGAACTTATGAAACATTACATGGACTTACTTCATACTGCACGTGATAAACTCTTTGGATTAATTGATGGAAATACAGGGAAAGCCATTGAAAAAGAGTTTGCCCATATACTGAAACCGGAACTTTTCAGTTTTGTACCACAATTCATACATGGCGATCTTGGGGGATGGAACGTACTGTACGACGTAAAAAAAAGAGATGTATCCGGCCTTATTGACTGGGGGAATTGTTCTTTTTCGGACCCTGCCCTTGATTATTCCGAATTGGTTTACGACTATGGACAGGAGTTTTCCGGAATTTTCCTGAAAAATACGAACAATACTGTACTGGAAATAAATAGCAGATTTATGAGGAGATCTGAGTTTTATATTAGAATTTCAGGAATCATTGATGTACTTTACGGAATTGAAAATGACAGTACTTCCTATGTTAAGAAGGGTCTGGAAGACATAGAGAAGAAATTCGGAACGTGAAATTGTTCGATTCTTATATACAAATACAGAATTGTCAATGGAATCCGGGCAATCTTTTTAATGTATGGTTAAATCGCAAATCATGAAAGCTATGGTATTGGAAAAGACTGCACCTGTGAATACAAATCCTCTAAGGTTGCAGGATGTGAATAGACCTGAACCGGCTAAAGGACAGGTTCTCCTGAAGATAATTTCCACTGGAGTCTGCAGATCCAACCTTCACATGGTTGAAGGCGACTGGTTGCATGACGGGGTTCCGTCAAAATTCCCCATAATACCCGGACACGAGATCATAGGAGAGATATCAGAACTGGGTGAGGGCGTAAACTGGCTGAAGAAAGGTGATAAGGTTGGGATACAGCCGCTGTGGACCACCTGTGGAAGATGTGAATACTGCCTGACTGGGAGGGAGAATCTCTGTCCCCATAAAGAGGTCTCGGGAGAAACCCTTGATGGTGGTTATGCAGAATACATGCTTGGCGATGCAATGCATGTCTACCCGATCCCACGGGGAGTTGATCCAGAACTGTCGGCACCGCTTTTCTGTCCTGGAGTTACCGCATACAGGGCAGTCAAGAGATCAGAACTGAGCCCCGGTAAGACCGCCTATGTTATGGGCATAGGAGGTGTTGGGCATGTTGTGGTACAGATTGCAAAACTTACCGGGTCAAGAGTCGTTGCTGTTTCAACGGGAAAAGAACACAGTGAGCTGGCTTATGAGAGTGGTGCGGACGATGTCCTTAATCCGGGAATGGATTATGATAAACTTGGTGATCATGTAAAGAAAGCCGATTCCGTGATTGTTTTCTCTCCAAACCAGAAAGCAATAGACGCAGCCTCGAGACTTGTTAAACCTGGTGGAAACATTGTACTTGGAGTCCATGGAGGAATGAACAGGATAAACTTTGTGGATGAGATCCAGATAAGAGGAAGTGTCATAGGCCCCAGGAGTGATATGTATTCTGTTCTTGATCTGGCATCGCAGGGAAAAATAAAGATACACTCTACAAGATACAGGCTGTCTGAAGCCAATGACGTTCTCAACCTTCTGAAGAACGGTAAAATAAAGGGCCGGGCAGTTCTTGTACCTTGAAAACTGGAACATAAGTATGTATTTTCATATTTAAACCCAATTCATAAAACCTTTATTTTTGGACTTACATGGCACATGCTTTGTTTTAACAGAACTTAACAAAATATTTATGAAGGAGCGAGATTTAAGTAGTAAAGTATAGAGGGTCAATATGACGAGATTTGTTTTAGTTGGAGATACAACTTTAAGTTATGAGTACAGGAATTTCCCTCTACTGGATTTTCTGCCGTGTGCCCCAAGTAGAGCGGTACCCGGGAGCATATACAGGTTCCTGAAAGGGCCAGCACCACCTGCCCATCCGGGAGGTGAAGCCGTATACGCCCCTTATGCCCTGAGAAAGCTGGAAGCGGCTCTTCTCAGGAAATATCCACGGAAAGATGTGGTTGTTGCACACGAAGACTACCTTGAAAGATTCGTTGACAGTGACACGGAGGTCATAGCAGTTACCACCATGGATCCACTGGGTGTGGGTCCCACAACCATGTCCTACTATGCTCTTTTTGGTGGAGAAATGAGTGCATGGGTCAGGAGGGAGTGGGATACACTCATGGAAAGAATCAACCATGTGAGGGAAGGCAAGAAGGCAAAACTCGTAGTTGGGGGACCTGGCGTCTGGGAATTCACCCTCCTCAGAGATGAGATTGACAAATACAGGTTTGATTATGTCTTCCAGGGTGAAGCGGATGACATTGCTGAGATCCTTTTCGAGCAGATAGGAGAGGATAGCATAGACCCGCAGCTTTTCTACCGTGGCTACATGACATATGATGATCATTTCAGGAAAGTACTGAAAAAGGATGATATATTCCTTGCAAGGGGCATAACAAAGCAGGCATATCCAAGGCTTGAGGACATACCTGCAATAGTTAACCCATCCATGAAGGGAATGGTCGAGGTAATGAGAGGATGCGGCGTTGGCTGTGATTTCTGTGAAGTTACGCTTAGACCTCTGAGATATAATTCTGTTGAGAGGATAGTTAATGAGGTGAAGGTCAACCAGAGAGCCGGCCTTACAAACGGCTGGCTTCACTCCGATGAGATCTTCGCCTACAAGCATGGACCGATGTATGCCCCCAATGAAGAGGCTTTGAGTGAGATGTTCACTGAAGTCATGAAGGTTCCGGGCATAAAGACTGCAAACCCAACGCATGGCAGGGTCTCAATACCCGCAGGATTCCCGGACATGATTGCAAAATTCTCAAAGATTCTGAAGGCCGGACCAAAAAACTGGATCGGCATCCAGACCGGTGTTGAGACAGGGAGTGATGAACTTGCAAAGAGGCATATGCCCAACAAGACCATGCCTCTCAAGATCGGCCCAGACGGGTCATGGGAACAGATTGTCTGGCAGGGTGTGTATGTGCAGACCAGAAACTACTGGAGACCCGCATTCACAATACAGGTTGGGCAGGAGGGTGAAACCATACAGGATGAGTGGGATACCATTGCGATGATCAACAGGTTGAGCAACTCTTATGTTGACAACAGGCCATTCGAATTCACAGTCACTCCGCTTGTGAATGTGCCACTTGGAAGGATCAAGTCAAGAAGCCTGAACAAGGATCTCCTGACCACAGAGCAGCTTGCAGTGTACTATGCATCCTACAGGCACCTGGCAAAGATGTCGGCAAGGGATGGATACAGGGACAGCACCGGGAACTTCATATCAAGGCTTGGCACTGGAACCATAATATCTTCGGGCGGATTTGCCATGATGAAGTTTGTTGAATCCGTTGCAAAGAAAAGGGGCGTTGACATAGAGAAAGTGAAGAGATGGGGACTGGAAAACAGAAGCGAATTTACTTCACTTCCATCACTGAGCAGCGCCTGAGGCTGTATCCTGAACCATTTACTCATTTTTTTTGAAGAGTGAAAGACTAATATTTCATGACCAATACACTTCACTGTTGATTGTTAAAAATTCAGAGCCCCTAGATTTTTCATACACTCCTCCAAAGCTCCCGTTCAGGGAAAAGGAGATCGCTGACATAAGGAAGATACTCATTGAGCCCATAAAATCAGGTATATATACAAACCTGGTCATATATGGAGATTCCGGCACCGGAAAAACAGTGTCCTTGAAGTTCCTCATAAGGGAGGAAAAGGGCCCCCTGATGATATATGAGAATGCCCTGTCCTTCGGGAGCCTTAAGATACTTCTTCTTGACGTCCTTAACAGGCTTGGCGAGATAACCGCAAACAGATCCCTTCCATACAAGGATATTTTCAGACTGATTAAGAAGAGCCTTGAGACACGAAAAACGGGACTTGTACTTGTCATAGACGAAGCGGTGAATATACTGAGGAATGACAATGACGGTTTCTACAATCTTCTCCGTGCGCGTGAACTGTACTCTGTACCCGTGTCCACTGTCATGATATCCATAGACAACCCTCTCATGTACATGACCAGGGACGACAGGAGATCGGTTGGTATATTTTCAAGCCTCAGGTTCCAGAGATACAGCCAGGATGAGCTTTATGGAATAATCAGCGAAAGATCCAGACTGGCTCTTGTGGACACCTCATACACGCCGGACATACTCTACTTCATTTCCGAAATTGCACAGCAGTTCGGAAGCGGCAGGGTTGCCATAGAGCTTCTCCAGAAATCTGCGTACATTTCGGAATACAGGAAATCGGAGATGCTTGAAAATGAGGATGTAAGGGCTGCCAAGGCACTCATAAACCCATATATTACAGAAAGCAAGCTTGCGGAACTTGACAGTGATGAACTCGTTGTGCTTCTTTCAATATGCAGGTGCCTCATGGATGAGACAGAGACGCAGATAAGTTCAGTGATATTACAGTCAGATTCATTCTGTGAGCAGTATGACATGAAGAAGATGGATTCATCCAAGATCTACAGGATTGTGAAAAAACTTGAAACCATAGGACTCGTAGATGGCAGGATTGTGGGCAACGGTGACAGAAAGGGTGTTTCGAAGCTAATAGGCATAAGTGACGTACCTGTTGCCGTGTTAAGCGATAAGATTGAGAAGATCATTGAAAATACTCTCTGATGTCCCTCTGCACCCTCAGTGGTGACGCAGATTCCACCAGATAGTCGAAACACTCAAATGCCCTTTTCATGTATTTCATGTAGAACTTGCGATCTATCCCGGTCTGGTCCTGCCGCATGTTCAGAACTCCCCTCTTCCTGTCTGCTACCGAAACCGGAATCCTCTCGCCTGGATTCACCTCTATGCCTGATCTGTAAAAAACATCAAGTGCCTGCCTCTGGATGTTGTTCACAATGTATTCCTCCCTCCTCCTGGTTATCTTGAAGTTGATCCTGTAGTTTTCAATGTCATCTCCAGAAAAATTCCTTATTCTTTCCATGTATGAGTTTTCAAGTTCTGCCAGTTCCAATCTTTTTGAATATATGTCCTCCGGTGTCCCGCACTGTGAAAAGAGTTTGAGTGCATCCTCCTGGAACTGCCTTGAGATCTGTGGCACATCACTTCTCCTCAACTCTATGCCCCGAACCTTGTATGTTCTGTCATGGCGCAGCCCCATGTATCTGTTCAGTGAACCCGTGCCGTTCCTGGAAGGCAGGAAAAGGATCCATCTGTAATACCCATCCATAACTATCCCTATCCCGGTTTCATGTTCAATTTCCCTGAGCAGTGTTTCCACATCGCCATCTCCAGTGATCCACATGGAATCAACTATGCCGTGTATCACATGAAAACCCATCCTGTGAGCTATTCCGATGGCCCTGGCAAGTATATCTCTCCCCAGTGATGTTATGGCTTCATGCACCTCTATCTTCCCGAACTTTGCATTTTTATAACCGGTATATCCAAACGATGTCAGGAGCATCCATTTCAGTGCCGTGTCTCTTGCCGCATATACTGGATTCTTTCCCTTTATTCCCTTATAGAAAAGCCTTGTTTCAAGAAGATTCTGGAGAGATTCTGAAAGAAACCCCCTGTTTCCACCATGGGAGAATTCACCAACCTCCGGTTTTTTTGATCCTGTTACTGTTTCAGGTGAGAGGTTGTAATTTACCATTATGCTGGGGTACATGGATGAAAAATCTATTTCGTAGACATTGAGATACAAACCCGGATCCGGCTGCAGTACAAGGCCTCCTCTGTCCCGTTCAAGAAGTTCACACACACTCCTGGAGTTCTCATGATCATCCTTGTAAAGTGGGATCAGGATGTTCCTGCCTATTGCCTGTGAAACCTCCATTGATGATACTGCAGTCCCGGGTGTTACATCTGATGCCGATTCCAGGGGAAGGGATGACATCCTGGACATTGCATATGCACCTTCCATGCCGCTCTCCTGTAGTATGAACGAATCCATGTCCATGCATATTTTTCCATTTATGCTGATCCATGGATTTTTAAAGTGAACCTGTCCGTATGATTGGTAAACGCTTATCTTCCCTGCATGAAACCCTTTTATGTACATGCCGGAATCCGAAAGTTCCCTCACCAGCCGTGTGAAGGAATCGCCCCTGTTTCCGTAGATTATGAATCTTGAATTGCTTATGGCATCATGCACAGTCTCCAGCCCGGATCTGTCCGGTTCTTTCACCTGCCCATTCATGAGTATGTGCCTGAGACCTCCCGGAGAGTATACCGGTACCACTGACACCCATGGAATTTCAACGTCCATGTCCGCTGGGTTTTCAAGATGGAAGAACTGAAGCTTTTTTTCAGACATGAACCTTAGAACTGGATTTATGTCGCCGTTATATATGGAATATTTCCTCCCCAATCCTATGGCCTCAATGGCCCTGATCATTTCAGGTATAAGTGATGGTTTAAGGCTGATCCTTAATCCGTCCATGCAGCCATATATATCCTTCATTTTCACTCTTATGTACCTAACCCAGTGAACCCTGTCAAGCTGGTTTGCAAGGAAGTCCAGATCATACGGAGTGCCATGTACAAATATCCATGTCATGTTCCTGAAGGATTCAATCTTCACCTTACCATCATCATAATACCACAGTCTTATGGTGTCCATACCGGTGCCGTTGATCACTGTTTTCATTTCAGGTTCGCCTGTTCAAGCTTTTTCAGGCGCTTCATGACCTCAACAAGGGCAAGCAGAAGAATGCCCGTTTCCGTGTCCCCGCCTGCATATGATATCTCCGGGGAATGTTTCCGTCCGGACCTTATTATCTCCTCTATCATCTCGATGTCCTCAAGGCACATGATCCTCTCCATTGTCCTGTATCTCTTCTCCACAATGTCCATGATCTGCCTTGCAGTCAGTACTGTTCGTCCCATCTGAATATCCCGGCCTCCCTTACAGTTTTTCTTCGTGCAACGGTCATATTCCCAATATACAGTTCATGTATATCCCGTTCACCAATTATGTTCAGTTCTATTCTGCATCCCCTGTAATAGGTCTTTATCCTCAGGACGTCAAGTATGCTCTGCAGTATTGTTGTCTTCCAGTCAGATATTGCATGAGACATGACTGCTATGAAGTACGGATAATCATCGGATTCCATGAGTATCTTCTGAAGCTGGTATGAGGTGAGTATTCTCTGAATACGCATTGATTCCAGAGTCTCAGGCATGAATGCTGATCTGAAATCCACCATTATTCCATCGGATATCAGGAAATGAAAAATTGAATCTGTATCCCTGGTGGAAATGTGGAACCGGTCAACGTAACCCGGATCGAAGCTGTCGCTTCTGTAAATTCTCAGTGAACCATGCACCTGTAAATATCATGGTATTGTTGTAAAGTCTTGCGGGCAGCATAAAAAATGAGAAAATGAGATTGTTGCCCTTAACCATATGATGAGGAATGATGGTACTACATCTTGCCTACAATTTCCACACGCTTACCGTAACCATCGGATCTGGAGTTTATTCTCAGGACCTTGTTGAGCTTGAATGCAGCCCTGATGACACCGAGATGCGTTATGGCCTGGGGGAAATTGCCCATAAGCTCCCCCGTGTCCAGATCCGCCTCCTCTGCAAAAAGGGCTAGATGATTTCCCTTCTCAAGAAGGGAATCAAAGATGTTCTTTGCCTCCTGTACCCTGTTCATGGTCACAAGAACCTCCACATACCAGAATGAAAGGAGAAGGAAGGCGTTATCCCTTCCCCTGAGACCATCGTCCTCCAGGTATCTCCTGAAAAGATGATCAGGCGTCATCAGATCCTTCTCAATCTTTTCCACAGTCCCCTTTATCCGGTAGTCATCTGGTGGAAGGAAATCGAGAAGGGGCATCCTGAGAAGGGCAGAATCGGTCTCATCACTACCATAATACTGGCTGAATGAATTTATCTTCTTATTGAATCCCTTCTCGATTATATCCTGCTTTATCTTGTTAGCAAAGAACTGCCATTTCCTGTAAGGGCCGCTGAAACCAAGATCCTTTCCCATCTCTATTGCCCTGTTGAATGCAGCCCATGCCACAAGTTTAGAATAGACATAATGACGCGGCTCTGTCCTGAATTCCCATATGCTGGAATCCGGTTTCTGCCAGATTTCCGCCAGTGTGTCAAGCGTTTCACCGACAAAGTTCCACAGATACGAGTTTATGATGCCTCCCACCTTGTTGAGTGAATATATGGCATTAATTATTGATCCATACTGGTCGATCTGGAGCTGTGACGACGCCATATTCCCTATGCGCACAGGCTTTGATCCCATGTGCCCATCCATGTCCAGTATCTTTTCATCAAGGCTGAGATCGTTGTTTATGGTGTATATGGTCTTAATCCTGCCATCTTTTTCTATGATCTCCATCATATCGTAAAGGAATTTGGTGGCCTCTCTCTTATAACCCAGCAATGCCAGCGAATCGATCACATATGCAGTATCCCTGACCCATGTGAACCTGTAATCCCAGTTCCTTTCCCCTCCTATTGATTCCGGAAGGCTGGCCGTGGGGGCAGCAACCATAAGTCCCGTGGGTTCGTAAAAAAGTCCCTTAAGCGTGAGTGCCGATCTCATGACCTCACTGTCATAAACACCCTTATAGACACTCTTTGAAGACCAGTTGTGCCAGTATTCCGATGTCTCTTCCAGCCTTTCGTATGATTTGTAGTCCTCCACGTCGTTAAGATGCCTTATCCCGAATATTGTGATAACCCATTTCGAGCTTCTTTTTGGCATGAGGATTGTTGTTGAGACCATGTTCCCAACCAGATCAAGTGGTATGTCTGAAACGATTCCAAAGCTTGTCTCAGGACCCTTGAAAACATACCCCGACTTCCTCTTTGAGACCTGGTACGGTTCTGTTCCATAATTGAAAAGAGGTTTCATCTTCAGTTCCACGGAGACATCTTCTGACTGTGTTTCCACAAGTCTGTGGATCTCCGGGAAACTGATTGTTGTGTAATCGGTTGCTGGAAGAAAGTCCGTGATCCTGAGAATAGTTTTTCCACCCTTAACGAACTCTGTTACAAGAATGTTTGTAAACTCCTTGTAATACTGGGAGACATAAACATCATCCGTATTTGATGGCATTACGGAGAAATAGCCACCCTTATTCCTGTCAAGAATTGAAGAAAATATTGGAGGTGAGCTGAAATTGGGGAAACATGCCCAGTCAATTGTACCGTCCATGCTTATGAGAGCAGCGGATCTGTTGTTTGCAATGACACCGTGATTCGATATCCTGCTGTATCCGTCAGTCTTTATATCTGTAAACCTCTTCAGTCCCTTGAAACTCATAACAATACCACTAGAAGGCAAGAGTTGCGTTAATAATAAATATTTACCGGGAAAGCTCTGCATGGGTGAAGTGTGCGGATCTGGCAAATGACCTTCTGCAGGCACACCGGAAAGAGCGAAATTGAAATTACGCCATGCATTATTCAGGCATGGCAAACACCGCCAGAAAGGCAGCATGCAGATCTGCATTCCGTATATATGGTGCTGAACACCTTTTCCCGGTCCAGTGATCATGGGTTGACGAAGCTATAATCAGTACCTGCCGGCAGGAAAAGATTGAAACGAGTGAACCACAGAATCAGGTTATGTTTTCACAAAGGTATTTATCCGAATAGAAGATCGTTTTAGTGGTGAATCCGTATAGAAGTCAACGCTGAAAGGATGGTGCTGAACCTGAACGGGCAGGAAGTGTCTGTCGTCATAGGCCCGGGAACAATGCATCATATGGTCTCTGAAGCTGACAGATACAGCCATGTTGTACTTATGGTTAGCAAGACCGTTGACGATCTGTACGCAGATAAGATTCCAAAACTGACTTCGCTCAGGGGTGAGCTTACAAGAATTGTCCTTGCCGATGGTGAGAACCTGAAGAACATCAGGAACTACCAGAAGATAATTGGTGTGCTCATAGAAAGGGGAGTTGAGAGGGATTCTCTTGTTATATACATAGGTGGAGGCACAGTTGGGGATCTTGCGGGATACGTGGCATCCACATACAAGCGTGGGACAAACTTTCTCGCAGTTCCCTCAACTCTTCTGGCACAGATAGACAGCTCCATAGGTGGGAAAAACGGGATCAATTTTTCAGGGATCAAGAATGTCATAGGCACGTTCTACAATCCCAGCACAGTAATAGTTGATACAGACTTCCTTAAGGGTGGAGACACACTGAAGCTCAGGGACGGGATATGCGAGATGATAAAATACGGGATCATTAAGGACGAGACAATACTGAGGATACTTGCAAAATATGACGATATAAATTCACTTTCCTCAGGTGATGATCTGATCAAGCTCATATCCAAGAGCATAAAGATAAAGGGGGAAATAGCCAACCGCGATTTCTTTGACAGGACGGGGGAGAGAAGCATACTGAATTTCGGGCATACCATAGGACACTCCATAGAGTCTGCAACAAAGAACAGGATAAGCCATGGCCCTGCAATAGCAACTGGAATGCTTGTTGAAACATACATAGGGGAGAGGATGGGCATCACTAAGGCAGAGATCAGGGAGGAGGTAAGAAACCAGATGAACAGGTTCTCCATACAGCAGGTCTCACTGAGGGATATAGGCATTGACAGTATGCTGGAATACCTGAAAAATGACAAGAAGATGAGCCAGGGGTCCATAACCATGTCCATACCTGAGGATTTTGGAACACACCGCAATGTAAAGATGACGCCTGAAAATCTCAGAAGCCACCTGAGGAGCTTCATGGAGACATTCGACACACTCCCGGCAGCGTGATAATCTGAAACTTTTTGGGCTGGTTGGCAGGCCTGTTGGCCATTCCGTTGGACAGTTTGTCTTCAACCGTATTTTTTCTGCCAGTGGGTATGGTGGTATATATATTTCAATGGATGTTACAGGGGAAAACCTCCCTCGTCTTACGGAATTTGCAAGGAAGGGCATGGATGGCTTCAACGTTACCATACCGCTCAAGGTCGAAATAATGAAACTTCTCGACAGGTATGATCCTGTAGTCACAGCTACAGGTTCCTGCAATACGGTGTTGAATGAGAACGGGCTGCTGTGCGGGTATAACACAGACTATTCCGGTTTCGTTAAAACCATTGAAGAACTGAGGCATGATATAGAAGGAAAAAATATACTCATAGCAGGAACAGGTGGAATATTCCGTTCTGTATGCATGGCACTCTTGACTGAGTTCCACCCGGGTAGCATCACGGCTCTTTCCAGGAATCCGGAAGCCGCAGGAAAGAAACTTTCCGACTTCAGGGGAATAAAAAGGATCGGGATTGAGGGGTATGGAGAACTGGATGGGAAATATCATGTGCTTGTGAACTGTTCTCCTGCCGGCATGCATCCGGATGTTCATTCAATGCCGTTCAGTGAGGATTTGATAGAATCCTCTGAAATCATCATTGATACCGTGTACAACCCTCCAGAGACCACCCTTGTGAAAACCGGGCTTGAAAAAGGAAAAAAATGTATTACGGGACTTGATCTCTACATATACCAGGCACTGGAAAGCCTTAAGATTTTCACAGGTATTGACTCCACGTACAGAGAGGTCAGGGATCTTGTGGAAGACGCATGGAAGTCCGGAGAATTCGGAAGAAATTGAGGTAACAGTCAACGGTGGCCTTTCCGTTCTGTCGGCGTTTTTCAACGGGAAAGGGGCAGCAGTAACAATCGATCTTCCCATGATGACAACTGTTGCCAGATCCAGGAGATCGGTTCTCAGCAATGCTGTCTCAAAAACACTTGAATTCATGGACAGAAGATATGGAACTGGAATGGATTACTCGGTAACAACAAGAAGCAGGATACCCATGGAGAATGGACTCAAGAGCAGCAGTGCAATGACTCTTTCCGTCATATATGGCATAACACAGCTCAACGACCTTAACCTGGAAGAACATAAACTTTTGAAAACTGCGGCTGAAGCTTCTGTATACAACGGAACTTCAATAACGGGAGCTCTTGATGATCTTTGTGCATGCTACTATGGCGGATTCTGCCATACTGACAATACCACAATGGAGATGCTTGAAAGGAGAGATGTGGAAAGTGATCCTGTACTTGTGGCATATTCCCTGAATGGAAGAAAAAGCAGGGATATTGATCTTTCAACCTTTGCCATTTACAGGAAGAGGTCGGCTGAGATCCAGAGACTCATTGAGAGGGGAGATATCTACGGCGCAATGGTATATAACGGAACATTGATTTCTGCCATAAATGGTGGGGATATGGAGAAGGTTTCCTATTTCCTGAGGCATGGTGCGACCCACAGTTCCCAGAGTGGAAAGGGGCCAGCAATATTTGCCATATTTGCGGACATGGATGAATTGAATAACGCCTAT
>JAKADT010000044.1:9238-13624 GCA_021820245.1 Thermoplasmata archaeon | reverse complement strand
TGCCCATGTACCTGTAACTGTCTCTGGTCGTGGAAAATCCAACAGTCATATTAGATTCAAAGTTCAACATTTAGAGTGAGAATCCGAGCCCAAGTAATTTCGGCAGCAATCTTTGAAGTGGTAGATCCCTGCGAAATCCGGGAGAGGATCACCACCAGTTTAGACTTCCGTAAGGGTATATGGAATGAATCCCAAGCCAGCTGGAACAATCGGAGATAGTGCATAAAGTGTAAGATGAAGTGAGGCACTGAGGTAAATATTTTTTCTGACGTAATATAAAGCACCGTAGACAAGACCAATACCGAATGTATCAAATATGAAGATGGGGAGATAAATGCCAGGGTAGGACCCGGGCTCCATTATGGGAACCGAGAGATAGAAGACAGCAAACAGTATGGCCTGGAGAACCGTTGCTTTCCTCAATCCGGTGTATTTTCCGATATATCTTGCTATTATCATTCTGAAGTTAATTTCCTCCAGAATAACAGGGTAATACGATATCTCAACAACATAGGGAGCATACTGGTGAAGAATGGGATAAAGAAATAGCCATATAACCATTACAGAAAAGAAAATAATCATGTCCTTGGAAGCAAGAGACTGCACTGCATTCTCTTTCAATACCCTAATCTGAGAAATCAAGACCACAAAAATAAGAGGTGAGATGCCCATGTAAAGATAAAAAAAAATATTTGCATAGGCAGAAAGACTCAGGTAAAATAGAATGAAAATCGTAGTTTCCAGTATCACAAACAGTCCTGTTTCACGCAAATCCTGTTTTTCCGTAAATTCTCCTCCCTACTGAATCACTGAACGTTATATTTGTTCCAAACCACATGAATGGCAGTGAAACGGCCCATGTTATTATGCTGAATATGACCTGTTGCTCAAGTCCAAACTCTGGCCATATGGTTATACCTCCAACTATGGAAAGATAGAATATGATTATGGAAAACATGCTGATCATCATTGCCACGAACTCATAGAATAGTCTCCTGTTTACCTGCTTCAGCGAATAATAAGTTAACCCGGTAACCATCCCGGCGAGTATTGAACTTATGCTCATCAATGAAAATAACTGGGGACTGGCATAAGCAAATGATGTGAAATAAGGTATATACCATATAAACATGAGCGCTATGGAACCAGGTATTCCTGCATACTTAAACAGATCAGTGAATCTTGACGCATCAATTTTTAAAATAAAGTTCACGACTATTACAAGAAAAATTCCCTCTAGAAACATACCGATGTTAATCCAGCTGAAAAAATAGAGATCTCTCTGAAGATTGAACGCGATGCCCACAGTCTCCATAACAGGCACACTCAGCAGTATGACCACGGAACCAAGCATAAACCCGGTACTCCCCTCCTTCGGCCACATTTTCTCAAGAAACTTGTTCTGTATCCCACGGTTGAAATAATAGTTAAGAAGTATGTTTGTTAAAAGTACAAACACTATGCTTTCAATAATCAGTGGAATAATTGCAAATGTTAAAAGAAAGGCGACAACTGTTGGAAAAAATATTGAAAGGCTCTCACACTGGCAGCTAAGTGCAGAAACCACACCGGAAGCTGTACTGCTAACTATATTTCTTTTTTCTCTACCGGCAAATGAGAAAATCAGGAAATAATTCTCCGTGAGCAGGGCTGACAGTACTGCAAACAGGAAAAATGTGGGACCGCTAATCGAAATTAGAAGAAGCCTGTCGTAAATTACAATCCCCTGATAGAAGAGAAATGGGGTCCCTATGGGATTAATATTATCATAAATTGAAGTGAATGATATTCCAACATATGCCGGAACATTACCAGTTCTTATAAGGTCCGCAAGGGCATATATAACCGAGAATATTGCAACGAATGCCACGAGTTTCCTGTGATCCATGATGGAATAATCCTTGCTATTTGCCATAAAAGCCAGGAGAGATATTAAAGACAGTGCCGGGAATATGAGGAATACGGTATAAAAAAATGTTATCACAACCAGGAATATGGTCAGAAGAACCGACGTGAACAGGAGATATTTCCTTACAATGGGCAGTGATTTAAAGAAGAATGATAAACCTGGAAATATGAAAAAGAGAGAAACAAGGACTATGAATTCGTATGTTACAAGATGTGAAACATGAATTATGTGAAAGTTAAGCGACAGGAAAAAATAAAGTACTGTAGCCACGTAATATAAAGCAATGTACTTGACATCACTTCTGCCAGGCAAATCTATCACGCAACGTTAACAAAAAACAGAGCTACCAACAGTATGAGCAAATAGAGGTTGGAAAAGTGAAACGCCTTTTTGAAATAGATTTTTGAATAGTTATGGATGAATGGACGAAGGACCGAGTAGAGAAGGTATGCATCCAGAACTGCTGCAAGAGCATAATATGGAAGTCCAACCTTGATTTCCCTGAAGAGAAATGGCAGAAGACTCAAAGAAATCAGTACAATAGTATTGATCAGAATCCAGAAGGCCCCTTTTTTAATACCAACCTTTGATGGGAGCATCGGTACTTCAGCATTGGTATAATCATCTGCATTGTTTGTTGCAAGAGACCAGAAATGGGTTGGAGTCCACATGAACACAAGAGACGCTATGAAAATAGATGTGAGATTTATGTTTCCAAAGAGTGCTGTACTACCTGCCAATGCAGGAAAACTTCCTGCGATTCCTCCAATTACAATATTCCAACTGGTCCTCCTCTTCAATAATATGGTATAGAGAAATACGTAGCTTGCAAAGCCTGCAACTATGAATATTGTACTCAGCACGTTTATGAAGATAATGCCAGTAACTATGGCAACAAGTAGCATTATACCAGCTATTATGGATACCCTCTTGTAATTCGTGTTATTTATTATGGATTCCCTGCCGGAAGTACGTTTCATTTTTCTGTCTATATCCATGTCGTAAACGTTATTGAAAATGGAAGCGGACATGGATGCAAGCGTTCCGGCAACCATAAGGGGAACCAAAAGTACCAGATGTGTTAAACTCGATCTTACGGAAAGGAAGCCAGCGATTGCAACCATATCCACTAAAAAGGTTATTTCAAATTTAGAAATTTTTAAAAAATCATTGATCTTCAAAGTTTTCACCGGTTTTGGCAATATTTGTGTTTGTTATTGTATACTGGTATTTGAAGTTAAATGAGTTAAATGGATTTTGCCCGCTGTGAAGCACCGGGGTATTATTCAGCTGATGAAACTGTACGCTGGAACCAGCTGTTGTAGCATTCACAAATATTAGACCATACATGGTGGTTGGATGAACCGTGCACCAGTATGTGTAGACACCAGCTGTTTGAAAGGGAAATTTACCGGATGCCGTATGCCCGGGAACCTGAGTAAGCTGGGATTGTGTAACTACTGTGTACGACTTTGATGCGAATTCATATGAAGTTGGGCTTTTCTTTATAAGGCTAGGATTAGCTATTAGACTGGAACCAACCGTTGAAGTTGCCGAACCGTCATATCCTATCGTTAAAGTGTGTGGAAGGTCGTCTTCCTCTGTCACGTTATAATATACCAGCGTTCCAACTTTGTAATAAAACGTTGGATTTACTGTTCCATTGCCAAAGTGGTATGGCCCAGTGGGAAAATCCCATCCATTTGCATTGGCACCCAGGTCAACGGATGCAACGTATTTATGGTTGAAGTTGGTTGGTGTAATTCCCTCAACAGTCGGAGCACTGAGTATGTATGTCATCGATAAAGCTATCACAACTACTATTACAAGCGCTAAAGTAACTCCTCCTTTATTTCCTTCCATTTTTACTCACCACCATTCGCAATCTGGCTATCAGACGCAACTGCAGCAGGTATATCCTCAACTGTTTCGAATGCATTGTTTGTATCGGTCACCGGTTTCTTAAGCCAGCTTGTCGAAATATTATACAGGAATACGAGCTGTCCAATTCCTATTATGATTCCTCCTATGATTGCACTATCCTGATACGGCTGGAAGAATGGGAAATATCCTGCAACTGCCCTTGGCATACCCAGGAACCCCCCAATCGACCATGAAAATGACATGAGGAATGAACCAAATGCAGTTATATAGAAATGCCACTTCGCCAGTCTTTCGTTATAAACTCTCCCTCCTGATAGCGTGGGATATAGCATGTAGAATGCTGCCAGGGTTATACCAAGCGTCATTCCGACAAATATGAAATGGAAGTGACCCGTGACAAAATAGGTCCCGTGAGTTGTCTCATTGAAGCTGTCATTTGCGAGCATAACTCCTTCAATACCGCCAAGTACGAAGTCAAAGATCGAATTGATTACAAAAAGCATTGGAGTGGACAGCCTGATCCTGCTTGCAGTCCACAAAGTGGCAATCCAGTTGAACACAGATATGGCCGATGGTATGACCACCACGAATGA
>JAKADT010000044.1:0-9138 GCA_021820245.1 Thermoplasmata archaeon | reverse complement strand
GGATACAGGTACCATCTCATTGACGATCTTGAAACCACAAAAAGAGCTCCTCCAAGGAGCCATATCCAGTAAGCAACCGATGAAAGTGTACCCATGTTGTCTTTCTTGAGTCTCAGGTAGGAGGGCAACAGGTAGTATGCAAAGCCCAATGAGACCCCTATTGCGAACATGTAAATCATCAGAACAGCATGTTGTGTCAGGAATATGTCATAAAGTACTGGGCTTATTACCACGGGATTTGGATCGACCAGACTGACTCTCATCATCACACCAAATGAACCCGCAAGGAAGAGGAATGCAATTCCAGTAAAGAGGTACCTCAACCCTATGCTTTTTGCGTCATCGTACAGTAAAATAGAGAAGTCGGCACGTCTCTTTCTTCCGTACATTTTGTCTCGCACGTATTCAGATGAATCAGAATATCCCTCCTTCTGCGCAGCTTCCTCAATCGCCTCTTTTCTTGATGAAATCAGGTAGTATATGTAAAAAGTAAGCACCCCAACTATGGTAAGAACGATCATTGCTTCAAGCACGTAATGCGTTGCTCCAGGTACCACACCGGGAAGGGGTTGATACGATACAGGCATGAATGACATTTAGCTCGCACCTCCGTTTGTTACATCTATATAACCCCTCATTTCGTAATGCTCAAATCCACAGTATTCGACACATTCAAAATAATAATATCCTACCTTGGTGGGTTTGAAAGATACCTGATTTTCATGGCCCGGTACAGCATAGGACTGCACTCCAAATTCAGGAATCGAAAGATCATGAATCACGTCTTTAGACGTAACCTCGAATGTGTAAGTATGGTTTACTATTAACGGTAAAGCGCCACTGTGACTGTTTCCAGAATTAAAATAGGTCTGGTTACCTATCTGAAATTCCCAGACCCACTGTGAACCGGTGACATTTATGATCGTTGAGTTAGCCGGTACGGTCTGAAGGTCGGTTGGTTGTGCTATATTCGAGGTATGTCCGTCAATAAATGCTATATTTACGGTCGCGGAGACTATCAAAATTGCAGAAACTCCCAGTAACCACATTATTTCGGTTTTCCCTTTAGGACTCATCTGTAATCCTCCCAGTTGTGTGTTTTATCTCCTTTTTTATAAACGGGATAAAACAGCATCGTTATGGTAAAAAACGCAGTAGCAATACCTGTGGCCATATAAGGTGCCAGGATTCTTTCAGCCTGCGTTCCTGGGTCACCAGCAAAAAAACCTGTCAACAGAAATGATAACAGGAAATCAGAGGCAATCCCAACTATAACGCCCACTATTAGTAAACTGACCACAACTCTTTGGTCATTTTTCATAACAAGGTATTGTAACTAATTTATTTAATGTTTTGCGGTATGAGATGGCGATTTTATGCCTACTTAAATGAGCTTTAAACCACAAATCAGAACTCTCTATTTTTTTTTCAAGAGGGTCGATCCCGTGATGTTTCTTCATCGGAAGATTGTCAGAACAGTATGAAATTATAACATTTCAAAAGACAGCGAAGGAAAGCGAGAGAAAACATAATATTGTTGCCAGAACACTGTTCAATTCTCTGGTAGACAGAAGTGAAATAGGTCGGATAGCATATAGCGCTATACGTACCTGAACAAGCCATGGAGATACCGCCGGAGACCTTTTGGTGGGAAGACCCATTCTAGATCAATGATAGGAGGTCACGGGAGTATTCCGTATTTTTTGAGAATATCTATTATGCGATCCTCCTGTGGCAATTCTTCAATGGCTTTAAGAAGATTCGTGCTATCCACTGACTTCTCAAAGAGGTCTTCAAGTTCAAAATTAGCCTCGAGTCTGGCCTCCATAAGCTTTTTTATACTCTGCTCATCCATTGAGTAAATAATTGTAAGAATGACCTTGCATAGATCTATGTATTCCCGATCGTTGTACTCTTTTGCCGTATGAACAATCATTTCCTGAAAGTCGGTGATCTGATCCTCCTCATTTTTTCCCAGGGTTTCAACCAGAAATTTTGTAAGCATTTTTTTTCTGTCTTCATCATCCATTTCAAGTAGGGACTTATAATCTAATTCCATTATTTTCTATATCCAGATGGCATATATAGTTGATGATTTTATAATATCAAAAATCTCCCAAATGTGGTTAATTTGTCTTGCATCAAACTAGGAAAAGACCACAGATAACCCATGCAAACTGTATTAATTGATGATACTATTAGCTCCCCGATGGAAAACATCGTTGCTGTTGTTTTGACAGAGATATTTATGACAGCATTCATATCATATCTGATATTTTTCTCCCTTAAAAGACGACCAGAGTTTACTTACAGAGATTTTTCAATAGCGGTTATAGCTCTGTCTATGATGGCGAGCATGCTTGATTCCATAACATATTACCTGGCATTTCCTGTCACCTTTCTCAATGCGGTCATTGCCCTTAACATCTCGATGTTTGAAATGTCCATTGCAGTGATTTATCTACTCTGGCTATCATTTTCAAAGAAATTCATAGGTTTCAACCGTTCAGTTTCGACCACCATAATATTTCTCATTGTGTTCAATGAAGTGTCTATGGGGATATTTCTAAGGCTGATTGGTTTCGGTTATTATCCCACTTCCACAGATTATTCACTACTTTCGAACGTGTTATCAGTGATAAGTTCAAGCTTGAATTCCTACCTTTTCATTCTCCCTATGGTTGCTGAAATGGTGGTTATAATTGCCATTACAGTTGAGAGTTCCCTTAACCGGTTAATCTCCCTGAGCATCATGATTCAAAGCATTTTCAGTCCAACCTTACTCGGCCAGGAAAATTTTGTTCTCCCGGGAACATTACTGGGCACTGGAAGCATGGTATTATTCATGATCATTTTTTACGAAAAGATCTCCAGGGGAAGAACTTCGCTATTCCCAAAAGATATGGTCTTGATGAGGAATATTTTCCTGCTTTACACTCTCATGAGTGCCTCCATATTTATCGGAACCCTATACCATAGACCTTTTTATGTAGGTTGGTCCATTTACGGCATAGCTATGGTTGTGGGGATGCTTCTCTACCTGCACATCCATTTCCCAACAGCAAAACCGGATAAAAAAAGAACAGGATGGATAAAAAATCCGAAGTTTGTATTTCTTATTCTGATCACATCATTTATTTCAGAGTGGTTCCTTGCAGCAGCAATTGAATTCCAGGCCTATGCCCCTTATTTCTCCACAGGTTTTAAAAATCTTGTAATATTTTCAAATATGCTTGGAGGTGTTACGGTCTTCACTACCAAATCTATCATTGTAGATATTTTCTACGTTTTTGGGGCAGTTCCAAACTATTACATTTTTCTCTCCATAATGGGCATTGAAATGGGCTCTCTTGTGGTGCTTCGCATGAAGAATATTCAGTGGAAGGAGAAGAGAATAAATCTTTCCATGGCCCTCATTGCTTTTGCCCTCTATACCATAATATATCCAAATTTCATAGGGAATGCCACTCACTCAAGACTTCCATTATGGGCCAATGTCGGGGCACTTTCCCCCCTTTATCCATATATGGTTGGAGCACTTCTTGGAAGTTACGCGCTTTATGCGGTGCTGGCCTTACTTTTCGGAAGAAGGAGCTACTGCAGCACACTGTGTCCCTCTGCGGTAATGTACGGTGGAACATTTGGTCAGTCCATGATCTCATTCAATTACGAATCCAGATTCAGCAGGAAAAATATAGGCAGTCATTTTAAAGGGTGGGTTATTTCCGTAATTTCATCTCTTTGGGTCATAATGATTGCTGTCTCATTGCTCTCCTATTTTACCACGACAAAGATAGGTTATTTCGATCTTTACGGTATAGATGTTTCAGTTTACTTTTCATTTTTTATATGGAATTTCCTCTGGTATATTTTCTTCATATCCATGCCATTCGTGGGAATGAGCCCATGCAGAAGATACGGGTGGTGCACCACTGGGACATTCGTGGGGTTATTCAGCAAATTGGGATTGTTCAAACTCAAAGTGAAAGATCCACATACCTGCGTAACGTGCACGACTAAAGACTGTGTTTCCGCTTGTGAAGTTGGACTGGGCGATCTTGCCGGACAATTTATAAAAACAGGAGAGTTTAAAAGCTCAAAATGTGTTGGGGCAGCCTCATGTCTCGAAGCATGTCCTTATGATAATATATTCTTCTACGATATCAGAAATTATCTAAAAGAAAGAAAAAGCAAAAACTGAGTTTTGCTCAATCAAAGTCCTTTGTAGAAACTTTAAGCTTCTTCTTGGGTGGGGCCATATCTATATGCTGGAACTGTGGTTTGAGCTTCTCAAGAACTCTCGGAAGAGAGGTGTATTCCATTTCATCTTCAGGAAGCCTGTGTGGCTCAAATGGACCCATTCTCCTCAGGTAGTCTACGATGTCAACTGCTGTTTTTCTTGCCCCATCGAAAGCAGGATCATCAAACATATCAACAGGACCAGTCAGTTTTCCATCCTTAAGTACAAACCCAAGTGCAACTACTCTTGGAGGACCATCGAATCTTGTCATCTTTGCATCTTTCATTCCAACTGGCATAAGAGGCCCATTGAAGGAACCCCTCATCCACCCTGATACCAGATAAGGGTGGGAGAATGCCTCCAGGGATTCTCCAGCCGCAGGCAATCCAGACTGTATCCTGACAATTCCTGCAGGGTCATCCTTCCCCACATATTCGCCTGCAATGAAGGAAAGTTTATCAGTGGTGATCACAGCTACATTCTCATCAGGAAGTTTTTCATGGTTATCTCTGGTGAAAACTCTCTTGACAACATATCTGCTCTTGGAACCTATCATGCCCATGATGTCATACATGTGCTCAGGAGTACTGAGGTAAATCTTTTTTCCTTCGATAATATCCCATATCTCAAATTTAAATCCATCGTGCATATTCGGATCTATAACCAGCCCTGGAGTGTTATAAGGATCCGCAAACATCTTGAATATGGGGAAATTAAAAGCTCCAGGTTCCGTTTTGTCCATCATGTAGATAATAAAAGGCTCTGATTTTCGTGCATTTATCTCCATCTCGGCGACACCTGGACCCATTCCCTTGATGTTGCCGGAAAAGGAATCCTTGAGAAGATCCTGCCCTGCCCCGTACAATCCAACCTTTTTTGCCAGAGCCGTACCTGCTATGAAAGCATTCCAGGCCAGCTCATGAACTTCCGGATCGTCAACTCCTCTGTCATGTACCATAGTAATCTGTATGTCATCTCCCACATGAGAGATAAAATGGTCACTCAGGAGTCCGTTTCCATGTTCCCTGATGAATTTGCCAACTTCCTGTACAACAGGTTCATACACACTGGAATGTCCCGGAAGACTACCAATGTCAGCCTTTATGTGAGATATCGTAGTTTTCATGGTGTAAATTAGGTAATTCAACATTTAAAGGTTTTGGAGGCCATATTTTTTGATAGTCAATTAACGATTTATTCTTCATTTTACATCGGCATTTTTAAAACTTAAACACATTGGAGAGTGAAAAGGATTATAATTGAAGGTTTTATTATAGCTGGCAATGCCTAACCCTATTCTCATCGTTCTACTGATCCTTATTATATGGGGTCTCATACTTGTAATTGCAGCCCCATTTATAAGAAAATCAAAGCATTTTTCGTTTATGGGTCCTGCAATTATGGTAAAGGCGGTTAAAAACCGTAAGATAATGGACAAAGTATCTTCAAGGTTTCCCGGAATAGCATTCTCCAGGATATCAGTAGTGCTGGTAATCATTTCTTCAGTAGTTGCTATGGTATTCCTGGCGTATGGTTCTTACCTGGCAACTGTAGTGCGGAACGTGAGTCCCCCATCCCTCCTTCTATATCTCGTTTTACCGGGAATCAATCCGGCAATACCTATTGTATTTGGCACTGTTTCACTTATTGCCGCAGTGGTGATTCACGAATTTTTCCATGGAATTGTGGCAAAAAAGCACAATATAACTGTGAAATCGGTGGGAGCACTTTTTTTCATTGTTCCCATAGGGGCATTTGTTGAACCTGATGAAAAGGAGGTAACTGACGCCGATCCAGTCATAAGGAGAAGGATATTTGCTTCCGGACCAGGCATAAATATTGTGATAGCAATATTTGCGTTACTGATACTTCTTTTTGTATTGGCCCCAGTGGCAACACCCATACATTCAGGACTTTATGTTGAAAGTGTGCAGGCCAATTCTTCTTACAGTTCAATACCGGACCAGAGTGAGATAACTTCCATTGGGAACTACTCGGGTACACAACTTTACAGCATAATGGAAAACTCAACACTGATACCTGGAAGCATAACTGATGTAACGGTATTCAATGGCCACACTTATGCGCAACAAAAAGTTCCAGCTGGTCTGGTGGTAGCAGGTACGATTAGAGGGTTTCCAGCATACGGTAATATAACGCCTGGGAGTATATTATATAAATTAAATGGAGAGTATGTGTATAACTCAACACAACTGAGCAATATTCTGAATAACATAAGGCCGGATACCAGCATAAAAGTCATCACACTGAATTACAATTCAAACCTAAGCAGTCCCGTTGAGAAAAATTTTACCTTAATAACCGGATCAAAGTACAGTTACTATTCCCAGTATGACCCAACTGCAAACAGTTATTCCTACAAAAACCAGAGTTTCATAGGGGTTGAGATAAGTTATCTTGGGATAAGCTTGATTCCAATAAACGACATAAGATCAGAGGTTCTTGGAACATCCATGCTTACAAGCCCATGGTATGGAACCCTGGGCACAATAGCACTTCCGTTCTCTGGACTTTCACCAATTCCTGGAAAACTTGCAAGCCTGTTTTCAACACCATTTAATCCATTCATATTCTGGGGACTTTTCAATATGTTGTTCTGGCTGTTCTGGATGGACTTTCTCCTTGGATTAACAAACGCTCTTCCATTCTTTATTCTTGACGGGGGGCAATTCTTTAAAGACACCCTCAAGATCACTTCCAGAAGGAGAATATTCGCGAAACTCGGCGAGGAAAAAACAATAGCAAATATTGCGCTGCTCATGAATTTCATAGTATTTTTTCTCATTATTTGGGAGATAGTTGCTCTGGAGATAGCATAGAAACCAACAGTTTGGAGCTGAAATTCCGTCTTCGCAGGATAGGGATGAAAGCAAGGAAAAACACGACTTTGTTATCTGGACACTGAGGTCTCCTCCGGCAGACATAGGTGAAAGCTGCAGCGTTGCATATCATTTCATTGGTTCCCGTTTAAGCGAAGTGGAAGATTGGCAAGAAAGACAGAGTACATTGTGGTTGGATGAGGTTCAATATAGTGGAGATTCTGTTTGCAGTCCTTTGAGTTGGAAGCCTCCTGTGGGAACTTGCAGGGGTACCAAATCCTGCAAGCAATGGCTTTTGTAGGTCCAGATTAATACATGAAGTCGTAATATGGGGCCTCATGAGTGGATCTCATGTTTCAAGAGCGGATAGAAGACAGGTCTTGTTGTTTTCATGCATGAATGGAAATCATATCGAAAGGGTTAGTTCTTCCAGTTTTTTCATACACATATAAGTCATTTTTATATTCCATCCTGATCATTCAGAACGTTCGATCTGTCTTCTTTGGGTTCTCAATGCAATAACTTTAATATTGATTCAAAATTATCCGGCATAGATCAGAAGGATGATAAATTATGGCATTCCCCGAAGCAGTTGAGAGAAGACTTAACAAAAAGATATGTATGAAATGCAATGCAAGAAACTCTCCGAGAGCCAAACAATGCAGAAAATGCGGTTACACGGGACTGAGAATGAAAGCCAAGGAAAGAAGAGGCGGACAGTAAGAGAAATCCCAGATGGAAAAACCGGAAGTTGCAATTATACGCATGGAAGGTACGAATTGTGAGGACGAGGCTTTTCATGCTTTTCAGGATTCTGGTTTTGTGCCCAGATACGTTCATATAAACGAACTTAAAAATAAGAGGTATGACCTCCAAAGTTTTTCATCCATATTTCTTCCCGGTGGTTTTTCGGCCGGTGATTACATAAGGGCAGGTTCAATATTCTCTGCCAGACTGGCCGAGTATTCCCTTAAAGACCTGAAAAAATTTGTAGACGAGGGAAAACCAGTGATAGGGGTGTGCAATGGTTTCCAGATCCTTGCTGAGCTGGGGTTCATTCCCGATCTCGATGGAAGAAAAGAGAGAAGAGTTGGACTGGCTCCCAATGGATCAAACAGGTTCGAATGCAGAATGTGCTATGTTAAGCTCACTGGAAAAAGTAGCATACTGGGCAAAATACAGAAAGATTTCCCTTATATGGTTCCTGTGGCACATGCTGAGGGGCGGATTGTTACTGCAAGAGACAATAATTTTGTTGAAAAGCTGGAGGAGAGTGGACAGATTTTATTCAGGTATTCAATGCCAGACGGAAATCCTGCATCATACCCGTGGAATCCAAATGGCTCGGACGGGTCAATCGCGGGTCTCAGCAACGCTCAGGGAAATGTGATCGGGTTAATGCCGCATCCGGAAAGAGTCTACAATTATTTCGGAAAGCTCCCCGAAGGAATAAATAAAAATATCCTGGGAAAAAACTTTTTCGATTCCATCCGTGATTATATTTCAGTTAAGGCGCATTAGAACGTTCAGTAGCCTTCGCTGAATTTTCTGAGCATTGCATCAAGATTGTTTTTGGTCTCCCTCACCTTTGCTTCCAGTACACTTCTCAACTCCTGAAAGTCAAGCGATCTGAAAACCAGGTACTGACCCCCAGTCTCTATACATCTCATCTCTTTTTTAACGAGACCCAATGAGCTGAGTTTCTGTAAATTCTTGTAGACAGTTGTACGATTCCTTTTTACTTCCATGGCCAGTTGATCCAGTGTTTTTTCTTCCCTGTTGTTCAAGGAATAGAAAATCTTGTAGTCAATCTCATTGAGGGAATAAAGACATGAAAGAAGATCATTGCACGCTGCCTTCTTCCTTGAAATCTGATTCATAGAAAGCATTGTCAGGTATCCATAATGAATATAAAGAGATTTCGTGAAATTTGAAATATCGTCAAATTTATAACCACGGTACCAATTCGCAACAACAGGAAATGCATTCATACATTGCGCAGATAGGGATCGCAACGGCAATATTGATCTGATGCTCCCTCGTCTGTGTTAGGAAGGT